>NZ_CP080531.1:3063750-3395625 GCF_024746835.1 Mesorhizobium sp. AR02 | reverse complement strand
CATGCCCTTGATGCCTTGCGCCGATTCGCCGTCGGCGATCGCCTTGACCTCGAGCGGATGCAGCCCGCAGAACTGCGCGATCTGCTCGAAGGAGAGCGCGGTGTTGTCGACCAGCCAGACGGCGGTCGCCTTGGGCATCAGCAGCGTATTGGCCATTTAAAAAATCCTTCTCGTTCGCCCGCGTTCCCGCGCGGGCGGTGGTTTAGAGCCACCAAAATGGGAAATTCGTGGCCTGTATAACCGTTCCCTTGCTGTTTCGCAATGTTTTTGGAGGCGCGGCGGCCCCGATACGTTCGGGAGCCGGCAAGCGCATTCGAATGCCTTGACCGCCACCCACTTCAGCCAAAGGTACCGGCGCTTTTGAGCAACGCCACCATCTGGCTTTGCTGGCGCGTCCAGGTCTTGGCTACGCGCGCCTGCAATTGCGCAGACCCCCAAAAAGACAAAACCCGCTGGACGGGGTCCAGCGGGTTCGGAACCGGAAACGGGGAACGTCTGCGACGGCTCTACTTCTCAACATGAGCCCGGCCCTACGGCCGGGTCGTGCTTGAAATCAGATCGCCTGGCGGGCGATCCGCTCGATGTCGGCGCGGTTGATGCCGAGATCGTTGAGCTGACGGGCGTTGAGCTTGTTCAGTTCGCGCACGGTCTCGTTGTACATGCGCCAGTTACGGAAAGCGCGGATCGGGTTCATGGTAGTCCTCCTGATGGGGTGTTCGTTTCGATGCTGCACAGATAGTGATCATCGATGGGGACTTGAACGGCCGATTTTGCATAGCAATGATGCAAATGCTGCATTGCACCATTAAGCTTCTGTTCATCTCGTAGGCAGGCCTCGGCTCAGGACGTGTCGAGATTCCGATCAGGCCGAGTCGAAAATGATGGTTTCCGGGGTCGCCCTTGCGACGAGCGCAGCGTACTTAAGTACGTGAGCACCGGCCTATGCCGGCCATAGCCTTAACAGCCACGACCGCCCACGTGAGTGCTTCGGCCGGCGAAGGCCGGAAGCGCAGGTATCAGCCATTTGCAGGCCGGCATCACCGGAATATCGATACGTCCTAGCCGACGTCGAGCACGATCTTGCCGATATGCTCGCCCTCCTCCATCCGCTCATGTGCGCGCCAGGCATCGGTGAGCGGGTAGATCATGTCCATGACAGGTGCCACCTTGCGTGTGCCGAGCAGCGGCCAGACCTGTGCCTCCAGCGCCGACGCGATCGCCGCCTTGAACTCGACGGTGCGCGGCCTCAGCGTCGAACCCGTATGGGTCAGCCGCTTGACCATGATCTTGGAAAAATCGGCACTGGCGACAGCGCCGGCCTGCACCGCGATCTGGACAATGCGGCCCTCGACGGCGGCGGCTTCGTAGTTTCGCTGGACATAGTCGCCGCCGACCATGTCGAGGATGACATTGGCGCCCTTGCCATCCGTCGCCTCCTTGACCGCCGTGACAAAATCCTCCTCGCGATAGTTGATCGCACGGTCGGCGCCGAGCTTCAGGCAAGCGTCGCATTTCTCCTTGCTGCCGGCGGTGGTGATGACATAGGCACCGAAGGCGGAAGCCAGTTGGATCGCCGTGGTGCCGATGCCGGACGAGCCGCCATGCACCAGCAGCGTCTCGCCCTTCTTCAGGCCGCCGCGCTCGAACACATTGTACCAGACGGTGAAATAGTTTTCCGGTACCGCCGCGGCCTCTGTGTGGGTGAAGCCGGCCGGCAGCGGCAGCACGCTGCCGGTATGAACTTTGACGTATTCGGCATAACCGCCGCCTGGCGTCAGCGCGCAGACCCGGTCGCCAATGCGCCAGCGCGATATCTCGTCACCAAGGGCTGCCACTTCGCCCGACACTTCGAGGCCCGGCAGGTCCGATGCGCCGGGCGGCGGCGGATAGGCGCCCTTGCGCTGCTGTATGTCGGGCCGGTTGACGCCGGCGGCATGCACCTTGATCAGGATCTCGCCGGGGCCGGGCTGCGGCACGTCGCGCGTTTCCGGTTTCAGCACCCGTGGGCCACCCGGCTCCGAAATCGCGATCGCCGTCATCCTTGCCGGAATTTTCTGTCCGTTCGCCATGAAGTTTCCCGTCTTTCCTCGCCGCATCCTTACCGGCTGTTTGCATCGACGCCCGTGCCCTATGTATGCTGATTGCCAAATCAGGCAAATGGCCAATCTGGTGTGACGGAGGAGGAGCGACGATGGCGATCTTCGACGACGAACCCAAGAAGAAGGCGCGCCCGCACGAGATCGGGCAGGACCTGTCGCTGCTCTCCGTTGGCGAACTGTCGGAGCGGATCGGCATCCTGCGCGACGAAATCACCCGGCTGGAAGCGGAGCTCAGGGCCAAGGACAACACCAAATCGGCCGCCGAGGCATTGTTCCGCCGCGGATAGATAGACGGGCGGAACGGCCCGCCGCCGAAAAGCCCGAATGCGGCTGTCTTCAGACCTGCGCCCCTCCCAGAGTTCAGCCGGATCAAAAAATGCTCGCATCCTACAGACCGATCCTCTCCCTGCTTCGCGGCACTGCCTTCCTTTTGGCAGCATCGGGGCTGCATGGGCTGCTGTTGCCCCTGCGCGGCCAGGTGGAAGGGTTCTCGACCGCATCGCTTGGCCTGATGGGCACGGCCTGGGCCGGCGGCTTCGTTACCGGCTGCTTCTTTGCACCCCGCATAGTGCGCCGCGCCGGGCATGTGCGCGCTTTCGGCGCCTTTGCCGCGTCCGGCGCCATCGTGGCGCTGCTCACCGGCCTGATCATCGATGAATATGTCTGGATCCTGCTGCGCGCCTTCACCGGCTTCACCATGGCCGGCGCCTTCATGGTCATCGAAAGCTGGCTGAACGAGAAAGCCACCAACGAGAACCGCGGCACCGTCTTCGGCCTCTATATGATGGTCACCTATGCCTCGATCATGGGCGGACAGATGATCGTCGCCGGCGGCGACGTGAAATCGGCGTCGCTGTTCATGATCACAGGCATATTGTTCTGCCTGTCGCTGATCCCGACCGCCGTTTCGACGGCCTCGCATCCAAAACCGCTGCAGGACGTCAAGCTCGACGTCAAAGGGCTTTACGCCAACTCGCCAGTGTCGGCGGTCGCTTGCCTGTTGGTCGGTATCGCCAACGGCGCCTGGGGAACACTTGGCGCGGTCTATGGCGCCCGCATCGGCATTTCCACAGCCGAGATCGCCTTGATGATGAGCCTTGTCGTCGTCGCCGGTGCCGCCATGCAGCTGCCGGCCGGGCGTCTCTCCGACAAGACCGACCGGCGTTTCGTGCTGGCCGGTGCCGCCTTCGGCGGGGCGTTGGTAGCGCTCTTGATCTTCCTGTTCGAACCGCGCTCAGCCGTCTTCGTCATCGTCTTGACCGCCGCTTACGGCGCTTTCGCCTACACGCTCTATTCGATCGCCGTGGCGCATGCCAACGACCACGCCCGTGCCGAGGATTTCGTCAAGGTATCGGGCGGCTTGCTGCTGCTCTACGGCTTCGGCACCATGATCGGCCCTTTGCTGGCGGCGGCGCTGATGGGCTGGATGCGCCCGGAGGGCCTGTTCCTGGCGACCGCCTTCGCGCATCTGTCGCTGGCCGGCTACACGCTGCTGCGCATCAGCCGCCGCGCTCCGGTGCCGATCGGAGATCGCGACGCCTTCAAGACGCAGCCGGCCGACCGCTCCTTGACCCCCGAAGCATTGCGGCTTGACCCAAGAAGAAAAGCAGAAGCAGACAGTTGAGATTCGAAAAACTTTGCCTCACAAATGAGGCATGATATTTTCCGACGCCTTCATGGCGATCGCCGACCCCAATCGGCGCCACCTTCTGGAAGAACTTCGACGCGGTCCGAAGACCGTCAACGAGTTGGCGGCCGGATTGCCAGTCTCACGTCCAGCCGTATCACAGCATCTGAAAGTGTTGCTAGACGCCGGATTGGTCAACGCCAAGGCTGAAGGCACGCGGCGTGTCTATACCGTAAGCAATGCCGGCTTCCTGAAACTCAACATCTGGCTCGATCAATTCTGGGAAGCCTGATCCACTCGCCCTTTATCATCAACACCGCCGCGATGGTCAGGCTTGTATTTTCAGGAAGGCGCCGAGCGCATCGAGCAGTTCGCCTGTTCCATGCTCGCGCGTGGCCGAGGTGTCGTGGCCGTCGAGGAAGGCGCCCTGTTCCGTCATCACGAGCCGCGTGCCCCTTCCTTCCGCCAACAGCTCGATTGTCGCCAGTGACACCGAGACGCGGGTTTCGCCGAACAGCAGCTCATAACTGTAGACGATGCGCCGGTCCGGCACGATGTCCTGATAGACCGCGTTGAAAAAATGCATCTGCCCATCGCTCGGGCAGCCGGCATTGACCTCCTTGCCGCCGACACGGAAATCCATTTCATGCCGGCTGGGCATCGGATCGTGGGGATCGACAAACCAGCGCCGCTTGGCATCTGCGCTGCTGAACGCGGAGAAGACTTTCGCCGGCGCCACAGGATAGCTCCGCTCGACGACAAAGGTGGAGTGGACGACGGATCGTTCGGTCATGCGTTGCTCCCGTGTTGGTCAGCTTGACTGGTTCTGTGGAATGAAAACGCCATCGCGGTAGGAGGCACCAAAATAGACCTCGACGCTGCGCAACCGGTTGCCGCGAAACGCGTGCAGCTCGGTGTTGCGAAAGGTCTTTCCGTCAAGCGTTTCGCAGCTGTAGCGGACGAACACGTCATTGCCGTCCTCGCCGATCTTTTCGACGGTCATCGACCGCAACAGCTTGCTGTTCGGCCAGCAGCGCTCGAAATAGGCCGCGCGATCGATGGCATCGTCATAAGGGCTGGTGAAGGTGAAGTCGTCGGTAAGCGCCGCCTCCATCAGCGGGCGGTCCCCGGCTTGAAAAGCCGCGAAGTAGCCGCGGACCAGGTCCGCTCTGTTTTTGCCATGCATGATGATTGCTCCTCCGGTTTCGAGGTGGTCCTTCTTGCTGGCCGCCGTATTCTCAGGCGCCGGCGGTCTCGGTAACGAATTCGGCGGCCAAATTGTCCAGCGCCGCGTTGAATCCAGCCTGGCTGCCGGCGATCATGTCCTTGCCGCCAAAGGCCGCGATCTGGTCGGTCAACACCAGCCGCGTCGACGCCCCCACCGGCTGAAGCTCGACGGTGATCAGCGAGACGGAAAGCCGGTTCCAGCCCTCGCAAACGAGTTCGGTCGAGACGATCGTTGCTCCGGTTCGATGTCGATGTAGCGGGTCTCGACACGGTAAATCAGGCTGCCACGTGGCCCGCAGCGGCTGACATCCAGTCCGCCGACGCGGAAATCGCTCCTGTCGTAGACCAGGTCGACATTTTTCGATGGCGTTCCCCAGCGGGCGCGCGCCTGCGGGTCGGCAAGTGCCTGGAACACCCGCGCCGGCGAGGCGTCGTAGACGCGCTCCAGCACGATGGTCGCGTGGGTCACAGATGGTTCGGTCATGATGCCTCCTTCAATTTTCGTCCTTGGTTTCCGCCAGAAAATCGCCGAGCCGGTCCAGCCGGCGCTCCCAGACGAGACGCCGCTCGTTGATCCAGTGCTCGGCCGCTCTCAAGGCCTTCGGCTCGATCTGGCAGGTGCGCACGCGCCCCAGTTTTTCCGAGCGCACCAGACCGCTCGCCTCCAGCACGTTGAGATGCTGGACGACGGCCGACAGCGACATCGCCAGCGGCTCGGCCAGCTGGCTGACCGAGGCGGGGCCGCGCGACAGCCGGTCGACCATCTGCCGCCGCGCCGGATCGGCAAGCGCCTGGAACATCAGGTCGAGCTGGGCGGGATCGTGCAGCATCGCGGTCAGCCGTTATTGTAGGGGAAGAACTTGAAGTAGGGCTGCGCCTCCTCGATCACCCTGCTGAAGGCGGGGCGCTGCAGCAGGCGGTCGTGGTAGCGTTTCACGGCCGGATACTTGTCGCCGAACGGCTCGACCTTGTTGGCGTAGAAGAGCGCTGGAGATGCCGCGCAATCGGCCAGGCTGAAGGCATCGCCCACCGCCCAGGTTCTCGACTGCATCTCCTGTTCGATGATGGCGTAGGAATTGCGCAGCTGGCCGCGCGCCTGTTCGACGCCGAATGGATCGGTCTTGTCGAGCGGCCGCAACCGGTCGCCGACGATCTTCTGCATCGGCTCCTGCACATAAAAATCATAGAAGCGGTCGGCCTGGCGAACCGTAAGCGCCAGGTCGATGTCAGCGGGAACAAGTTCGACCGGCCCCGGATAGTGCGCGGCCAGATATTCGACGACGATGGTCGATTCCAGCACCGTGCGGTCGCGCGTGTCGTCGCGCAGCGCCGGCATCTTGCCGGTCGGCGATATCTTCAGGAAGGCCGCCCGCGAGTGCTCGTCGCCGAGATCGACGATGACCGGGTTGAAGGCCGTGGCGTTCTCGTAGAGCGCGATCAGCGGCTTCCAGCAGAAGGAGGCCAGAGGATGGAAATGCAGTGTCAGGGACATTCTTTGCTCTTCTGTTTCGTGGTTCGTCGAAGGCCGCTGCAGTGCAGCCTGCCAAAATCAGACACTGAAGCATTTACTTAACTATTGCGGCAGACCTTGCTCGTCAAGACCTGCCTTTGCGGTCTCAGTTGGGTTGCGTGTGGGCGACGATTCCGTCGACAATCACATCCCAATCGTCGGGGTGCAGTTCATGGCCGCCACCCGCGACGCGAAGGAGTTTTGCGCCGGCGACTGTTTTGGCCAGTGCCTCGCCGTGTTCAACCGGAAAGATCGGATCTGATGTGCCATGGATGACCAGCAACAGCGCCGTCATCTCGTGCAGGCGGCCCTTCCATTCATCACCGCCCTTGAGCGAAAAATGATTGGTTGCGCTCAGGAAACCGCCCGACCGGTCGTAATCCTGTTCGATGAAGGCTCTCATCCCGGCCTCGTCGAACGGATGCGCGGTGCTGGCGATCGCCTTGGTATCCCTGACCATGAAATCGATCACCTGGCGGCGGTCCGCCCAGTCGACATCAGCGCCCGCGGCCGAATGCTTGATATAGGCATCGGTCGTCTGCGGCAGATGCGAGGTGTCCATCCCCATCGGCGAGCTGCTGATCACGGTCAGCGACGCGACGCGGGAAGGGTGTTTGAGCGCCACGAGTTGCGCGATCATGCCGCCCATCGACATGCCGGCGACATGCGCCTTGCCGATGCCATGGCTGTCGAGCACACCAATCGCATCATCCGCCATGTCGTCGAATGTGTAAGGCGGCTTGCCTGGCGGATATTTGGTCGAACGGCCGGTATCGCGATTGTCGTAGCGGATCACGTAAAGGCCGGCATCCGCCAGCTCCCGGCAAAATGCCTCCGGCCACCACAGCATCGAGGCCATCGCGCCCATGATCAGCAGCAGCGGGGGATTTTCTGCGTCGCCGAAGGCTTCGGATGTGATCTCGGGACGGTCGATCGACGTCATTGTATGGCCTCCTCATCTGATTGCATTTTGCAATCAGTTGCACCATAATAAAACTGATACGATAATGCAACCGGTTTTGTGTGGAGAGAATCGAATGAGCCTCGATCGCCGGTCCGGCTGTCCGATCAACCTGTCGTTGGAAGTGTTCGGCGACCGCTGGAGCCTGATCATCCTGCGCGACATGATTTTCGGCGGCAGGCGCCATTTCCGCGAGCTGCTCAACGGATCGATGGAAGGCATTGCCTCCAACATCCTCGCCGACCGGCTGAAACGGCTGATGGAATTGGGCATGCTGACAAAGGCCGACGATCCCAGTCACAAGCAGAAGGCGATTTACAGCCTGACCGAGATGGCTATCACGCTGGTGCCGATCCTGGCCCATCTCGGTGCCTGGGGCCGGGTCTGGCTGCCGACCAGCGAGGAACTCTCGATCCGCGCCGAACTCCTGGAAAAGGGCGGACCGCCACTATGGGAGAAATTCATGGACGAATTGCGCCATGAGCATCTGGGTATGCCGCTCGATACAGCGTCCGGCCCATCTGTCCGCGCGACCCTGCAGGCCGCCTATGAAGCCGTGGTCGCCAGCAAGGCACTCAGCGCCAGCCCGGCTGCGTAACCAACTATTTTCCCCGTTGAGAGGCCGGCTCTGCTAGAACAAGCGGAACCCACAATTCACGGGATTGGATAAGGTCTTGGTTGAGAACTCTCGGGATGCTGCCCGCGCGCGCGCAGATCTGCGCTTCAAGAAGCAGGAAGAAGCGGCGACCGTCCGCCAGAAGGCAATGGCGGAATATGCCGCCGAGAGCGACGCCCGCAAGGTCAAGACCGACAAGTTGCGGGCGCTCCGCCTCGCCAAGGAAGCCGAAGACCTCGCCAACGCGCCGGCAGTCCCCGCCAAGAAGCCTGCACGCGCCAAGAAGAAGTAAAACGCACCACTCTGGGGCGACCCGGCTAAACCGGCCGGCGCTGCTCGCCTGTCGCCGTTCGACGGCACCATCCAGACAGCCGCCCTTCATCCCACCGCTTCACAAGAAGCAATTTCAACCGAAACCGGGATTGCTTCGGCCGGCCGGCCGTCGATGATTGCCTCTTTCAACAGGAGATTGCCATGACCGCACTGCCGCTCGAAAAAGCCAGGCAAATCATCGATGCCGCCTTCGCCAAAGGCGCCGATCTCAAGCTCAAGCCACTGGGCGTCTCGGTGCTTGACGCCGGCGGCCATCTGGTCGCCTTCCAGCGCCAGGACGGCGCCTCGTTCCTGCGCCCGCAAATGTCGGCGGGCAAGGCCTATGGCGCGCTGGCCATCGGCATGGGCTCGCGCAAGGTCGAGGCCTTCGCCAAGGAGCGTCCGCATCTGGTCGCCGGCATTTCCGACGTGTCGGGCGGACGCGTGCTGCCGGTCGTCGGCGGCGTGCTGATCCGCGACAAGGCCGGCGCCATCATTGGCGCCGTCGGCATATCAGGCGACACCTCGGACAATGATGAGGCCGCGGCCATCGCCGGCATCGAGGCCGCCGACTTCAGCGCCGATCCGGGCTGAGGCGTCAGTCTAGAGCGGGATGACTTTAGGTTGGGCATACCCGGCCTCGATGAAGTAATTCCTGCATTCGATTGAATTGACGGTGCCGAGGATTTGTCCGATGGCATTGCAGACTGCATCGATGGTTCGCCTGGCCGCCTTGCGCAGCCAATGCTTGAGCTTTGCAAAGAGCTTCTCGATGGGGTTCAGGTCGGGCGAGTATTTCGGCAGGAGAAACAGCTTGGCGCCGGGCGAGCGGATGGCGCGGCGCACGGCCTTGCTCTTGTGCGAGCCGAGATTGTCCATGACGACGATGTCGCCGGGCTTGAGGGTTGGGACGAGAACCTTGTCGACATAGAGCTGGAACCGCTCGCCGTTGATTGGTCCGTCGATGAGCCATGGCGCATCGACACGGTCGTGGCGTAGCGCCGCCAAGAAGGTCATGGTCTTCCAATGGCCGTGCGGTACCTTGGCTTTGATCCTCTCGCCGCGCGGTGCCCATCCCCTGAGCGGCGCCATGTTTGTCTTGGTCCAGGTCTCGTCGATGAACACCAGGCGGGAAGGATCGATGCGGTCCTGATACTTTGCCCACTGTGCCCGCCTGTGCGCCACATCGGGGCGATCCTGCTCAGCCGCGATCAGCGTCTTTTTTTGTGACTGAGCTTCTCGGCGTGGACGAACTCCCATACCGAGCGGTAATCGACCTTCAGGCCGCGCTCGGCCAGTTCGGCCACCAGTCCGCGTAGCGTGAAATCAGCGGCCCGGCAGCGCACCAGAAGCCAGTCCCGATGCTCACCGGCAATCTTCTTCGGCCTGTGCCCACCCATCTTGCCGGGCGCAAGGCTGCTCGTTTCGCGCAAGCGGCTTACCCATCTGATGACGGTACTGATACCAACCCCAAAGCGCACTGCCGCCTGCCGCCGCGACAGCCCCTCCCGCTCAACCGACGCAACAACCCGTTCGCGAAGATCCATCGAATAAGGCTTGCCCATCCATGCTGGCCTCCTTGCCCAGCCAGCATGTTGAATCAGATTTGCCTGCCCAAGGGAATCCGCCGTCGATTCAGGCTCAATTCATCCCGCTCTAGTTTAGGTTGATATCCCGGCTCGCCGACCGCATCGACACCGCGAACCCGGCCAGCACATCGAACAGCGCGATGATCATCAGCGTGAAGAAGATGGAATGCGCCGCGCCCTTGACCAGCAGGAATTCGACCAGGAAAGCGACGAAGACCAGCGTCGACAGGAGATGGTCCATGATCGAGGCGCTGGTCGTGCGCGCCGACTTCACCATTTCGAGAAACAGGAAGATCAGCCCGATCAATATCATCAGGTCGCCGAGCGTCATCGAGAACACCCCGCCCGACATCATGCGGAACGAGAAGATCTCGCTCGCCCACGGATCGTCACCGCCGCCGAAAATTCCGAGCAGGCCGAGATTGTAGAGAATGAAAGGCACGATCAAAAGCGGGACGGCACCGAACATCTGGCGTCTCCATATGGGGGCACCTTCTGTAGAATGCGCCACAGCCACGCCGTCAAGATTTTTCGTGCAAAGCCGCAAACACGGTCGAAGACCGGATGCAACAACCATGTCAGCCGGTTGCCCGGCCGACATGGGATAAACGAGAGATAGAGGGCTCAGCGCTTGAAGTAACCGGCGCGCACGGCACGCCGGTGAGATGGCAGCCCGAGCTTCGGCTCCGGTCATCAACTTCCGCCAAACGCAAAAAGACCGGCCAGAGGCCGGTCTTTTTGTAACTCAAACCTTGGGAAAAGCTGGTCTCAGCTTTCCTTGGGGGTCAGCACCTGGCGACCGCGATACATGCCGGTCTTCAGGTCGATGTGGTGCGGACGGCGCATTTCGCCGGAATTCTTGTCCTCAACATAGGTCGGGGCCTTGAGGGCGTCGGCCGAGCGGCGCATGCCGCGCTTGGACGGAGAGGTTTTGCGTTTCGGAACGGCCATGGATATGCTCCACTACATGGTCAAAAGCCCCGCCCGCCCTCGTGAAAGGGCCATGTCGGGGCCTAAATCTGAGAAAGTCGGGTGCCTATACACGCCCTGTGCCGTTTTGGCCAGCGCTACCACGAACTTTTTTGAGTTGGCTACTCGAGGCAGCCGACATAGGCGCCGGAACGGCCGGCACGCCGCTCGATCAGATTGGCGAGCCGTCTCAGCCCTGGGCCGGGTTTTGCCGGATTGCGGGCGATCGGATTGGGCAAGGTAACGGCAAGAAGTGCCGCCTGCCGGCGCGACAGCTGTTTTGCCGAAATGCCGAAATGATGCTGTGCCGCGGCCTCGATGCCATAGATGCCCGGCCCCCATTCGGCGATGTTGAGATAAATCTCCATGATGCGCCGTTTCGACAGCACAGCGTCGAAATAGACCGCCAGCGGCAGTTCGACCACCTTGCGCACCGAGCCCAGCGGCCGTGACCACAGGAACAGGTTCTTCACCGTCTGCATGGTGATGGTCGAGGCGCCGCGCGTTGCCTCGCCGGCCAGCGCGTCATCGACGACCCCCCTGAGTTCGCCGAGATCGACGCCGCGGTGGAAGCAGAACTGCCCGTCCTCCGACATGATGACCGAATGGGCCAGCACCGGCGCGACATCGTCGATCGACACCCAGCGCCGGTCATAGCCGGAGAAGGTCGCCAGGTCCTTCAGCATCAGCGTCGACACCGGGTGCACGAAGGACGGCAGGTAAAGGAAGGTCAGCACTGTCGGGATCAGCGCCAGCACGGCGGCCACGACAAGGCTGCGCCGGACCCAGCGCCTGAGACTGCGGCGGTTCACGCCGCGCGATCTCGTCGCCATGTCCAGCTTTTCGGTTTCATGATCGACGATCGGTTCCGCCAAGCCGCCCAACCCGTGCCAGAGAGCTCGTTTTGAAACTCGCTCCTGTGAGTCATATGACGGTGTTTCGAGAACCGGAGCGGAGCGTACATTTGAGTACGTGAGCACCGGAAGCGCAGAAAACGCCTTCAGATGACCGCAGGAGCAGAGTTTCCAAACGGGCTCTTACCGCTCCGGCATAATGGCGCTTGCCTTCTTGCGCAACGTCTGAGTGTCGGCTACCGCTCCCGGCCATGACGAATGACGACGAAATGGCGTTCGAAATGGCGCTTATCCGACGGGCGGCGGCCGTCGAGGTGCAGTTGCGGCGGTTGCTCGACGATCGCCCGCTTTCGGGCGAGATCGCGCGGCCCGAGCGGCTGATGGCGGCGATGCGCCATGGCGTGCTGAACGGCGGCAAGCGCCTGCGCCCCTTCCTGGTCATGGAAAGCGCTGCCCTTTTTTCCGCCGATGGCGAAGCCGCGTTGGGTGTCGCGGCGGCGCTCGAATGCGTGCATTGCTATTCGCTGATCCATGATGATTTGCCGGCGATGGACGACGATGATCTGCGCCGCGGCCAGCCGACCGTGCACAAGGCGTTCGACGAGGCAACCGCCATCCTGGCCGGCGACGCCTTGCTGACGCTCGCCTTCGACATCATCGCCAGCGAAGCAACCGTGCTGCCGGCCGAGCGGCGGGCCGCTCTGGTGCTGGCGCTTGCCAGGGCCGCGGGCGCCGGCGGCATGGTCGGTGGCCAGAAACTCGACCTCGAAGCCGAGCAGACACCGCCCGACGAGGCCGGCATCATAACGCTGCAGGCGATGAAGACCGGCGCGCTTATCCGCTTCGCCTGTGAAGCCGGCGCCATCACCGCCGGCGCTCCGGCAGAAGACCGGGAGCGACTGGCCGAATTCGGCTCGGCGATCGGCCTTGCTTTCCAGCTTGCCGACGATCTGCTCGACCTGACTGCGGACGCCAGCCAGATGGGCAAGGCGACCGGCAAGGACGCCGCCGCCGGCAAGGGAACGTTGGTGGCACTGCATGGCGCAAATTGGGCGCGCAGCCAGTTGCACGGTCTTGTCGGCCAGGCGCACGCACTGCTCGATCCCTATGGCGACAAGGCGGCGCTGCTGAAGGAGGCTGCGACCTTCGTCGCGACACGCAACAGCTGATAACGGGCCGGTGCGGGGTGAGAGCCAAATGGAAGGTCAGGTTCGATGTCATCCACCTTGTTCGATCTCAGCGGGCGCCGGGCGCTCATAACCGGCTCGTCGCAGGGCATCGGGCTCGGCCTGGCCGCAGGCTTGGCGCAAGCCGGCGCCAGGGTGGTCCTCAATGGCCGTGACGCGGCAAAGCTTGCCGCAGCGGCGACACAGATCCCCGGGGCGGAAACGCTTGCCTTCGACGCGACCGACCATGACGCGGTCCGCTCCGCGATCGACAATTTCGAGCTGTCCGGCGGGCCGATCGACATATTGGTCAACAATGCCGGCATGCAGTTCCGCACGCCGCTCGAGGATTTTCCCGCCGACGCATTCGAGCGCCTGCTGCAGACCAATGTCGCCAGCGTCTTCCATGTCGGCCAGGCGGTTGCGCGCCACATGATCAAGCGGGGCCGCGGCAAGATCATCAACATCGCTTCCGTCCAGACCGCACTCGCCCGCCCCGGCATCGCCCCCTACACGGCGACGAAAGGCGCGGTCGGCAACCTGACCAAGGGCATGGCGACCGACTGGGCCAAATACGGCCTGCAATGCAACGCCATCGCACCGGGCTATTTCGACACGCCGCTCAACGCAGCCCTTGTTGCCGATCCGGCTTTCACCGCCTGGCTCGAAAAGCGCACGCCGGCCGGCCGCTGGGGCAAGGTGGAGGAATTGGTCGGAGCCTGCGTGTTCCTGGCTTCCGATGCCTCGTCCTTTGTCAACGGCCATATCCTCTATGTCGACGGCGGCATCACCGCATCGATCTGATCTTCCGCGCCACCGCACGGACGAGCAATCGCGCGCCCCCGCGCGAACGAAATCTTAATGTAAATGAAGCGTAATCCCGGTCGTTAAAATAATGCGTATGTGTTGGGGTTGCGCATGCCGGAATATTCTTCCTTCATCCGGTTTGTCCGGATTCGCTATCTTTCAGGATTGCTGATTTTCGCGCTGGCTTCCACGGCCGTCATGGTTGCGCTCAACCGCGTCAATTCCTTCCGCCATGAGATCGATGCGCTGAGCAGCAACCTCGTCGTCTTCACCCGCGACCTGCGCAACGCGACCAGCTTTGCCGAGACAACCGGATCCGCCTGGCGCAACGAAACGCGCGACGCGCTGACCGCTTCGGCGCGCGGCCATTCCGAACGCCTGACCGGCGAGATCGACACTCTGACCGCCCAGTTCGCGGCGATCCGCTCTCGCCTGTCGGCCAAGACCATCAACGAACTGGAAACCGCCTCGGTCAACGGCGACCTGTTCTGGTCGGCGCACGACATGGTGCGCAATTTCAACCTGATGTCGGTGGCGCAGAAGGCCGATGAATGGAGCTATCGGGAAATCCGCAACCAGAACGACCTGTTCGTCCAGCCAATGCTCGTCCGCGTCCGCACCGCCATGGACGAAGAGCGCCATCTGGCCGACGCTTCCAGCGACCGGTTGCTGCTGTGGGCGAGCGGCCTGTTGTTCGCTGTCCTTGCCATCGTCGCCTTCTGGGTCTTCCGGCCGATGGAACAGGCGATCCGCCGCGCCTTTGCCCAATCGGCCGAATCCCTGTTCAAGGCCGAGGCCGCAGACCGCGCCAAGTCGGAATTCCTGGCCAATATGAGCCACGAGATCCGCACGCCGATGAACGGCGTGCTCGGCATGGCTGAACTCTTGGCCAAGACCGAATTGACGCCACGCCAGAAGACCTTCACCGACGTCATCGTCAAATCGGGCAATGCGCTGCTCACTATCATCAACGACATCCTCGATTTCTCCAAGATCAATGCCGGACAGCTCACCCTGGACCCTGCCCCTTTCCGTCTCACCGAAGCGGTCGAAGATGTGGCGACGCTGGTCTCGGCGCGTGTCGCCGAGAAGAACCTCGAACTGATCGTGCGTGTCGATCCGCGCCTGCCGGCCCATGTCGTCGGCGACGCCGGCCGCTTCCGGCAGATCGTCACCAATCTGGTCGGCAATGCGGTGAAGTTCACCGAGAAAGGCCATGTGCTGATCGACGTCGGCGGCGAAACCGTCAATGACGTCGTCCAGCTCAAGCTGCGGGTCGAGGACACCGGCATCGGCATTCCGGCCGAGAAACTGCAGAACGTGTTCGAGAAATTCGCGCAGGTCGATGGCTCCTCGACCCGCCGCCACGAAGGCACCGGCCTTGGGCTCGCCATCGCCGCCCGCCTCGTCGATTTGATGGCCGGCAAGATCGGCGTCGAGAGCGAGATCGGGCGCGGCTCCGTCTTCTGGTTCGGAGTGCCGCTGCCCGTGCACCATGCCGAGACGCGCGATGCGATCGTGCCGGTCGACGTCACCGGTGCGCGCGTGCTGGTCATCGACGACAATCCGGTCAACCGCGAGATCCTGCTCGAGCAGCTCAGGAGCTGGAGCTTCGACTGCGCTGCCGCCGAAAGCGGCGCCATGGGGCTGGCCTTCCTCGATCGCGCCTGCCAGTTGGGCGCCAGCGTCGACTGCATCATCCTCGACTACCAGATGCCCGGCATGAACGGCGCCGATGTCGCCCGGGCCATCGCCGCCGACAGCCGGCTGTCCGCCATCCCGATCGTCATCCTGACCTCAGTCGACCAGGTCGATTTCGGCAAGATGATCATCGACTTCGGCATTGCGGCCCACCTGACCAAGCCGGCGCGCTCGGCGGTCCTGCTCGGCACGGTCATCTCGGTCATCCAGAAGGCTCGCTCGCAGGTCGGCAAGGCACAGTTCATTCGCGAACCGGTCCAGCCGAAGCCGCAGGCGGCTCCGCCGGCCTTCACCGTCATCCGTGGTCCCGCCATACCGGTCGCGACGGCGCCGGAATCGACCACCACGCCGAACGGCCCGATCGACATCCTCATCGCCGAGGACAATGACGTGAACCAGCTGGTGTTCGGCCAAATCCTCAACGGGCTGGGCCTCAGCTACCGCATCGCCGGCAATGGCCGCACGGCGGTCGAGATGTACCGGTCGCTGCATCCGAAACTGATCCTGATGGACGTCTCGATGCCCGAGATGAACGGCTACGAGGCAACCCGCGCCATCCGGGCGATCGAGGCCTCGTCGGGCGGTCACATCCCGATCATCGGCGTCACCGCGCATGCGCTGAAGGGCGATCGCGACAAGTGCATCGAGGCCGGCATGGACGACTATCTGCCGAAGCCGGTTTCGCCCGATCGCCTCGGCGCCAAGATCGGCACATGGCTCAGCGAAACGGTGGTGGCCAAGACGGCGTGAGGTGCGTCCGGTCGGGTCGCCGGATCAGCGCAGCCGACCGATCGGGATGATTTCCGGAGAGGTGTCCGCATAGGGTTCGCCCTGCCAGTCGCCGAGCCATTGCTCTACCAGCAGGCCGGCGTCATCCAGCATTCCGGCAAGATCCTCCTTCTCAGGGAAAGCGATTTTCGATTCAGCGCCCAAAACCGGTCTGCCGCCGGAAATTTCATAAAAGGTCGAATAGGTGACAACTCCGGTGGCGGCATGACAGTCGGCATCGTACCAGGCCCTGACGGGGCCAAGGTTGGGGTGCTCCACCATCCGTTCGGAGCACTGCGGCGTCCATTCCAGCCACGCCTCCACGGCGGGATTTCGTGTGTCGAAGATGAAGCGCCCGCCGAGAGCCAGATGTTCGGCGACGGTGCGCAGCACCGCCCGCTGATCCTCTTCTGTCAGGAAAACCTGGAACACGTGACCGGTCAGCAGCACCGTATCGAACCGTCGTCCGAGCCGCACTGTTCGCGCATCGGCCAAGACCCAGTCGACTTTGTCACCGCCGGCCCTGCGCCGCGCGACGTCGAGCATGGCCGATGCGGGATCGACACCGGTGACGCTGCGCCCTTCGGCCATTTCGGCGGCCAGTTGACCGGTGCCACAACCAAGATCGAGGACCGAGCCGCCATCCCGGGCAAGACGGATGCAATAGTCAAAATCGGCGCGGCCATCCTGATTCTCGATGTCGTAGAACTGAACGAAGTCGGGATCATTGTAGATCGGATCGGTCATGCCGCCGCCTATAGCCCAAATGTTTGGCATGCGCGACTGGCTCAATCCACGCCGTCGACGGCGTTGTGGCCTTTGCTCGGCCCCTATTCTCAGCCGGCCGCATCCGAATGATAGCGGCGCATCCAGTCGAGGCTTGTCTCGTCAGCGAGCTTTGCAACGCCCGGCCGCACATCTTCGGCATTCGGAGGCTGAACGCCGAGAGCCTCGCAGATGCCCAGCAAGGTCGCCGCCGGGTCGGCGGAAAGATGCTCGTAACCAATGCGCAGCGGGGTCAGGCCTTGCGCTGCGAACCAGATGTTCCAGGCCGCATCATAGGCTTCGAGTTCGGCGAGCTCAGCTTTGATCTGCTCGAAATCATAGTGCGGCGCCTGCGGCGGTGCGACCCTTTCGATCTCCGAGCCATCGGGCGCGATGTGCCAAAGACCGGTCTGCTCCGCCTTGATCAGCGAGACAGCCTGCGCGAGCTTGTTCTCGCGCGACAGGTGGATGTAGAGGGTACGGCCAAATGCCTTTGCGAAACGCGCTGTATCCGACGCAAGCCCAGGGAAAATCTGATCCAGGACCGCAGAAAGCTCATCCAGGTTTTCGCGCATCAGGCGCAGGCCGAAGACATCCGTCCCGCCCTTGTTTCGTAGCAGAAACCATCGGCATGGTCCTGCAAGGCATCGGGCAGCATCGCGAGGAAACTGTCCATCTGGACATGCAGGAACGGCGCGGCGGTTATCGCTTGCAGCGCCCTGGCGACCGAGCTTTTGCCGGCACTGCCGACGCCATTGAGGACAATGATCCTGGCGGTCATGGTCAATCGAACTCCTGACTTCAACGGACGTATCTTGCCCGTATTCCCGCCACTGCCCACCAGCCCGAGATAGTTCGAGATCGCTCAATGTCGATCCTACGAAGCGACGGCAATCAGCAACCCGTTTTCGTGCAACCTTTCAAAATTGCCACACCCAATTAACTCTAGCTTCAACCAAGACGTGTAAGCGTCGGCGACGGATTCGGAGACTATCCATGCGAATTTTTCAATTGGCTCTCATAGTACTGTCGCTCTTTTTAGTAACGAACGGGCGCGCGGACGAGATCGCGGATCGCGAAGGCATCACCGATACTGTCAAGTCCGCTTTTCTCGATGGCAATTTCAAGAAACTCGACGCGCTTGCCGACGAATACCGCAGCAGCAAGGCGCGGACAGGCAGCGGATTGTGGAAGCTTAGCCGCTTCTATTCTGCCTTTGACACACTCGCAGACTCTCCGGCCTATGGCGAGCGATCTCTCGATCGCCTTGAACAGCAGGCAAAAAAATGGATCGATGAGGCACCGGAGTCGAAATCCGCGTACATCGCCTATGCTACTTTGCTGTACCAGCACGCCTTCTTCGTTCGAGGCAGCGACTACGCCTCCGCCGTTGCGCCGGGAAAATGGCCGGTGTTCCTGAAATATCTCGCGGAAGCGCGCAGGCAGCTCGAGGCCAGCAAGGCCTTTGCGTCATCGGATCCGCATTGGTATGCGACCATGCTGCACGTCGCGACGGGAGAAAATTGGCCGGAGCCGAAGTTTGATGCGCTCTTGGACGAAGCAACCGCTCGAGAGCCCTATTATTACGAAGTGTATTTCGCCGCCATCACACGCAAGTCTCCGATGTGGGGCGGCAGCATCGAGGACGTCAACAAGCTGATTGAACACGCCGTGGCGCTAACCAAGCCTGAAGATGGCTCCGGCTTCTACGCGCGAGGTTATTGGTTCGCAATGGGTTGGACCCTGAGGCGCAAGATGTTCGAGAATTCGACCATCTATTGGCCGAGGATCAATGCCGGGTTCGAGAACCTGGTCAAGCAATACCCCGATGACTGGAACCTCAACTCCTTTGCGCGATTCGCCTGTATCTCGCGTGATCCTAAAGTCGCCCATAGGGCTTTCCTCCAGCTCGACGGGAGAATTATTCCGCAGATGTGGGAGAGTGACACAATGGCCCGCACTTGCGAGGAATGGGCGACCGAAGATGGCTCGAAATAGGTCGCCATATCCATGTCGTTCTCGCAAAACCGAAGTCACTTCCGGGTGACATGTCCTACCGGTTGCGCACCACCACGCAGGCCCCGCCGATGCTCTGTAATTTCTGGCAGATGACATTGGCGGCGGCACGATCGTCGATCCCGATCCTGACGGCGTAGATACCGCGCCGGCCGATCGGCGTGCGCACCCGGCTCACCACCGGATCATGGCCGGCGAGCAGAACCGGAAACCGGCTCCTCACCCGCAGCCACTGGCTGATCGCGGCACTGCGGCGGAAATTGCCGGCCACCTGGATGCCCCATGGTTTGACGTTGATCGAGGCCATCGCCACGGTCTGCGACATGATGACAGGCAGTTTGCGGCAGGCGACGGCAAAATCCGTCTTGGCGTCAAGCGGCTCGATTTTTCCGGCATAGGCGGGGTCGGTGAACTTGTCGACCGGCTCGCCCATGATATCGAAGACATAGCTCTCGGTCTCCATTGGCAGGAAGCCACCCGAGCCCAGCCAGCGCGACACCCGGCTTTCGCCGGCATTGTAGGCCGCCGCCGCCAGGCCAAGATTGCCATAGCTGGTTTTCATTTCGGCGAGATACTTCGCCGACGCCGGGATCGCCTGGTTGATGTCGAAGGAGTTTTCGAGCCCGCGCATCTTGGCGGTGCCCGGCATGAACTGGGCGATGCCCTCGGCGCCGACGGGGCTGACGGCATTGGGGTCGAAACGGCTTTCCTTCCAGATCAGCCGAGCGAAGAAATCCCGGGGCAAGCCGTTCTGGTCGGCATGGGCCTGGATCAGGTTGCAGACCTTGTCGATCAGCCGCTGCTTGGCCGATTGCGGCGGATCGGCCTGGGCAAAAGTCGACCAGGCCATACCGCACAGGACAATCAGCGCCGCCCAGAGGAAACGCTGCATTGACCGCTGAGCCCGTGTCGAAAGTCGCTCCGGCGCGCCAGTTGATGGTGGCATCGAGAACCGGAGCGCAGCGGACATTTGCTCCGTGAGCACCGGAAGCGCAGAAGACGCCTTCAGGTGGCCGCCGGAGTAGAGTTTCGGCATGGGCTCATTCTGCCGCGGCTTTGCCGCCGCGCCCAAACCTCTGCTCGATATAGTCGGCGACCATTTTCTCGAAATCCGCCGCGATCGACGGTCCGCGCAGCGTCGCCGCCTTCTTGCCGTCGACGAAGACGGGCGCCGTCGGCGTCTCGCCGGTGCCGGGCAGCGAAATGCCGATATCGGCATGCTTGGACTCGCCCGGGCCGTTGACGATGCAGCCCATCACCGCGACCTTTAGGTTCTCGACGCCTGGATATTTTTCGCGCCACACCGGCATGTTCTTGCGCAGGTCCGCCTGGATGTTCTGCGCCAGTTCCTGGAACACGGTGGAGGTCGTGCGGCCGCAGCCGGGGCACGCGGCGACGATCGGAACGAACTGACGGAAACCCATGGTCTGCAGCAGTTCCTGCGACACCTGCACCTCGCGCGTGCGGTCGCCATTCGGCTCCGGCGTCAGCGAGATGCGGATGGTGTCGCCAATGCCTTGCTGCAAAAGGATGCCCATGGCGGCGGACGAGGCAACGATGCCTTTCGAACCCATGCCGGCCTCGGTGAGGCCAAGATGCAGCGCATGGTTGGAACGGGTGGCAAGTTCGGTATAGACGGCGATCAGGTCCTGCACGCCGCTGACCTTGGCCGACAGGATGATCTTGTCGCGGCCGAGGCCGATCTCTTCGGCCATCTCGGCCGACAGGATCGCCGACTGCACGATCGCCTCGCGCGTCACCTCCTGCGCCGTCAGCGGAAAACCCTTGTCCTGGTTGTCGTCCATCAGCCGGGTCAAAAGCTCCTGGTCGAGCGAGCCCCAGTTGACGCCGATGCGCACCGGCTTGCCATGCTTGATCGCAATCTCGACGATATCGGTGAACTGCCGGTCCTTCTTGTCCTTGAAGCCGACATTGCCGGGATTGATGCGGTATTTGGCCAGCGCCTCGGCGCAAGCCGGATGATCGGCCAGAAGCTTGTGGCCGATATAGTGAAAGTCGCCGACCAGCGGCACGTTGATGCCGAGGCGCAAAAGCCGCTCGTGAATGCGCGGTACGGCGGCGGCACTCTCGTCGCGATCGACGGTGATGCGCACGATCTCGGAGCCGGCGCGATGCAGCGCTGCGACCTGCGCAACGGTCTGGTCGATGTCGGCGGTGTCGGTGTTGGTCATCGACTGCACGACAACCGGGGCGCCGCCACCGACGACCACGCCGCCGACATCGACGCCGACCGAGGTGCGGCGGGGGAAGGGAAAGGAAAAATATCCGGTCATGCCGGCAGCCTTTTGTCTCTGGAGCGCCATGCGTCCACTTGGACGCACAAGGTACGCCCCGGGGCCGATGCGCTGAAGTCCGGGCATGAGGTGGAGGAGCAAAGATGGCTTGTCAATGGCGACAGGTCGCCACTGGCAGCAATTGATCCCGGCCGAGGGTATGAAACAGGGCACGACCCGGCGATGGCCGAGGTGCAAAACGGATCTGAAGGATATTAGCTGCGGCTTATGACGTAGTGCTGAAAATCAAAACCCAACACACCGGCGGCGATTGCCGCCGGCAAGGAAGACCGCATAGTGAGCGGCTATGTCAGTCGGGCATCAATGCGTGGTCGGTTGCGCTTTCAGTTTCTCAATCGCATCCTTGAGTGCCAGCTTGCGTCGCTTGAGATTCACGATTTCGAGGTCGTCCACCGACGGGTGGTTCATCGCGTCATCGATTTCACGTTCGATGTCGCCGTGTTTCCGCTGCAACTCATCAAGATGGGAAGCAAGAGACATGATTGGTTCTCCCTTTCATGGTTTCCTCGATTGCAGCCGTCAAGGCGCGTCCACCGCAGGCTCGCTTCTGTGACGGCACAATGACACTTTGCCACCTTCCGACTGCGATGTCGAATGCTGCGTGGTAGCATTCCACGACAATGTGAAATGTGATATGGGCTGCGCGCCGGTGGCAGAAATTGCCGCCCCCGCCCAATCAGGCCCAGCTTTTGGGCGCCGCAGACGTGCAGACGGTAGAGAATGTCCGATCAGGAACAGGCCGATATTCGCCTCGAATTTTCCCGGCTGAAGCAGGAACACGCCGATTTCGATGCGGCGATCAACGCGATGATCGCCACCAATTGCGATCCCCTGCAGATCCAGCGCATGAAGAAGAAGAAGCTGGTGCTCAAGGACCGGCTGATGGCGTTGGAAGACAAGATCATCCCCGACATCATCGCCTGAACCGCGGGCGCCACGCGCTCGCCGTCACGTTTCGCTATCCACCGATCGAAAGCCTGGCCGCGCGATCACGCAGCAGGCCGATGAGACTGCCGGTCCGCTCGTCGGAGGTGTCGATGGGAACCACCAGGCACATCGTCGCCTCGACCTTGCCCGGCGCTGAAAAGACCGGCACGGCAAGACATTTCGTATAGGCATCGACCAGGCCCGAGGTCACGCAGTAGCCGGTAATCCGCGCCTTGGCGATGTCGGCGATGAAATCGTCGAGCCTGAGCTTGCGGCCATCAGGCAGCACGAGATCGTCATCCGACACCATGGCTTCGACCTCAGCCTTCTCAAGTCCAGCCAGCAGCAACCGCCCGGAGGCCGTCCAGGGCAGCGGTATCTGCAGACCGGTGGCGGAGCTGATACGGAACGGCCTGGTGCCCGGGCTTGCGTGGACGATGGTGTAGCGGCCGCTCTGCAGCATGCACAATTCCGACGTCTCGCCGGTCTCGCGCGACAGATTGTCGACCTCCTGGCGCCCGCGCCGCAACAGGTCGTTGCCGCGCACATAATCCATTCCATAGAGATAGAGCTTCTTGCCGAAATAGACGCGGTTGCCGTCGCCCGCCATTTCCAGCAGGCCGGCGTCCACCAGCGACCGCACCAGCGTGTAGGTCGTCGAACGCGGGGCGTTCACCCCCTTGGCAAGGTCGCCAATGCCGATCGCCCGCTGCGTCGTGTGCAGAAAGTCCAGGATCTCGAGCACCCGGTTGAGCCCCTTCTCGCGGGAAGCCGTCGTCTTTTCGTCGGCTGAAACTGCCAAGGCATTGCCATCTTGCATTGTCGATTCCTGGTGCTAGTATCTGTCTTGTACAGGATACATGCGTCTCTTGTAAGAGACAATCTTCTCATGATCAACGCCGCGTGTATTGCCTGTGCATAGGGGAACACAACACGAAAGGAGGTCGCCGTGAACGACACATCCGGAAGACGTGATTTTCTGAAATTGGGAATGGCGGGACTGGCCACCGCCGGCGTGCTGGCAACCGTCGATGCCCAGAAGGCCGCTGCCCAGGCCGCATCCGACAGCCTGCTGCGCACCGTGCTAGACCGCGGCAAACTGATCGTCGGCACCGGCAGCACCAACGCGCCCTGGCATTTCGAGAATGATGCCGGCGAACTGGTCGGCATGGACATCACCATGGGGCGCATCCTGGCCAAGGGCCTGTTCGATGATCCGACCAAGGTCGAGTTCGTCATGCAGGACCCGGCGCAGCGCATTCCCAACGTCACCACCAACAAGGTCGACATCACCATCCAGTTCATGACGATGACGGCGCAGCGCTCGCAGCTGATCAACTTCACCCGGCCGTACTACGTCGAAGGCGTTGCGCTGCTGACACTGCCCACCGCTGAGAACAAGACCTTCGACAAGCTGCTTGCCGGTGGCGCGGCGACGCGCATCTCCATCCTGCAGAATGTCGATGCCGAAAGCTCCGTCCACTACGCCTTGCCGCAGGCGCAAGTGCTGCAGATCGACACCCAGGCCAACGTGCTGCAAGCGCTGGAATCCAAGCGCGCCGACGCTGCCGCGGTCGATCTCTCCACCGTGCGCTGGCTCGCCTCGCGCAATCCGGACAAATATTTCGATGCCGGCAAGAGCTGGTATTCGATGCTCTACGGCGCGGCATTGCGGCAAGGCGATCTCGACTGGCTGACCTTCGTCAACCAGACCTTCACCATCGCCATGTTCGGCCATGAATCGGCGCTCTACGATGCCGCCTTCAAGGATTATTTCGGCCAGGAGCCGCCGGCGCGCCACCCCGGCTTCCCGGTCATCTGATCCCGGATGCGGAAGGGCGTCATTCTCGCCCTTCCGCAATCGACTCGACGCCCTTCACACCGAGGCGGACGTATGGGCTATGCCCTCAATTTCAATCTGATCTGGCGGCATTTCGACAAGCTGTGGGGCGGCTTGCTGCTCAGCCTCGAGCTTGCCGTGATCTCGATCGCCATCGGCGTCGTCATCGGCCTGCTGCTCGCGGTCTGGTACGTCTCGGCCGGACGCGTCGTGCGGGCAGTGATCGCCGCCTATGTCGAATTCATCCGCAACGTGCCGCTGATCCTGCTGGTCTATCTCGTCTTCTACGGCCTGCCGACCGTGGTCGACCTGGCCTACAGCGCACCGACATCGTTCGTCCTGACGCTGTCGGTCTATAGCGGCGCCTATCTGGTCGAGGTGTTTCGCTCGGGCCTCGAGGCCGTCCCGCGCGGCCAGCTCGATGCCGGCAAGGCAATCGGCCTGACGCCTTGGCAAAGGCTGATCCACGTGCGCCTGCCGACCATGCTGCGCATCACGCTGCCGGCGCTGTCCAACACCTTCATCTCGCTGTTCAAGGACACGTCGATCGCCTCGGTCATCTCGGTGCCGGAGCTCACCTTCGGCGCCCAGTGGATCAACTTCAACACCTTCCGCATCGTCGAGGTCTATCTGGTGACGACGGCGATGTATCTCATGACCGGCTACGCATTGCTGTTCGGGCTCAGGCTCGTCGAGCGCCGGTTCAGGGCGGCGCGCTGACATGCTGAGCCAGATCCTCTACGCTCTGCCCTTCCTCGCCAAAGGCTTTGCCCTGACCCTGTGGGTGTCGCTTCTGGTCGTCACCCTGTCGCTCATCGCCGGCGTCCTGCTGGGTGTCGGCCTGGTTTATGGCCCCGCGCCGTTGCGCTGGGCGGTGCGCATCTTCAGCGACACCATCCGTGGCATTCCGATCCTGGTCTTGATGTTCTTCGTCTATTACGGCCTGCCCGCCATCGGGCTACATCTGCCGTCGTTCTGGGCCGCCGTGCTGGCGCTGACCCTGTTCAAGACGGCTCAGGTCATCGAATATCTCAGGGGCGCGGTCGCCTCGATCCCGAAAGGCCAGTCCGAAGCCGCGATGGCGATCGGGCTGACCTTCCGCCAGCGGTTGACCTACGTCATCTTCCCGCAGGCCTTCAGGCGCTTCCTGCCGCCCTGGATCAACGGCGTCACCGATGCGGTCAAGGGCAGCGCACTGGTGTCGCTGCTCGGCATCACCGATTTGATGCAGGCCATCAATCAGGTCATCGGCCGCACCTATGAGGCGATGCCGCTCTATATCCTCGGCGCGCTCATCTATTTCGCGGTCAACTACGCGCTCTCGCTCGCCAGCCGGCGGCTCGAGCGGCGTTTCTCCTTCATTCGGGAATAGCATGATGTCCGACGCTGCAAATGCCAGTCCCGCGCTGCTCGACGTGCGCGATGTCTCCAAGGCCTTCGGTGCGGTCGATGTGCTGCGCTCTGTCAGCCTTCAGGTCAAGCGTGGCGAGGTGGTCACCGTCATCGGCCCCTCGGGCAGCGGCAAGACCACACTGCTGCGCTGCGTCAACTTCCTCGAAAGCTACGACAGCGGCTCGATCCGCATCGACGGCAAGGAGGTCGGCTACCGCGAGGCTGGAACGCGCCAGCGCCGCAGCGAGCGCGACTTGGCCAGCATGCGTGCCGAGACCGGCATGGTGTTCCAGAGCTTCAACCTGTTTCCGCACCTGACGGCGGCCGGCAACATCATGCTCGGCTTGACCAAGGTGCGGGGAAAGAGCGAGGCCGAGGCGCGACAGGTCGCTGAACACTGGCTCGGCCGCGTCGGGCTCGCCCACAAGGCCGACAGCCTGCCGGCCGAACTCTCCGGCGGCCAGCAGCAGCGCGTCGGCATCGCGCGCGCCGTGGCGATGGAGCCGAAAATCCTTTTGCTCGACGAGATCACTTCGGCGCTCGACCCCGAACTGGTCGGCGAGGTGCTTGCCGTGGTGCGCAGCCTCGCCGAGGACGGCATGACCATGCTGATGGTGACGCATGAAATGGCCTTTGCCCGCGACGCTTCGAGCCGCATCGTCTTCATGGCCGATGGCGGCGTCAGCGCCGTCGGCCCGCCCAAGGAGATCCTCGCGGCAGAGACCAGCAATGAACGCCTCCGCACCTTCCTGGCGCGCTTCCGCGCCTCGCATTTCTGACATTGGACGGCCAACACCGTCCCAAGGAGCCTGATTCCATGACGCCTTACATCCGGCTCGCCGAACTCGGCCTGACGCTGCCCGAGCCGCCGACGCCCATCGCCAATTTCGTCACCCACGCCGAGAGCGGCCGGCTGATTTTCCTGTCCGGCCAGGGACCACTGCGCGCCGACGGCACGCTCTGCACCGGCAAGGTCGGCGAGGATGTCACGGTCGAGCAGGCCTATGAGCACGCGCGCCTGACCGGGCTCAACCTGCTTGCCGTCATGCATGCCGCCGCCGGCGATCTCGGCCGCATCGTGCGCGTCGTCAAGCTGCTCGGCTTCGTCAATGCGACGCCGACCTTCAGCGACCACCCGAAAGTGGTGAACGGCTGTTCCGATCTTTTCGCCGATGTCTTCGACAAGATCGGCGGCCACGCCCGCTCGGCGATCGGCGTCGGCTCGCTGCCTGGAAACATCACCGTCGAAATCGAAGCGGTCGTCGAAATCGCCGCCTGACCTGCCACCCACGGGATCTGCTGACATGAAAACCTATTCCGATACCGGCTCCAACACCACCATCCGCGAACGGCTGGGCTTGCGACCGATCATCAATGTCTCCGGCACCATGACCGCGCTCGGCGCGTCGATCATCGTCCCGGAGGCGATCAGCGCCATGGCCGAAATGGCCTCGCAATGGGTGGAGATGGACGACCTGCAGCGCGCCGCAAGCACGGTCGTCGCGCGCCTCACCGGCGGCGAGGCCGGTTTCATCACCGCCTGCTGCGCCAGCGGCATCACCATGGCGATCGCCGGAGCGATGACGGGAACCAACCTGCTCGCCATCGAGCGCTTGCCTGACGATACCGGCGACCTCAAGTCGGAGGTCGTCATCCAGCTTGGCCACATCGTCAATTATGGTGCGCCGATCGACCAGTCGGTCCGTCTCGCCGGCGCCAAGGTGGTGCCTGCCGGCACGGTCAGCGTGACGCAGGACTATCATGTGCGCGAAGCGATCAACGACCGCACGGCGGCCGGCCTCTACGTCGTTGCCCACCACACCGTGCAGTACGGCATGCTGTCGCTGGAGGAATTCTGCGAGATCTGCCACGCCAAAGGCGTGCCGGTGATCGTCGATGCCGCGTCCGAATACGATTTGCGCGGTTTCCTGGCGCGCGGCGCCGACGTCGTCATCTACAGCGGCCACAAATTCCTGAGTGGACCGACCAGCGGCATCGTCACCGGCCGCAAGGACCTGGTGCGATCAGCCTATCTGCAGAACCGCGGCGTCGCGCGCGCCATGAAGGTCGGCAAGGAAAGCATCGCCGGCACCATGGCCGCGCTGGAAGCCTGGGAGAAGCGCGACCATGCCGGCATCCGCCGGCGTGAAGAGGCCGCGCTCAATCTCTGGAAGGACGCTTTGCAGGGACTGCCGGGCATCTTTGCCAAGATCATTCCGGACCCGACGGCCAACCCGCTCGACCGGCTGCAGATCTTCGTCTCACCCGAGAGCCGGTTCTCCGCCGCCGGACTCGCTTCGGCGCTGGCGGCGGGCACGCCGCCGATCATCGTGCGCAACCACGAAGTCGAGCGCTGCCATTTCTTCCTCGATCCCTGCAATCTACATCCCGGCGAGGCAGAGATCGTCGCCGAACGCCTGCGCGCCATATTGACCGCGAAGGACCGCCCCGCCGATGCCATGAAGGCCGCCCGCAAGGATTCGTCTGGCGTCCTGCGCTGGCCGGATTGAGCGCCAAACCGACCAAAAATCCCCAAATCCCCGGCCGATCACGCGACTGTGAACAGCCGGATTGGCACGCGGCGGGAATAAACCGGCGCCGCGGCAGGTCTTCTCGGCATACGCCACATCCGGCGTTGAGGAGACTGGCATGCCCTATCATTGCAAGGACGGCGAACACGGCTGCGACGTCGGCCGTGGCTATGCGCTGGGCAGCATGAGCGTCGTCAGGCTCTCCTTTGTAGCGCTTGACACCGGTGACGCAGATGAATTCAGTTTCAGCAAGGCAGGCGGCTCTGTCTGTTCCCGGGGGCTTTACCCCCACGAGCAGGGCAAGGTCGCCGTCGCATCTTGAGGCGGCACGGCCCGGAGTATCGGATCATGGTGCTGCTTTGAGCGAGAGGGCCCTGGCAGAACGCTTCAACCAGGTGGTGCTGCCGCATCTCGGCGACGCGTTGGCGCTTGCCCGCTGGCTGACTGGCAATGCCGCCGATGCAGAAGACGTTGTGCAGGACGCGTGCATCAAGGCGCATGCCGGCATAGCAGGCTATGCCGGCGGCAACGCCCGCGCCTGGCTGCTGACCATCGTGCGCAACACCTCCTACACCTGGATGGCGCGCAACCGGCCACGCGGCATGATGGCCGTCGGTGACCTCGGCGATCTCGACGACATGGCGGCGGCACACGGCACCAGCCTGCCGGACGAGGACGGCCCGGAGGCGAGCCTGATCGCCAGAGCCGATACGGCGGCACTCGAGGCGGCGATCGCTGCCCTGCCGCAGCCGTTTCGCGAAACGCTGGTGCTGCGCGACATCAACGGCCTCAGCTATCGCGACATATCGACCATGCTTGCCGTGCCGATCGGCACGGTCATGTCCAGGCTTGCTCGTGCGCGCGGCCTGCTGGCGTCTGAACTGGGGAGAGCGTCATGACGCACGACGACGGACTGCCCAACGATCCCGAAGGTATCAGACTGATGATCCACGCCCTTGTTGATGGCGAACTCGATGCGGCGGCCGCACTTGCCGTGGAGCGTCGCATCGCCGCCGACCCCCGCCTTGCCGCCGAGCATGCCCGCATTGTCGCCTTGCAAGGCGCAGTCAGCCGCTTGCCGCGCCCCGATGTCAGCGACGCCTTTCGGGCCCGCATTGAGTCGATCGGCATGGCGACCACCGAGCCGCAGGCGCCGGCCGAGGCGATCGAGCCGCAGCAGGGCACGCCGTCGGCGCTGCCGGGATTGATTGCGGTCGCTGGTGGTGGCCAGAGGCGCGAAGCCGGAACGCGACCGTCCCAGACACGGGTACTGCCCAGGGCGCGCCGCTTCGGCTCGTTCGACTGGCGCGCGCTTGCGGCGTCGATCATGATCAGCGCGGTGTTGGCCAGCGGGGCGACGCAATGGGTAATGCAAAGCGGCGTCGATGACGGCTTTGCCGCCGCGGTCGCCAGCGGCCATCGCCGCAGCCTGCTTGCCGCGAGCCCGATCGACATCGTCTCGTCCGACCGCCATACGGTGAAGCCATGGCTCGACGCCCGCATCGGTGTCTCGCCACCGGCGCCCGACCTTGCCCAGGACGGCTTCGCGCTGATCGGCGGCCGGGTCGAGGTGATATCAGGCCGGCCGGTGCCGGCCCTGGTCTACCGCCACCGCGAGCATCTGATCACGCTGGTCGCCGAACCGCAGCAAGGCGGCAAGACCATTCAGCCGGACGACCTTTCCTCCGGCGGCTTCTCGATGGTGCACTGGAGCGACGGCGCCTTCTCCTACTGGGCAATCTCCGACATGGAGCGCCCCGAACTCGACGACTTCGTCGCCCGCTTCCGCAAGGCGGCGGTGTGAGGACAGCCTCCCCCCTTTGTTGATCCCCACACTCTGAGGCAGTTCTCCCGGCTGGGAGACTGCCGACGCCCGTGCGCGACTCAGCCCGGCGGCTGAGCGCTCACTTTTCCTTCAAACAATAACTTTACAAACTTTTGTGCATATGTGAAGTTATGACAATCGAAGGGTCACCCATGACAGCCAATCGTTTCGCCACGCGCCTCAATTCCTTTGCCTCGCGGCCGCAAGCCGAATGGCCTGATCTTACCGGCAAGCCGTCGCTGATGCAGATGGCGGCGCGCGCCACCAAGGTCGAGGGGCTTACCGATCTCGACCTCAACTTCCCTGACCATGTCACTGAAAAGCCCGCGGAAATCGCCCGCAAACTCGGCGATCTCAGACTTTCCATCAATGGCTTTGCCATGCGCTACTACTCCAACCCCGCCTTCAAGCTCGGCGCCTTCACCAATCCCGATCCGGCGGTGCGCCGTGAGGCCATCGACCTGACCAAGGCCGGCATCGACGCCACGCGTGAAGCCGGCGCCACCCTGATGACGCTGTGGCTGGGACAGGATGGCTTCGACTACGCCTTCCAGGCCGACTATGCGACGCTCTGGAAACACGAAATCGACGGAATTCGTGAAGTCGCCGCACATGATCCCGGCTGCCAGATCAGCTTGGAGTACAAACCCAACGAGCCGCGTTCCTTCTCGCTGATGCCGGATGCCGCGACCACCTTGCTGGCGATCCGCGAGGTCGGCCTGCCCAATCTCGGCGTCACCCTCGACTTCGCCCACGTTCTCTATGCCGACGAGCAGCCGGCCTTTGCCGCCGCACTCGTCGCCCGGCATAGCAAGCTGCTCGGCGTGCATCTCAACGACGGCTACGCCAAGCGCGACGACGGCCTGATGGTCGGCGCCGTGCACACGCTGCAGACGATCGAATTGCTGCGCCAGATCCGCCGCGACGGCTACGCCGGCGCCATCTATTTCGACACCTTTCCCGACATGACCGGGCTCGATCCGGTGCGCGAATGCGAGGTCAACATCGCCACCGTCAAGCGCATGCTCGGCGTCGTCGAGCGCCTCGACAAGGACAATCGCCTGTCATCCGCCATTGACCGCCAGGACGCGGTCGCCACGCAGGCCATCGTCCAGGAGATCATGCTCGGGGCCTGACCGCCGAAGCCGTTTTTCAACCGCACCATCGTTTTCAACCAGGGAGGAAGACCATGAAATTTCTGCTAGCCGCCGCCACCGCCACGCTGATGGCGCTCGCCATCGCACCGGCTTATAGCGCCGATCTTGCGCCGCTCAACTCCGACACCGAGAAGGATCGCATCGACTGGTCGCAGCTCGAAGCGAAGTTCGGCGCGTTTCCCAAGCTGCCCGAAGGCACCAAGGCAGGCGCCGTCTCCAAGACGCTGACCAATGAATACTGGCGCTCGCTGGGCGAGGGCTACAAGGCCTTCGGCGACAAGGTTGGCGTGCCTGTCGTCTACCAGGCGGCGCAGAACGAAGGTGACCAGCTCGGCCAGCTCACCATCGCCGAAGGCCTGGTGACGCAGGGCTATAACGTCCTGCTCGTCTCGCCGCAGACCGATTCCAACCTGCAGCCGATCATGGAACAGGCCAAGGCAGCCAATGTGCCCGTCGTCAACGTCAACGACGCCGTCATCCCGCAGGCTGAGCACTATGTCGGCAATGTCCAGCGCGACAATGGCGTGCGCGTCGCCAAATGGTTCATCAAGAACCGGCCCAACGGCGGCAAGGTCGCCATCGTCGAGGGTCAGGCCGGCGTCTATGCCGCCGTCCAGCGCACCGACGGCTTCAAGTCCACCATCTCCGAGGGCGGCAAGTTCCAGGTCGTCGCCAGCGTGCCCGGCAACTGGGATCGCCAGACCTCCTATGACGCGGCCACCAACATCATGCAGCAACATCCCGACCTGATCGGCTTCTATGCCAACAATGACGGCATGGCGTTGGGCATCGTCGAGGCAGTCAAGGCAGCCGGCTTGCAGGACAAGGTCGCCGTGTTCGGTACTGACGGCATTTCCGACGCCTATGCGTCGATCCGCGCCGGCGAGCTGACCGGCACAGTCGACTCGTTCCCGGTGCTGACCGGCGAGGTGGCGCTCGAAGCGGCGCTGCGACTGGTGGCCGGGCAGAAGCTGCCGCGCGTCGTCGCCACGCCGCAGGCGCTGATCACCAAGGACAATGCCGACCGCTATTCCGGCCCCGATGCGCGCAAGGCGCTGCTCGAGGACGCGGCGGCCGGCCAGTAGGGCATCGGACCTGATCCCCAAGACCAAGGCGGGGCGGCGGGTGCCGGCCAGGGCATTCCGGTCCCGGCTGGCACCCTTGCCCGCGGAACAGGACCCCATGTCACCCCGACTGCAATTCGAGGGCATTTCAAAGGACTTTCCGGGCGTGCGGGCACTGAGCGACGTGTCCTTCTCGGTCGGCGCCGGCGAAATCCATGGCCTGCTCGGCGAGAACGGCGCCGGCAAGTCGACGCTGCTGCGCATCCTGTCGGGCGTCTACCGGCCGAGCGCCGGACGCGTGCTGATCGACGGCGTGCCGGTGACGCTCAACAACCCGGTCGCGGCGCGAGCCGCCGGCGTCGCCATGATCCACCAGGAACTGCAGCAGGTGCCGCGCCTCAGCGTCGCCCAGAACATGTTCCTTGGCCATCCGCTGACGCGCGGCGGCCTCTTCGTCGCCAGACGCGAGCAGGAGCGCCGCGCCGCCTCGACCCTTGCCGCGCTCGATGCCACGATCGACCCGGCGGCTCCTCTTGGCAGCCTGAAAGTGGCGCAGCGGCAGATCGTCGAGATCGCCCGCGCGCTGCTCGACCGCGCCCGCATCGTCGCCATGGACGAACCGACATCGAGCCTGACGCCGAGCGAATTCGAACGCTTGGCCGAAGTCATCAAGGGCCTCGCCCGCGACGGCGTTGCCGTCGTCTATGTCTCGCACAAGCTGGACGAGGTGTTCGGCATCTGCCGCCGTGCCACAATCATGCGCGACGGCGTCGTGGTCGAGTCCGTCGATCTGGCAGGGGTTTCGGAACAGGCCGTGGTGTCGATGATGGTCGGCCGCGAGCTTGCCCAGGAAGAACACCGCTCCCACGCCACCAGGGATGTCAGGTTCGGCGTGCGCGGGCTGTCGTCGCCGAAGGTCCGCGATGTCTCCTTCGACCTTCATCGTGGCGAGGTGCTGGGCATTGCCGGCCTGGTCGGCTCGGGCCGCACCGAGCTGCTGCGGCTGCTGGCCGGCGCCGACCGCGCCTCGTCGGGCACCGTCGAGATCGACGGCAAGGCGGTCCGGCTGTCCAGCCCGCGCGATGCGATTGCCGCCGGCATCGGCCTGGTGCCGGAGGAGCGCAAGCGCGAAGGCATCGTGCCGCTGCGTCCGATCACCTCCAACATGGCGCTCGCCTCGATGGGTGTCTTCGCCAGACACGGCGTCATCGACCACGCCAGGCTGAGGCGCGTGGCCGCCGAGAAAATGAAGCGGGTCAATCTCAGGCCCTTCCTGCTCGACCGGCCCATCCGCCTGTTCAGTGGCGGCAACCAGCAGAAGGCGATCATCGGCCGCTGGCTGGCGGCGGGAACGCGGATCCTGCTGTTCGACGAGCCGACGCGCGGCATCGATGTCGGCGCCAAGGCGGAGATCTACCATCTGATCGAAGAGCTCGCCGCCGAAGGCCATTGCGTCATCGTCGTCTCGTCCGAACTTCCCGAGGTGATCAGGCTCGCCGACCGCGTGCTGGTGATGCGCGAAGGCGCGATCGCCGCCGAGCTCGACCGGGCAAGCCTCAGCGAGCAGGCGATTGCGGCGCACGCCATACCCCAGTCGCAAGGCTCGGGCGGCCGGCCAGGCGCGCAAGGAACCGGTGCATGAAAAAGAAGAACAGGATTGCCCATGTCTGACCTATCGCAAGCCGCGCCGGCACGGCCGGGCGCCGCCATCCTGCAGCGTTTTTCCATGCGCGACGCCGGCACGCTGATCGGCCTCCTGGTGATCCTCGCCGTCTTCGGCGCGCTGGTGCCGGGCTTCTTCGCCGAGCGCAACCTGATCAACATCCTGCAGCAGTCGAGCATCAATGCCTGCCTGGCACTGGGCATGACGCTGGTCATCATCTCCGGCGGCATCGACCTGTCGGTTGGGCCGACGGCGGCACTCTCGGCCGTCATCTCGGCCTCGATGCTGGTTGCCGGCGTGCCGTTTCCGCTGGCCATCGCCGCCGGCTTCGCCATCGGCCTGCTGTGTGGCCTGGTGAATGGCGTGTTGGTCGCCTATGTCGGGCTGCAACCCTTCATCGTGACACTGGGAACGCTGAGCACCTACAGGGCGCTGGCGCTGATCTACACCGGCGGCAATCCGGTGCTCGGCCTGCCGGCAAGCTTCCGCGCCATCTTCAACGGCTCGCTGTTCGGCCTGCCGCTGGCGGTCATCATCGTCGCCTGCGTGGCCGTTATCGCCTGGATCGTGTTGAAGAAGACGCCCTTCGGCGAATATCTGCTCGCCGTCGGCGGCAATGAGGAAGCCGCCTATATCGCCGGCGTGCCGATCGCCCGCACCAAGATCGCCGCCTACATGATTTCCGGCCTGCTGGCCGCCCTTGCCGCGCAGATCCTGATCGGCCGACTGGGCGCGGCCGAACCGATCCTCGGCAATCTCTGGGAGCTCGACGCCATCGCGGCGGCAGCCATCGGCGGCGCCTCGCTGATGGGCGGCAAAGGCAGCGTCGTCGGCACCATCCTCGGTGCCGTCATCCTCGGCGCCATGCGCAACGGTTTGACGTTGATGAACGTCCAGTCCTTCTATCAGCTCTTGGCAACTGGCCTTATAATCCTCGCCGCGATGCTTATCGATCGTGTGACGAGGGGGCGTGGATGACCTTGAGCGGGCTGGACCTGAAAGCGGTAGGACCGCGCATCCGCATGATGATGCCGCATCTCACCCCGCTGGAAGCGAAGGTGGTGGAGACCGTCTTTGGACGGCGCGGCTTCGACGAGACGATCCCGCTGAAGCAGATCGCCGAGGAATCCGGCGTGTCCGAGGCGATGGTGGTCAAGATCGCCAAGAAGCTCGGCTTCTCCGGCTACCGCGACTTCCGCACCGCCGTCTATGAATACAGCCGCCTGCCGACCGCCGAGATGCATCAGGAACTGTCGTCCGACGACAGTTCGGCCGAGATCGTGCAAAAAGTGTTCCGCACCTCGATCCAAGCGCTGGAGGAGACGCTCGCTATCCTCGATATCGAGGATTTCGACCGCGCCGCCGAGCTGCTCTTTCGGGCGAAGAACCGTGACTTCTACGGCGTTGGCGGTTCGGCGCAGATCGCCCGCGACGTCTCGCACAAATTCCTGCGCATCGGCATCCGCGCATCCGTCTACGACGATTCGCACATGATGCTGATGTCGGCCTCGCTGCTCGGCGCGGACGACATTGCCGTCGGCTTCTCGCATTCGGGTAACACCTCGGCCGTCATCGACGCCATCCAGCTCGCCCGCAAGAATGGCGCGCGCACGCTGGCCATCACCAATTACGACAACTCGCCGCTGGCCCAGATCGCCGACATCGTGCTGTGCTCGACCGCGCAGGGCTCGCCGCTGATGGGCGAGAACGCGGCGGCGCGCATCGCCCAGCTCAACATTCTCGACGCGCTGTTCGTGGCAGTGGCGCAGCGCGACTACCAGGCGGCGGAGCGCAATCTCGGCCGCACCATGTCTGCGGTCACGTCGAAACGAAAAGACCGGGGCTCATGACGCCGTCGACAGCACAGCAGGTCACCGTGTTCGGCAGCCTGCACTACGACATCATGGTCGACGCCCCGGACCGCCCGCGCAAGGGCGAGACTGTGACCGGCCATGCCTGGCACCCGAAATGCGGCGGCAAGGGCGGCAACCAGGCGGTTTCAGCGGCACGGGCCGGCGCGAGATCCGCGATGATCGGCGCCGTCGGTGACGACGATTTCGGACGCGCGCTGCTGGCCAATCTCGATCGCGGCGGCGTCGACCGCCGCTTCGTGCGGGTGGCCGCGGGCGCCGGCTCTGGCATGAGCGTGGCGATCTTCGACGCGGGCGGCGACTATGGCGCGGTGATCGTCTCGGGCAGCAATCTGACTCTGGGCGATGCCGACATTACCTGCGCTTCCGAGACGATAGCCCAGACTGCGGTGCTCTTGTTGCAGAACGAAGTGCCGGAAGCCGCCAGCATTGCCGCCGCGCGCGCAGTGAAGGCACAGGGTGGCCGCGTCCTGCTCAATGCCGCACCGGCGCGCAAGCTTTCCGAAGACCTGATCGCACTCGTGGACGTCCTCGTTGTCAACGCCATCGAAGCGGAATTCCTGGCCGGCACGGCCGTGGTCGAGACGCTCGACGGCGCCGCGCAAGCGGCACGGCTTCTGGTCGACCTCTGCCCAGTCGCGATCGTCACGGCCGGCGGCGAGGGCGTCGCCTGTTGCGACCGGACCGGCGACGCCTTCGCGCTGCCGGCCATCTCGGTCAAGCTCGTCAGCACGCACGGCGCGGGCGACGAATTCGTCGGCGCTCTGGCCGCGGCACTTTCCCGTGGCGAGGGTATGCGAGCGGCCGTCACCGTCGCCAACGCCGCTTCGGCGTTGCTGGTTTCGACGCCGGAGGCCGAGCGTCAAAGCCTCTAGTTTAGTGAGCCAGCGCCTGCATACGCGAGCGTGCCGATGCAAGAAGAGGACGAATCTTCGAGACATCTCTTGGATTCTTCGGATCCATCGGCTCTCCTGACCAATCAACAACAAGCAAATCATAGTCGCCCGGCGTCTTTTTGCCGAGGCCATACGTAGCTTCAATTGTATTGAGGCTCGCCGTCAGATTGCGAGGGCAGTAGTATGCCATCACGTCTCCGTCATAGACCCGCGCACCAAGCCTGTTAAGTGTGCTGACATGGACCATTTCGCCAATCGGGTCGGCGTTGCGATCCTGGCAGACGATTGTCTCGAACGCTCTCCCGCGCAAAGCCGATGAATTGTTGATGACTCGAAGTGCAGAAGGCATGAACCGAAAGGGCAGGCTGCGCGAATTGTGCTTCGGCGCGAACGACCAATTCTCTTCAACGGTCGCCCAGCCGCGACCTGAAAAAGGAAATTGGGGAAAGAAATGGCCAATTCGCTTCAGCATCCAATCAAGCGAAATGTCATCAGTCGCAATGCCCCATTGATGTCGCTGCCCGTCCGTCCAGTATCCTCCCCCGACGTCCGCATGGACGCCAGAAAACCAAACCTGTTCTGTAACGCTGGAAAGTGACTGGAACCGGGGTTTTCGCCAAACCGCTGCCTGGAACGGGCGCCGATGCTCATCGATGGCCAAAGCCTGAAGATTTACCTTGGTGATGGACGAGAGCTCGACCGAATGGAATTCGAAACGGTTCCGATTCAGGCGGCTGAACAAATTTAGCGGCACACCGAGCGCGCCAACAGTATCGAAAACGCCCAAACAATCGATCCGGAAATCGTCGCGATTGTGCACATAGGGCGTGAGACTCGCCCAAACACCGGGCAATCTATCATTTGGCGGCGTCCGGTAGAAAGCCCAAGCCACGCCTTCAAGATACCGGGTACAGGAATCTCGTTTCAGTAATCCTGCAGCCGCAATATAGCCGGCTAATGTTCTCGCGCTATATGCTCCCCTTGAAAAGCCGAAGACAAAAATGGAATCGCCAGGGCGATAGTAAAAGGACAGAAATCTATACGCACTTCGAACGCTGGCATCGAGGCCTTCTCCCAGCAATCCGCCCCGAATTTTGTCGATCCCGTTCGTGCCCACTCCCCGCTCGTAGAACACCAGGTTTTCCTGCCCGTCACTTGTCGTCCGACCCGCCGCAATTTTCTGGCCCGGCTTCAGCTCGGGGCCGCGAACTGCCTTCGTCAGGATTGTCGACCCCGAGCTCAGATTTGCCGAAATGATGTTGCGCAAGCGGACAATGTTTGTATCCTGGTTGCTGAATTCGACATCGTTCCATGTTCCGTCGAGAAGGATGATAATTCTCTTCGCCATTGTTCTTTTCCGACTGCTTCAGGTCTTTGTCATCATCTCACATATTTCATAAGGTCGGAGTGCCCTCGATTTGACAAGATAGAAAAATCAAGGCCGTTTCGAAGAGTGATGGAAACACAGAATGGCTGGATTCCTCGAAAGCATTACAGGAGGACAAGCCGCTTCAGCAACTGTAGCGGCGGCATTGATCGCAGCGTCCACCAGCGCTGTGGTTACTTTGCTTGTTCAGCTTGTAGGATTCGGCGCCAATAGACGGCTCGAAAAACTCAAATCGGAGCTGGTAGAGCAAATCGAGTCCACAAAGGCAGAACTCTCCGATCTCAACGCGTCCAGAAACGCGCGGCGTGATTACGAATATGATGCGCGCAAACGGCTTTATGAACAGATCGAACCGCTTCTTTTTCAACTCTATGAGGCGTGCGAGCAATCGTATTTTAGGGTAAAAAGCCTAAGCCGGTCTCAAAGAGCAAGGGAGGTCGGTTTAGATAAGGATAACTGGCTAAAGCCAGAAGGATATTATCTATTTTCAACTGTTTATTATCTCCTTATACCCATCGCAATTTTTAGAATGATTCAGAAGAAGATGACATTTGTCGACATATACGGCGATCCAGGTATCGCTCTTAAGTACTATTTGGCCAAAGTTTATTTTTTTGCGCTTACGGATGATTTTGTTGTGGCTGGATACGATCCTGTGCTGCCCTATGAGCCAAATGCGGAAAACTGGGAGACTTTGCGGATCGAGAAGCCGGCGCGCTTCTTTCGGCAGGCCTTCGTTGTGGGCGATGTCGACGCCATCGCGGACGCGATGCTGCATAACGAAGGCGGAGTGCTCCGGGTCAAAACCTATGGAGAATTTGAAACGGCCGCTGCAATAGGAGGAGAACAACGAGCTGTATTCGAGGAGGCGCTGGGTCTTTTCCAGAATTTCGAGTCGGAGCAACGTCCGGTCTTGGCGCGTGTGCTGCTGGTGCTGGCTTGTCTGAGCGATCTCATCATCTCCTCCTACGAGACGGACCCGACGCCGCAAGAAGCAGGCCGTATCGTGGCGGAATTTGTGGCCTCAGATGAATTCGGAAAAGGATTTGCCTGGGATAAGGAACTGACGCCAAAGGAACGGGATTTCGTCCGGGATTACGTGGTCACCAGACTTGGCTGGATCCCAACGGGCGCCATCCGAGGCTTTAATTCGTGATAGGATCACCGTCGGCATCACATGCCCACCGCTCTCTATCCGTCCTTGCCGTTGCTGCCGAATTCCGCTAAGGCGCGCCTTTGTCGCCGGGGAGCACGAGCTTGGACGATCAACGCGCCGACGTCGCCATCATCATGGGCAGCCAGTCCGACTGGGCAACGATGCGCCATGCGGCCGAAACGCTGGAGGCGCTGGGCGTCCCGCACAAGCGGCTGATCATCTCCGCGCACCGCACACCCGACCGGCTCTATGAGTTCGCCAAGGGCGCCAAGGCCGCCGGCTACAAGGTGATCATCGCCGGCGCCGGCGGTGCCGCGCATCTGCCTGGGATGACGGCGGCGATGACGCCGCTGCCAGTGTTTGGCGTGCCGGTGGAATCAAAGGCGCTGTCGGGGCAGGACTCGCTGCTCTCCATCGTCCAGATGCCGGCCGGCATTCCTGTGGGCACACTGGCCATCGGCAAGGCTGGTGCGGCCAACGCGGCCTTGCTGGCTGCCGCCGTGCTGGCGCTGAACGACGACAAGCTTGCCCAGCGCCTCGATGCCTGGCGCGCCGCGCAGACCGCCAAGGTCGCCGTTGAACCGACGGACACGCCGTGAGCCTGCCCGCCGGATCGACCATCGGCATCATTGGCGGCGGCCAGCTCGGCCGCATGCTGGCGATGGCTGCCGCCCGCCTCGGTTACCGCACCATCGTCTTGGAGCCACAGCCGGATTGCCCGGCCGCACAGGTCGCCAACCGGCAGATTACAGCTGCCTATGACGACCCGGCTGCTCTTGCCGAACTGGCAGCGGCGAGTGCCGTCGTCACCTACGAGTTCGAGAATGTTCCGGTCGCGGCCGCAGAAGCGCTTGCCGCCAAGGTGCCGGTCTATCCGCCGGCGCGCGCGCTTGACGTGGCGCAGGACCGGGTGAGCGAAAAGACCTTCCTCAACGGCATCGGCATCGCCACCGCCGATTTCCGTCCGGTCGACACTGACGATGAGCTGACGGCGGCGCTGAAGGCATTCGGCGGCAGCGGCATCCTGAAGACGCGGCGCATGGGCTATGATGGCAAGGGGCAGCGTGTCTTCCGCAACATGGAAACGGGTGGCTTTGCCGGCACCTGCGAGGCGATGGGCAATGTTCCGCTGATCCTGGAAAGTTTCGTGCCTTTCGAGCGCGAGATCTCGGTGATCGCGGCGCGCGGGCTGGACGGCGCGGTCGCTGCCTACGATCCGGCCGAGAATGTCCACCGCAACGGCATTCTCCACACCTCGACCCTGCCGGCCGGCGTCAAGCCTGAAACGGCTGACGCGGCGCGGGCGGCGGCGGCAAAAATCCTGGCGGCGCTCGATTATGTCGGCGTCATCGGTGTCGAGTTCTTCGTGCTGGCCGACGGTTCGCTGCTGGCCAACGAAATCGCGCCGCGCGTCCACAATTCAGGTCATTGGACTGAGGCCGCCTGCATCGTTTCGCAGTTCGAGCAGCATATCCGTGCCGTCGCCGGCCTGCCGCTGGGCAACCCGGACCGCCATTCCGATTGCGTGATGGAGAACCTGATCGGCGACGACGTGTTGCGCGTCCCCGAACTGCTCGCCGAGCCCGACTTGATGCTGCATCTCTACGGCAAGGCGGAGGCGCGGCCAGGCCGAAAGATGGGTCACTTCACCCGCATCAGCCGCCGTACTTAGCTCGAAGCGAGCTATTGCACCTCGTCGCTGTCCTCGCCGGAATTGGCGCAGCTCGCATCGCCTTCCTCGCAATTGGCTGACGCGGCGAGCTGCTTGAGGCGCTCATTGGTCAGCCTGGTCAGGCATTGCGAAACTTCCATCGCGTGGATGGAACCGCCCGCGCTGGCGGCGGTGGTATGCGCGCATTCGGCGTCACGGAAGGCGATCCAGGCACGCTGCGCTGCCTGCAGCAATCTCTTGGCATCGGCATCGTCGGAACTGATCAGGTTCTGATAGGCCGCATTGAGCTTGGCATCGGCGGCCTGATAGTCCTCGCCGGCACAGATATTCATCATCTGCTGGCTGTCGTCGGAGCGGTCGCACTCCTGTGCGCGGGCGATCGAAGCTCCCGCCAGCAGGACAAGGCAGGCAGACAGGAGTATTCGGCGCATCATCGTCCCCAAATCACTTGAAATACACGGCATCATCCCAGCCGGCCCATGGCCGCGCAATGCCGCACGGCCGACATGGCGGATATTTGATGATATGGGGGTGTGGAACACGCTTGCGGTTGACACGGACAAGGCTCCTCGTTTATGAGCCACCCACCGTTGAAAAGGCGCGTCTTCTGGCGCGCCTTAAAATTTCGACCCGGGACCGGGTCCACACCGACAGGCAAGACCATGAAGATCAAGAATTCGCTCAAGGCGCTGAAGGCGCGTCATCGCGACAACCAGCTGGTTCGCCGCAAGGGCCGCGTTTACATCATCAACAAGACCGCCCCGCGTTACAAGGCGCGCCAGGGCTGAGCTTTCGGCTGGAGGCTTTTTTGCCTCCGCCATTTGATGCTGTCGGCCTGCCGACCCTTCTCACGCTAAAATCACTTTGCTGTTCCGCCGCCCGGGACTAGGATCGGGCGATGCGGATTCTTTTTGCATTTTTGATAGCTCTGCCTGTTTCCGGCGCCATTAGCGTGCCGGTCTGGGCCGCGGACGATCAGCCGGCAGCGCCGGCCGCCCCGGAAGCTCCCGCCGCGCCGATGACCAAACAGGCCCGGCTCGACAAGCTGTTTTCCGACCTGAAGCGTGAGCGCAACGAAAAGGCGGCCGAACGCATCGCCGGCAACATCTGGAGCGAATGGTTCCAGTCGGGCAGCGCCTCGATCGACCTGATGATGTTGTGGTCGCAAAAAGCGATGGACAACCAGAAGTTCGGCGTCGCGCTCGATTTCCTCGACCAGGTGGTGACCTTGCAGCCGACCTATGCCGAAGGCTGGAACCGGCGCGCCACAGTGCATTTCATGATGAAGAACTACGGCAAGTCGATGGCCGACATCGACCGCACGCTGCAACTCGAGCCGCGCCATTTCGGCGCGCTGTCGGGTCTGGCGCAGATCATGGCGCTGACCGGCCACAAGCAGTCGGCGCTCGAAGCCTGGCAGAAGGTGCTGGCCATCTATCCGATGATGCGCAGCGCCCAGGACCAGGTCGCCACCCTTTCGGAAGAGCTTGCCGGCGAAGGCATTTGATGCCGTGAAGGGAGTAAGGGAATAGGGCAGTAAGGCAGTAGGGGTAGATTGCACCTGCGGAACACACGCCCCTACTGCCCTACTGCCCTACTGCCCTCCAGAACTTATCCCGTCCCACCCCCGTATATCCCCGCATGAACCTGATCTACGCCGCCTTCGCCTTTCTCCTCGCACTCATCCTGGTCCTTGTCGGTGTCACCCGCGTCGGCTCGTGGCTGATCGAACGTCGCGATCCGCCGATCGGTGAATTCGCCGACATTGGCGGCGCCCGCATCCACTATGTCCACATTCCCGCCCCCGCCAATGCGGACCTGCCGCCGATCGTCTTTATCCATGGCGCCAGCGCCAATCTCCGGGATCAGATGTTGCCGCTGCGGCCGCTGCTCGAAGGCCGCGCCGAAATGCTGTTCTTCGACCGGCCGGGCTTTGGCTGGTCCGGGCGCTGGCCTGGCAACAATGAAAACCCGTCGGCGCAGGCCGCTACCATCGCCGCCCTGATGGACCGTCTCGGCATCAAGAAGGCGATCATCGTCAGCCATTCCTTCGGCGGCGTGGTGACGGCAGCTTTCGGCCGCGAGCATGCCGACAAGACGCTCGGTCTCGTCTTCCTGGCGCCGGCGACCCATCCTTGGCCGGGCGGCGCGACGTCCTGGTACTACGACCTGACCACCGTTCCGGTGATCGGCAGGCTGTTTTCCGAGACACTGACCTATCCGGCCGGAACGCTGCAGATGGCTGATGCCACCACCTGCGTGTTCTCGCCCAACAAGGTGCCGGACAATTATCTCAGCACGGCCGCGATCCCGCTGGTGCTGCGGCCGGCGGCCTTTCGCGCCAACGCCACCGACGTTGCCGGGCTCTATGCCTATGCGCTTGGCGCCGCACCGCACTACAACCAGATCACCGCGCCGACCGTCGTCATCTCCGGCGACCGCGACAAGGTCGTCTACGCGCATATCCATTCCGTTGGCCTGGTGCGCGACATAGCAGGTGCCGAACTCGTCTGGGTGCACAATCTCGGCCACAAGCCGGACTGGATCGCCCCCGACCTCGTCGTCGGCGCCATCGAGAAGGTCGCCGGCAAGGATGCCGATCTGGAGGCGATGGCCAGGACAGTGGAAACGCGAATTGCCGGCGATGCCTACGGCGCCGGCAGATGTGCCGACATCAAAGAGCCGCAGGCCGAGCTCGCGCCGACCTGATATCCTTTCGCCGCCAGGGCAGTTGCCGGGCGCCGTACGCTAGATGACCAGCAGCTGTGTCTTGCCGGGAGCGCGGTCGTAGAGGTCCATGACGTCCTGATTGAACATGCGCACGCAACCCGATGAGGCGGACTTGCCGATGGACTTCCAGTCCGGCGATCCGTGGATCCGGTAGAGCGTATCGACGCCGTCCTTGAAGATGTACAGCGCGCGCGAGCCGAGCGGGTTGCTGATGCTTGGCTGCATTCCCTGGCGCCATTTCTCCAGTTTCGGGTCCCTGCGGATCATTGCCGAAGGCGGCGTCCAGGTCGGCCATTTGCGTTTCCACTGGACGATTGCGCGACCCTTCCACGAATAGCCCTGGCGCCCGAGACCAACGCCATAGCGCATCGCCTTGCCGTCCTCGAGCACCCAGTAAAGGTGCTTGTCGGTCGTGTTGACCACGATCGTTCCGGGTTTTTCTCCTGTCGGATCGTCAACGATCTGCCGCAGGAACCGCCCGTCGACCTTGCTGAAGGGGATCGCCGGCAGCGCATGGCCGCCGTCTTCGACCGCGCTGTACATGCTGGCGTAGTCGGGCGAAGCGGGGGTTATCGTTTCAGACGCGGCATCTTCGATCGGGGCCCTTTCCGGCACCGGCTCCAGCAGTGGCGGATTGAGAGAAGCGGCCACACCGATCGACTGTCTGGGCATTTGGGCACAGGCCGAAATCGCCGAAACGCCAACAAGCGACAGCCCGGTCAAAAGCGACCGGCGTGAAACGAAAAATGGCATTCAATATACTTTCAAACGATGGGAAATGCCGACAGGAAGGGAGGCGGCCATTGATACCGCGTCACCCGTGTCTTGTAGAGGCGATCAGGGCGACCCTGTGTCGAGAACAAAGGCCACGAACATTGTTCGTGCCTTTGTTGCATTGTGGCCACAGCGAAACCGCGTGAAACGCTTCAGTCAGGAAATCAACCGCTTACCGGTTGCCCTGCGCGTCCGATCCGACATAGGCGATGCGCAGCATGTTGGTCGAGCCGGGCGTCCTCAGTGGCACACCGGCCGTGATGATGACGCGGTCACCCGGCTTGCCGAATTCTTCCTCGAGGGCAATCCGGCAGGCGCGGTTGACCATGTCGTCGAGATCGGTGGCATCGGGCGAGACGACGCAATGCGTGCCCCACAAAAGCGACAGCCGCCGGGCGGTGTTGAGTATCGGCGACAGCGCGATGATCGGCACTTGCGGCCGTTCGCGCGCGGCGCGCAGCCCGGTGGTGCCGGACGCCGTGTAGGTGATGATCGCCGCCAGTTTCAGCGTTTCGGCGATCTCGCGGGCAGCCAGCGAAATGGCGTCCGCACCTGTGGCTTCCGGCTCCGAGCGCTGGGCGTTGATGATGCCGGCATAGGTCGGGTCGGTTTCGACCTTGGTGGCAATGCGGTTCATCATCGCCACCGCTTCGACCGGATAGGCACCCGCCGCCGATTCCGCCGACAGCATGATGGCGTCGGCGCCCTCGAAAACGGCGATCGAGACGTCGGAGACTTCGGCGCGGGTCGGCACCGGTGCGGTGATCATCGATTCCAGCATCTGCGTGGCGACCACCACCGGCTTGCCGGCGCGGCGCGCGGCGCGCGTGATCTGCTTCTGGATGCCGGGCACGGCTTCCAGCGGCATCTCGACACCGAGGTCGCCGCGGGCGACCATCAGCGCGTCGGACAGTTCGATGATCTCGGCCAGTCGGGCGACGGCCTGCGGCTTTTCGATCTTGGCCATGATCAGCGCTCGGCCGCGCGCGATCTTGCGCGCTTCGGCCAGATCCTCAGGCCGCTGCACGAAGGACAGCGCGATCCAGTCGACGCCCGTGGCCAGCACTGCGTCGAGGTCCTTGCGGTCCTTCTCCGTCAGCGCACCGACCGGCAGGTCGGTATCGGGCAGGCTGACGCCCTTCTTGTCGGAAATCGTGGTGCCGGCAATGACGGTGCAGACGATCGACTTGCCGTCGCTCTTCACCGCCTTCAGTTCCAGCTTGCCGTCATCGATCAAAAGACGGTGACCGGCCTCGACCGAACTCAGGATTTCCGGATGCGGCAGGTAGACCCTGGTCGAGGTGCCGGGCTCGGGATTGTCGTCGAGCGTGAAGGTCTGGCCCGGCGTCAGCACTTCCTTGCCGTTGGCGAACTTGCCGACGCGCAGCTTGGGGCCCTGCAGGTCGGCGAGAATGCCGATCGGCCGGCCGACCTTTTCCTCTACAGCCCGGATGCGGCCGACCAGCGTGCGCATCAGTTCGTGGTCGGTATGGCTCATGTTGATGCGGAACACATCGGCGCCCGCTTCGAACAATTTCTTCAGCATCTCCTCTGAAGAGGAGGCCGGACCGATTGTGGCTAGGATCTTGACCTTGCGGCTGCGTCTCATTGACTGTTGGTTCCCGGGGCGGCTGGAGCGCCTCCCGTTGCGGGCTCATCGGTCAGCTGGACCATCCAGCTTGCCTGTTCGCCCGTGTCATATTCCTGGAATCCGGCGCGCTGGAAGCCCCGGGCGACGCAGTCGTTTACGCCGGCGATCTTGAACTCTTTTTCAGCCACGCACATGTTGATCGGGCCGTCCCAGCGTCCACCGCGCTCTGCGTCTTCTGCATAAAGATAGTAAAACCTTGATGACAGCGGCCCTTCGATCAACGTCTTGCAGCTCGATCCTTCTATGTGCCACCAGCCTTCGGTGATCCAGCCGGCCTTGGCGCGATAGCCGATGCCGACGCCGACCAGGTTCTGCGTGGCGTTGCAGACGCGGAAATCGGCGCGCGCCGGCGAGGCCATGACCATCGCCGACAGGCCAAAGGTCAAGGTCAGGAGCGGCATGGCAAAGGCAGAGCGCATGCGCTGCCTGCCGGCGGAATCCATCCCAAAACCCCTCAAGAACCACATCAGCATCTCTCTGCGCCCCTTTTCGGAAAAGTCCGGGCGCATGTCAACGCGCCGTTTTGATCAATTCCAATCGATTTAGGAAGGCTCCCGGCGCACTATCCGTCGCCCTTTGCCAGATTTCCCGGGAAACCTTGGCCAAACAACGGCATTGCGCACGCGTCGTCTTCGTGGAATGACGATAGCACCCTCCCCGGAAGCCAGCGAACAGACCATTTCCCGCCAATGACCCGATCCACAGTTTTCGCGCCTTTCGACATTGTCGAGAGCGACCGCAAGCGGGGCATCGTGCTTCTGGCCGATCATGCCCGCCGCGACCTGCCCGACGACTATGGCAGCCTCGGCCTGCCCGCAGCGGAGTTCGACCGCCACATCGCCTATGATATCGGCGTCGAGGCGGTGACGCGCGAACTCGCCGCCTCGCTCGGCGTGCCGGCGCTGATCGCCAATTTTTCGCGGCTGTTGATCGACCCCAATCGCGGCGAGGACGATCCGACGCTCATTCGCCAGCTCTATGACGGCACGGTCGTGCCGGGAAACTATCCCATGGCACCGGAGGAACGCGAAAGGCGGCTCGACCGCTTCTACCGTCCCTATCACGACGCCGTCGGCGCCATGATCGCCTCGGTCGCGCAGGCTTCCGGTCGGCCGCCCTTCATCTTCTCGGTGCATTCCTTCACGCCGGTCATGCAGGGCAGGCAACGCCCCTGGCATGTCGGCATCCTGTGGGATCGGGACGACCGGGTGGCGCGGCCGCTGATCGATATGCTGGCCGAGGATAAAAAACTCATCGTCGGCGACAATGAGCCTTATGACGGCGCACTGCGCGGCGACACCATGTTCAAACACGCCATCGTCAATGGCTATGCCCACGCATTGATCGAGATCCGCCAGGATTTGATATCGGACCAGAAGGGCGCCCTCGCCTGGGCCGAGCGCCTGGCGCCGATCGTTGACGCGATCGACCGCCGTCCCGATATACATGTCGTGAAGATGTTCGGCTCGCGCACCGGGCCGTTATGACGGAGGTTTCGATGACCAAACTCAGCGACGAGCAGAAGCGCGATTTCGAAGCCGCCGCCTTTCGCCGACTGGTCGAGCATCTCAGAGAACGCAACGACGTGCAAAACATCGACCTGATGAACCTCGCCGGCTTCTGCCGCAACTGCCTGTCGAACTGGTATCGCGAGGCGGCCAATGCCGAGGGCGTCGATCTCTCCAAGGACCAGTCGCGCGAGATCGTCTACGGCATGCCTTATGCCGAATGGCAGGCTCTCAACCAGACCGAGGCGTCGGATGCCAAGAAGGCCGAATTCGAGGCAAGGCGTCCCAAGGACCATTAGCGATCCTGATAGAGCGAGCGGCCTCCGGCCACGGTATCCGCGATGGGCGAGGTTCTCCGACTTCGTCATCCTAGGGTGGAGCAGTCGCGAAGCGACGTCGCGGAAACCCTGGGATCCATGCCGCGACGATCGCCAAAGAGCACAGCGGCTCAGAATGAAGGTGACGCTCACCGAAGCCAGTTCTGCACCGTAGCATCGCTCAGAAGTCGCGGCATGGATCCTCGGGTCTGCGCCGCGTCGCTACGCTCCTTGCTCCGCCCGTGGATGACGAAGGGAGAGCCGTTCCCGCTAATCCCCACCGTAGGGAAGTCCGTCGAGAACGATGCTTGTCCCATTTCGGCCTTTGGTCCAAGCATTCCCTGCGACCGGTGCTTGACTGAAAATTGAATCGATCTAATTTGCCGCGCAGAGCCATTTTCTGACCGGATTCGCCTTATGAACGCGCAAAGCGCCATGCAGACTGCCATTCGCGGGCGATGGGCCGTGGCGGCCATTTTCCTTGCCAATGGCTTCCTGACCGGCAGTTGGGCGCCGCAGATCCTGGTGTTCCTGACCCGGCTCGACATTTCGAAATTCACGCTCGGCCTGCTGATCCTTTTGTTCGGCGCCGGCGCCGTCACCGCCATGACCTGGTGCGGCCACCTGATCTCGAAACATGGCTCGCGCAGCGTGCTGCGCTGGTTCGGTCTTTGCGGCAGCCTCGGCCTGCTGGTCGTGGCGCTGGCGCCCAACGTGCCGCTGGCGGCCATCGCCATGTTCATCTTCGGCGGCTCGATCGGCGGCATGGATGTCGCCATGAATGCCAATGCGGTGGTGGTTGAGCGAAAATTGTCCCGCGCGATCATGTCGTCCTCGCACGGCTTCTGGAGCCTCGGCGGTTTCGCCGGCGGTGCGCTTGGCGGCTTTGCCATCCAGCACTACGGCCACCTCACCCATGCCGCGGTGGTGACCGCGCTTGCCTTCGCGGCGATCGCGATGGCGGTCGGGTATCTCGTCGCCGAGGACAAGCCCCAGGCGACCGAGCATCATAAATTCGCTCTGCCGGCAAACCCGCTGGTCTACCTGATCGGCCTGATGGCGCTGCTGACGATGGTCTCCGAAGGCGCGGTGCTCGACTGGGCGGCGCTGTATCTCAGGCAGGAACTTGGCGCCGACCTTGCCGTCGCCGGACTTGCCTACGCCGCCTTTTCCGGCGTCATGGCGATCATGCGCTTTTTTGGCGACGGCGTGCGCAACCGTTTTGGCGCGGTGACGACGCTGCGCGGCTCGGCCATTGTCGCCGCCGCCGGCATGCTGGTCGCCGGCCTGTCGCCTTCGCCCTGGCTCGCCATCGCGGCCTTTGCGCTTTGCGGCTTCGGCATCGCCAACATGGTGCCGATCATCTTTTCGGCCGGCGGCAACCAGGAAGGCATGTCGTCAGGCACCGGCATGAGCGTCGTCACCACCATGGGCTATTCCGGCATTCTGGTGGCGCCGTCGGCGATCGGCTTCGTCGCCGAGCATTCCAGCTTCGGGCCGATCTTCATTGCCATGTCGGTGCTGCTGATCGTCGTCTTGCTGATGGCGGGCCTCGCTCACCGCGCCGAATTCGCACCTGCAGCAGCCGAATAGCGTTTCAGCTCCTCGTGCAGAAAATCCGCCACGCGGCGGATGCGCACGCTGCTGCGCACATCGCGATGCATGGCCAGCCATACCGGCAGGCTTGGCAGCGGCAGGCCGGGCAGCAGCTTCTCCACCAGCGGATCGCGATCGGCCAGCGGCTCCTGGCCAAGGCCGATACCGTTTCCCGCCCGCACCGCTTCCCACAGCACGATCTGGTTGTCGGCCCTGAAGCGGAAACTGCCACGGGTGACAGGGATGCCATGCTGGACAAAGCCCCTGATCATCTCGTCGCTGCGGTCGAAGCCGATCAGGGCGTGGTCGACAAGGTCGGCCGGCCCGAGCGGGCGGCCGCGCCGGTCGAGATAGGAAATGGCCGCGCAGGCACAGAGCGGGATATCGCAGACCTTGCGCGCCACCAGTTCGTTCTGCGCCGGCTTGACCATGCGGATGGCGATGTCGGCGTCGCGGCGCAGCAGGTTCTCGACCTGGTTCGAGGCAACAATCTCGACCTCGATGCCGGGTTCCTCGATGCCGAGCCGCGCCATCATGTCGGGCAGCACATAGGCCGCCACCACTTCGCTGGCGGCGATGCGCACCGTGCCTTCGATCGCCTCGACGGAGCCCAGCGCCAGGCGTGAAAAGGCACTCGCCTGTTCGCTGACCGCCTTGCCGCGCTCGAACAGCGTGGCGCCGGCTTCCGTCAGCGCATAGCCGCTGCGCCCACGCCGGAACAGCGTGACGCCGAGCGCCTGCTCCAACTCCGAGATGTGACGGCCAAGCGTCGGCTGGCTGGCCGACAGCTTTCGCGCGGCGGCCGACAGGCTGCCGGTTTCCGCGACGGTGACGAAGCTCTTGATCAGGTTCCAGTCGATATCTGCCATTCAATAATGAATATCAAATCTGCATTCATGGTCAATTTCAATTCATCCGTGGGGCAATCATATTCGACCTGCAAACACCGATACGGACCGCAAACACCAACCCGGAGAACTCAAATGACCAAGATCGCAATTCTCGGCGCCAATGGCCGGCTCGGCCGTGTGGTCGGCCAGGCCTTTATCGAAGCAGGCTTCGACGTCCGCGCCGTCACCCGCACCGGCAAGGTGCCGGCCGAACTCGAAGGCGCCACGGCGGTTGCCGGCGATGCGCTGGACCGTCAGTCGCTGATCCGCGCCACCGAAGGTGTCGATATCATCTTCAACGGCCTCAATCCGATCTATACCGACTGGGGCAAATGCCTGCCGATGGCTGAGAATGTGATGGCCGCTTGCCATGCCAACAACGCGCTGCATCTGTTCCCCGGCACCGTCTACAATTACGGCTCGCCGATGCCGGCGGTGATCACGGAAGACACGCCATTCCATCCGACGACCGAGAAGGGCCGCATCCGCTGCGCCATGGAGGATCTGTTCCGCCGCGAGGCAGAAGCAGGCCGGGTGCGCACCATTCTGCTGCGCGCCGGCGATTTCTTCGGCGGCACCGGCAGCGGCTCGTGGTTCGACCTGGTCGTCGCCGCCAAGATGAGCAAGGGCATCTACACCGCGCCCGGCCCGGCCGATCTCGTGCATGAATGGGCTTACCTGCCGGACTTCGCGGTAGGCTTCGTCGCGCTGGCCAAGAATCTCGACAAGCTCGGCTCCTATGAGGCGCTGAACTTTCCAGGTCATGCCGTCACCGACCTGCAGATCAAGGCCGCCGCCGAGAAGGCGTTCGGCCGGCCGCTCAAGATGACCTCGATGCCCTGGTGGGTGCTGCGCGCCGGCAGCCCGTTCGTGGCGATGTGGCGCGAGATCGTCTCAATGTCCTATCTACGCTTCGAGCCGCACCAATTGGCCTCGACGCGACTGGAAGGCATCATCGGCGAGATCCCGCACACGCCGCTCAATCAGGCGGTCGCCCAGGCCCTCGAGGACATCGGCATCGCCACTGTGAAGGGCACGTCGAAAGCAGCCTGAACCACGTCGGCGGGCCATGCCCGTCCCGTCCATTCACATTGAACCAAAAAGGCGGCTCAGAGCCGCCCCATCAAAAGCAACACCACGATCCCTACCAGCACCACGCCGACAATGCCCGAAGGTCCATAACCCCACGAGCGTGAATGCGGCCAGGCCGGCACCGCACCGATGAGGACAAGGATCAGGACGACGATGACGAGAGTGCTGATCGGCATGAGACATTCCCCGCATTTGACGCTCTGCTACGAGACAATGCCTTGCATTGCTCTTGGGGGGACAATGCGAAAGGCCGTCCGGTTGTTCCGGACGGCCTTTGCCAGTCAGATTGGGAAGCCTGCCTACTCGGCGGCTTTTGGAAAGGCGATCGCGGGTTCCACGCTGGCATCCCGGCCCGGCGCATCGGTCGACGAAACCGTGCCCTTGCCGCGCCGGAAGACCCGACGGAAGAACGCGTAGAAGCGGCTGTTCTTGCTGCGGGTGAAGATCATCAGCATCGACGGCGTCACCACCAGCGTCAGCAAGGTGGCGAAGGACAGGCCGAAGACGATCGCCGACGACAGCGAGATCCACCATTGCGTCGACGGCGCGTTGATCGTCGTCTCGTGATGGAAGATTTCGAGGCCAAGGCCGAAGGCGATCGGCAACACGCCGAGGATCGCCGACACCGCCGTCAGCACCACCGGGCGCGCACGCTCGCGGCAGGTCTGCAGCACGGCATCCATCTTATCCCAACCTTCTTCCCGCAGCCGGTCATAGGTGTCTATCAGCACGATGTTGTTGTTGACCACCACGCCGGCCAGCGCGATGACGCCAATGCCCGACATGACGATACCGAATGCCTCTCCGGTCAACAGCAGTCCAAGGAACACGCCTATCGTCGCCATGACCACGCAAGACAGCACCATCAGCACGCTGGTGAACTTGTTGAACTGCATCAGGAGCACGAGGAAGATCAGGAAGATCGCCGCGCCGAATGCCTTACCGAGGAAGGCGCTGGCTTCGGCACTGTCCTCGTTCGAGCCGGCCAGCTTCCAGCGGATGCCGCTGCTGAGATTCATGTCGGTGACAGCCTGAGTGACCTGCTGCTGCACGGCGGCAACCTGGGCGCCGGCCGCAACGTTGGCCTGCACCACCACGGTGCGGGCGCCATCGATGCGGTTGAGGATGCCGACACTCGGCTTCGCCTTGCGGACGACGAAGTTGGAGATCGGTACCGACCCTTGCGAGGTCTGTACCCTGAGTTCGTCGAGCGTCGACAGCGTACGACGGTCCTCCGGCAAGCGCAGACGAATGTCGACCGCCTTGTCGGCGCCGGCAGGCCGGTATTCCGAAAGCTTCAGACCGTTGGTGACGAGTTGCACCACCGTTCCAACCGAGGTCGGGCTGATTCCGTACTGGGCAGCCTTGGCACGGTCGACCTCGATCGCCCAGTCGACGCCGGGCGGCGGCAAACCATCGGAAATGTCAATGACGCCAGGCACCTTGGCGATGCGCGCCGCGACAGCGCGCGCCTTCTCGTCCAAGCCTTTGGGGTCGATGGCCGAAAGCCTGATCTGGATCGGCTTGCCGGTCGGTGGGCCAGCTTCCGGCACACGCACCTCGACATCGACACCGGGAATGCCGGCCATGACGCCGCGCAATTCATCCAGGATCTGGTTTGCCGACTTGCGCTCGCGCCAGTCGACAAATTCATACTGGATGACGCCGACCACGTCTTCCGGAACATCCTGGCCGCCACCTTGCGTCTTGCCGACGCGGGTGTAGACCGATTTGACGCCCGGCCAGCCGAGCAGCCTGTTTTCCGCAATCTTGGTCGCGGTATCCATTTCGGCCAGCGAGAGGTTGCCACGTGCGTGGACATAGAGCAGGCCGTAGTCGGGCTCGACACTCGGGAAGAACTCGACACCCGCGCCATACTTCGAATAGGCAAAGCCGACGCCGAACAGCAACGCAACGGTCAGCAAAACCACGGTGATTGGAAAGCGTACCGCCTGCTTGACGATAGCCATGTACCAGCCGTCGCGATTGTCGTCCTCGTGGTGTTGCGGCGCCTTGGCGAAGATCGCGCCCAGCGTCGGCGCGAACACCAGCGCATAGAGCATCGAGGCCGACAGCGTGACGATCAGCGTGATCGGCATGTATTTCATGAAGTCGCCGATGATGCCGGGCCAGAACAGCAGCGGCGAGAAGGCGGCGATGCGCGTCATCGTCGCCGCGATGACCGGACCGGCCATGCGCTTGGCGGCAAGCGCGAAGGCTTCCTGCTTGGCCATGCCCTCGCTCATCCGTCGTTCGGCGAATTCGGTGACGATGATGGCGTCATCGACCAGCATGCCGACAGCCAGGATGAGGCTGAACAGCACGATCATGTTGATCGTGTAGCCCATCATGGCGAGCAACAGGATGCCGATCAGGAAGGACGACGGAATGGCCAGGCCGATCAGCAGCGAGGCACGGCCGGACAGCGCGTAGAGGATGACGATGAACACCAGGATGACGGCGATCATCACGTGGTTCTGCAGGTCGCCGAGCAACTGGTTGACGAAGACCGACTTGTCCTGCGTGTAGGTGACGTGCATCCCCTCGGGCATCGTCTTGACGAAGGCGTCGGACACCGCCCTCACCTTGGTGAGCGTGTCGATCAGATTGGCGCCGATGCGCTTCTTCACCTCGATGGCGATGGCCGGCTTGCCGTTCAGACGCGTGATCGTCGTGGCGTCGGCGAAGGTCGAGCGGATCGTCGCGATGTCCTTGGCCTGCACCACGGCATTGGGGCCGGCGACCACGGGGAGTGCAGCCACATCTTCAGGCGTCTCGATCAGTGATGGCACCTTGACGGCGTATTTGCCTTCCGAGCCCTCGATGTTGCCGGCGGCGACCAGGCTGTTGGAAGCGCCGACGGCGCCGATCAGCTGGTCGAGCTGCAAACCGTAGGACGATAGCTTCATCGGATCGATGACAACTTCGACGAGATTGTCGCGGGAGCCCTGCAGCGAGCCTTCGAGAACGCCGGGTACCTCCTCGATGCGGTCACGCAGTTCGCGCGCGGCGGCAGCCAGCACGCGTTCGGGCAATTCGCCGGACAAGGTGACGACGAGCACCGGGAATTCGGAAATATTGACCTCGGTGACGACAGGCTCCTCGGCCGCCTGCGGCAGGTCGGCCTTGCCGTCCTGCACCTTGGAACGCGTATCCTGCAGCGCCGTCGCCAGGTTGGTCTGCGGCTGGAACTCGACCAGCACGTAGCCGCCACCCTGGAAGGCGGCCGAGCGCATTTCCTTGAGGCCCTTCAGGCTTTTCAGCTTGCTTTCCATCGGCCGCAGCAGAAGGCGCTCGGAATCCTCAGGCGAAATGCCTTGATAGATCAGGCTGACATACATCATCGGAATCGGAACGTCGGGTTCCGCTTCCTTCGGCGTCGACTGATAGGCGACCCAGCCTGCAATCAGCAGGAAGACCAGGACCGAGATGGTCAGGCGGGCATTGTTGATTGCGAGTCTGACGATATCCATGACTTGTGCCTGCTGTTGCTTTCGGGAGTGGCGAACGGACGGACGTCGCCGGGCAAGGCCCGGCGCCAGCGCCCCTGCGCTACTGCGTGCCGGCGGTGGCTTCGCCGATCAGCTTGTTGATGGTCGCCTGGTCGGCCTCGACCGGCTTGACCTCATCGCCTTCCTTCACCAACTCCTGGCCAGCAACGATGATGCGCGCATCGGCGGGGATGCCGCCGAGCACGAGGCCGGTCGGCGTGTCATCGACCAGGTCGATCGGGAAGAACGCCACTCTGTTGTCCTTGCCGACGGCGCGGATGCCGAGATCGCCCTTGTCGCCGAGCGTCACCACCGAACGCGGCAGCAGGACCGCGTCGGTCGGCAGCGCGCTGAGCTGGATTTCCGCCGTCATGCCGGCCGGCACCGAGCCATCGGCGTTGGGGATGGCGACCTCGATTCGGAAGGTGCGGGTCGCCGACGACGCGTCGCGGCTGATGTAGCGCACCGTGCCTTCGACGGTCTGGCCGCTGACCAGCCGCACATTGGCCTTGTCGCCAAGCTTGAGATAGCCGAGGTCGCGCTCGCTGATCTCGCCGCGCGCGATCACCGGATCGAGCTTGAGGATGGTCGCCACCTCGCCGCCCTGCATGACGGAGCTGCCGAGTTCCACCGGCACCCGGTCGATGACGCCGTCGAAAGGCGCCTTCACTTCGTTGCGGTCGAGCTCGGCCTGCGCGGTATCCAGCTGCGATTGCGCCAGGGTCAGATTGGAGCGGGCGGTGTCAAGCTGCAGCTTGGGCAAATTGCCTGATTTCATCAGCCGCAGCGACGCGTCCAGCTCGGCCTGCCGCTGCGCGACAAGCTGCTTGGCATTGTCGACCATCGAGATCTTTTCCTCGGCGGCCAGCATCAGCACCAGGTCACCGGTCTTGACGTGATCGCCTTGCTTGACCGGCAGCTTGTCGATGACGCCGGCGACACGTGTGGCAAGCACGGCGCGCTTGTCGGCCTCGGTCAGGCCTGAAATGCGGATGGCGCGCGCATAGGTCTTGCGCGGCGGCGTCACAACGGCAACAGTGCGCAGCGGCGCCTTCGCCTCGGCTTCCGCCGTCTTCGGTTTGCTCGCATCCGGCGCCTTGCCCTGCTCGACCTCGGCTGCCTTGGCCTTGTTGGCTGCTACGCTGCCGACCGACGAGAATTCGCCCGTTCCCATCCACGCCGCGAAACCAATGAGCACAACAATGGCTGCAAGCTTGTGAAACCTGATTTTAGGCATCGTCATTTTTCCACTGCGGGTTCGGCCAGCACCGCGCCTTCATGTCGCGGGCGCGTCGCCGATATGGGTGCGCGCCTGACCGTGTTCAAATTGCCGTGATAGGCGAGCGCGCTTCTACATCAAAGTTGCACCGCAATATAGTCCGAAAGTTGCAGCAGCATTGCGTAGCCGGGCAAGGTGTGGCCGCCGCGAAACTGTTCTCGATCTGCTAAAATACCGGTTCAGCGGACTGGCAGCCGGCTGACGATCCGCTCCCATGCCCGGTCCCGAACGACCGGTCTGTCGTTGCCGACGGGCAGCGAAGCACTCTCGGAAATGCTGCCGCCGTCGTGCGCAGGATTTCTGATCTGAAAGCAGATTTTGACCGACCGGCCAAAAGATTTTCAGTCAACGAATGACATCAAGCCCCGGCGACGGGGCGCTTGACCAACGCATTGGAATTGCTCGGGAAATGGCAAGATACGCCAATCAGGCGGGGATTGCCCGAGGCCGGTTCGTTGACATGGAACCCGGCATCGAGAGTGCCGGTACCCGCGGCACTGAAATGTCTGGGATCGGCGTGGCCCACCGGTTCGCGGGGTGACGCGAGCACGGTGCGGCTGCGGAAACCCGGACTATTTTCCGTGCCCTTCGCAGGAGTGGTGTCGACCATTCCGCTCGTCACTCTGCGACAATACAGTGCGACAGCACACGGCCTCGTCGGCACGGCGTGGCAGCAGGCGTCAGCATGATGAAGCATCCTCCACACGCGAAGGTTGTCGCCTTGCGGGATCGCCTAGTCGCTACTCAGATTTCCGGAAGACCTCGCTGATGGTCTTGATCGATCCGGCATCCTTCACGCGATAGCCCGGCAATTGCGATATAGCGGCGTGGAATTCCTCGCCGCGCATGATCGATAGCACCCGCCGGACGGCCTCGACCTCGAGGATCGGCTTCTTGCAGACGAAGAAATAGTCCTCGGTCAGCACCCGCACGAAATCGAGCCCGAACTGCCGCGCCGCTGCCTCGACGCCGAACGCCACGTCGGCCAGATCGCTGGCGACATAGGCGGCGACCGCGGCATGCGTAAACTCGGAATGCTCATAGCCATTGATGCGCGTGCCATCCAGCCCGTGCTGCGCCAGCAACTGTTCGAACAGCAGCCTGGTCCCTGAATCCGGATCGCGATTGACGAAGCGGATCGACGGATCGAGCAGCCGCTCCAGCGTGGTGATGCCTAGCGGATTGCCGCGCCTGACCATCAGGCCCATTTCGCGCGTGACGAAGCTGATGACGCGATGGACGCTCGGCGTCAGCCAGCCCTTGCTGGCGGCGATCGCGCGTTTGCGCAACTCGCCCTGCGGCAGGTGCAGGCCCGCCAGGTCGCAGCCGTCATGGGCAAGCGAGGCCAGCGAGTTCTGGTTGCTGACATAGCGGAAGTCGACGCCGATGTCGGGCTCGCGGCTGAGGATTTCGCGCAGCTTCGGCACCGCGAAACCGTGGCTTGCGTGGACCCGCAGCACCAGCGGCCCATGCGGCAGCATCTGGTTGATCTCGGTCTCCAGTTCCTGCGACAGGTTCTGCAGCAAGGGACGAAGGCGCGCCTCCAGCCTTTGCCCGGCCCAGACCAGCTTGTCGCCGAAAGGCGTCAGGCTGGTGCCGCTGCCTTGCTTGCGCACCACCAGCGGCATGTTGAAGAACGCAGACCACTTCTCGATCAGGTTCCAGGCATGCCGATAGGAGATATGCGCCTTGTCGGCCGCCGAGGTGATCTTGCCCGTCGCCCGGATTTCGGCGAGGAAATCCAGCATGATCTGCAGCGATTGCGCATCCTCGCGCCGCCTGAAGCGCCACACCGGATCGATCTCGATCTGGATCAAAGCTGTCTCCTCCGGTTCGAGCGCAGGCAAGATATGCACTCAATATCATATCTATCTTAGCGAGAGATAGGAAACTAGGTTCATATCTAGCTCTGATAGCATAGGCAATAAATATCATATTCCCAACGGTTTGTCAGAATCATAAACTTTCGACCAACCGTGCAGGCTATGGCTTCATCCGCCAAATATGCATTTCACTTCATATTTAGGGAATATTTGCATGCTCACCCGGGCTTCCGACCAGACGCACAATCTCCTGATCGACGGACGCCGCGTGGCGGCGCTGTCGGGCCGCACCTTCGAAACGGTCAATCCCGCCACCGGAGAGGTGATCGCCAAGATCGCCGAGGCCGGTGTGGACGATGTCGATGCGGCGGTGCGTTCGGCACGCGCGGCCTTCGAAGGCCCGTGGAAGCGCATGCGCGCCGCTGATCGTGGTCTGCTGATGCTCAAGCTCGCCGACCTCATCCGCCGCGACGAGGACGAACTGGTCAATCTGGAAAGCCTCGATTCCGGCAAGCCGGTCTCGGCCATTCGCCGCCAGGACCTGCCCGCCGTCCTCGACACGCTGACCTACTATGCAGGGATGGCCGACAAGATAAACGGCCAGGTCATTCCCGCCCGCCCCGATGCCTTGACCTACACGGTGCGCGAGCCGCTTGGCGTCGTTGCCGCGATCATCCCATGGAACTTCCCGCTGATGATCGGCATGTGGAAGATTGCACCCGCGCTCGCCTGCGGCTGCACGGTGGTGCTGAAGCCCGCCGAGGTGACGCCGCTGACGGCGCTCAAGATCGGCGAACTGGCGCTGGAAGCGGGTTTTCCCGCCGGTGTTCTGAATGTCGTTCCGGGCTTCGGCAAGATCGCCGGCCAGGCCCTGGTCGACCATCCCGATGTCGACAAGATCACCTTCACCGGCTCGCCGGTCGTCGGCCGCCAGATCCTGCAGGGTGCTTCGGGCAACCTGAAGCGCGTGACGCTGGAACTCGGCGGCAAGTCCGCCAACATCATCTTCCCCGACGCCGACCTCGACACCGCGGTCAAGGCCGCAGGTTCCGGCATCTTCTTCAACACCGGCCAGGTCTGCTCGGCCGGTTCGCGCATCCTGGCGCATGAATCCGTCTATGACGAGGTCGTCCAGCGGCTGGCCGCACGTGCCGAATCCACCCGCATCGGCAACCCGCAGGAGACCTCGACGGCAATGGGCCCGCTGGTCTCCGGAGTGCAGATGAAGCGCGTTCTGGACTACATCGAGATCGGCCGCAACGAAGGCGCGACGCTGGTAACCGGCGGCAGCCGCCACGGCGATGTCGGCTATTTCGTCAAGCCGACGGTGTTCGCCGATGTCGAGCACCAGATGCGCATTTCGCAGGAAGAGATTTTCGGCCCGGTCGCGACCGTCATCAAATTCACCGATGAGGCCGACGCGCTGCGTCTGGCCAACGGCACCGTCTATAGCCTGGCGGCCGGTGTGTGGAGCAGCGACATCGGCCGCGTCCATCGCTTCGCCAGGGAGCTGAAGGCCGGCACGGTCTGGGTCAACACCTATGGCCCGACCGACATCCGCCTGCCCTGGGGCGGATCGCGCGATTCCGGCTTCGGCCGCGAGCATGGCGACGCGGCCATCGAGAATTTCACCGAACAGAAGGTCGTATGGATCCAGACCGGCCGCTGATCATCCGCCGGCACTGACAGCCCTCGCCGACATCTGAAAACGCCTTCCGCGACCGCCGAGGTCAACGAGGGCTCACCCGAGCTTTGTCCAACAACAGGGAATCCCATCATGCGTCTTGCAATCATCGGACAGCAGGCCTTCGGCAAAAGCGTGCTTGAGGCCTTCCTGGCGCGCGGCGACGAGATCGCCGGCGTCTTCTGCGCCCCGGAAAAGCCTGGCGCCAGGCCCGACCCGCTGCGCCTCGCGGCCGAGGAACACGGACTAAAACTGTTCCAGCTGCCGAGCCTGAAGGGCGAGGCAGCGGAAACAGCGCTGCGCGAACTCGATGTCGAGCTGGCGGTCATGGCCTATGTACTGCAGTTCGCCCCGCAGACCTTCGTCAACATTCCGAAGCACGGCACCATCCAGTACCACCCTTCGCTGCTGCCGAAGTACCGCGGCCCGAGCTCGATCAACTGGCCGCTGATCAAGGGCGACGGCCAGACCGGCCTGACCATCTTCCGCCCGACCGATGGCCTCGACGAAGGTCCGGTCCTGCTGCAGGTGACGGTCGGCATCGGCCCCGAGGACACGCTGGGCAGCGTCTATTTCGACCGGCTGTTTCCGCTCGGCGTCCAGGCGATGCTAGACGCGGCCGATCTCGTCGTCTCCGGCCGCCACCAGGAAATCCCGCAGGACGAATCCCAGGCGAGCTACGAGGGTTGGTGCAAGGACGCCGAGGCCAGGATCAACTGGCACAGCCATATCGACACCATCCACAACCTCATCCGCGGCTGCGACCCGGCGCCCGGCGCCTGGACGACCGTGGACGGCGAAAAAATCCGCCTGTTCGAGGTCCGGAAGCACCCGGCACGCAAGTTCGCCGATGTGGTCGGCAAACCCGGCGAGATCAGCTGGGTCGGCGAAAAGAGCCTGCAAGTCACCGTCCAGGGCGGCAATCTTGAAATCTTCAAGGTCCGCACCGAAGCCGGGGCAAAAATGTCCGGCGCCGAGTTCGCGAAGTCGAAAGGCCTGCTGGCAGGCTCAAAACTGGGAACCGACGCCCCGGCGGCAAAACCTGCCGTGGCCGCCAAGGTCGAGAAGGACGTCGCTGACGCCTGATGGCGTCAGCCAGCGCCGGCGGGTTCAGGCCCGGCGGCGCTCCGCCTCCGGGTTCTTGCGAGCGGCAAGAAACTCCTTCACCCGACGACCTGGCGCCGGTCCGCGCACCGGCTTGAAGCCGTCGTCGAGTTCGCCGGAGAGATCGAGCGTCGGCCGATTGCCGACCGCGTCGTAATTCTCTTCCAGCCAGTCGCTGGCCGCCGTGCGGCCGAGATCTCTGAGATAGCTCAGGAAGGCCCATTCGGCATTGACCTTGGATGATGCCGACAGGTCCTTGAACGCCTCGTCGGCATCGATGCGGTGCATGCGGATGTCGCGGTACTCGCCATGCGGCAGACGGCCGGCGGCGATCAGTTCCTTGACGAAGGCGATCGAGCGGAATTCGTTCAACAGCCCGGCATTGAAGGTGATCTCGTCGATGCGGTTCTGGATCTCGTTGGCACTCTTTGGCGTGCCTTCGCGCACCACCGGATTGATCTGGACCAAAAGCACATCCTCGGTCGCCGCCGTCTTGAAGAACGGGAACAGCGCCGGGTTGCCGCCATAGCCGCCATCCCAATAGGGCACGCCCTTGATCTCGACGGCGCGGAACAGTTGCGGCAGGCAGGCCGAGGCCATCACCGTGTCGAGGTCGATCTCGCCGTCGGAAAAGACCCGCAACTGCCCGGTCTCGACATTGGTGGCAGAGATGAACAGCTCCATCGACTTGCAGGCGCGGACATTCCTGAAGTCGATCTCCTGCGCGACGACGTCGCGCAATGGATTGAGGCCGAGCGGATTGGCGACATAGGGCGAGAACACCCGCGACATGGTGTCGAAGAAGACATAGCCCGGCGTGTTCTCGATCGACCAGTTGCCCCAGGCGACATCCCAAGGCATGCGCTGCACCGGGCTGAACCGGCCCTTCGCCGCGACGGCGCGCCAGAAATCGTCCAGCTTCTTGCGCGCGCCTTCGACCCCGCCGCGCACAAAACCGTCGGCCAGCGCCACCGCGTTCATGGCGCCGGCGCTGGTGCCGGATACTGCTGATATCTCCAGCCTGCCGTCCTCCAGCAGCCGGTCGAGCACACCCCAGGAAAAGGCGCCATGCGAGCCGCCGCCCTGTAGCGCGATGTTGATCTTCTTGTTTTCCTCCGCCTTGCCGTTCTTCGTCATGGCGTTCCTGTCATCCTGATGCACCGGCCTGCCCCAACGTCATTGGAAGAAGCAGCTATCGCCGGTCTATGTTGCAGTGCAGCATATAAGGACGGACCAAGGCAAGAACACGAACACGGTCGCGTGATCACATGAAATTTCGGTCATGCCAAAAAAGCCCCTCCGCTTCAATGCGGAGAGGCCCCGGAATGCGGAGAGGCCCCGGTCTTTCGAAACAGGCTGGAGCTTCAGGCGACCAGGTCAGGCACCGGGCCGACATAGCGCGATTGCGGGCGGATCAGCCGTCCGGTCGTCTGCTGCTCCCGTGCATGCGCGATCCAGCCGGAGACGCGCCCGGCGGCAAAAACATTGCTGAAGGCGTGTGGCGGAAAACCAGCCGCTTCCAGCACCAGCGCGGTGTAGAACTCGACATTGGTCTGCAGCGAGCGCTGCGGCTTGGCGATCCGCAGCACCTCAAGCGCCGTCTGTTCGACCTTTTCAGCGAAGGCCAGCCGGCGGCCGGTTTCGCCCTCGCTGCCGAGTTGCCGCACCACCGCCTTCAGCACATCGGCGCGCGGGTCGCGCACGCGGTAGATGCGATGGCCGAAGCCCATGATGCGCCTGCCATGCGCGATCTCGTCGCGCAGCCAGCCGGCGGCATCGCCATGCGCCTCAATCGCATCCAGCATCTCGATCACCGGGCCGGGCGCACCGCCATGCAGCGGCCCCTTGAGCGCGCCGAGGCCGGCCAGCACCGACGAGGTCAGCCCGGCCAATGTCGAAGCGACGACGCGGGTGGCGAAGGTCGAGGCGTTGAGGCCATGGTCGCAGACGGTCACCAGATAGGTGTCGAGCGCCTTTGCCAATGCCGGCGACGGGACGGAACTCTTGAGCATCCGCAACATGTCGGCGGCATGATCGGCCTTGCCGTCCGGCGCGATCGGCTGCTCACCGCGCTGCAGGCGCAGCAAAGCCGGCGTCAGCACCGCCGGCGCCGCGATCAGCCGTAGCGCGTCCGCCAGCGTCTCGCCGTCCGGCAGCATTGCCATGCCGGCGCGCATGGCGCTGTAGATTTCAAGCGACGCCAGCAAGGGCAGCGAAGGCAGGAGGCGGTCGAACACCTCGACACGTGCCTCGCCCAGTTTCACCGCCAGTTCGGCGTCACCAGGCAGATCCTCGAAGAACCCATCCAGCAACAGGCGGACGACCTGCGGATAACTCCATCGTCCGGCCAGCTCCGGCAGCGAATGGCCGCGGATCGTCAGGCGGCCGCCCAGACCGTCCACGTCGGACAGCACGGTTTCAGCCGCCACCACATCATCGAGCCCATTCGCCATAGCCTTGTCTCCTTGAAGCTTTTCCGGATGGGAGATAAGGGTGGGCGACACAAGCATCAATCTTGATCAACAGAATCAATATCAGAGCGAAAAATGTCCGAATGGTTGTCACGGGAAGAGGCGCTGGAGAGGCTCAAGGTGAGACCGCAGACGCTCTACGCCTATGTCAGCCGTGGGCGCATCGGCATGCGCCCGGACCGTGCCGATCCGCGCCGCAGCGAATATCGCGCCGATGATATCGCAGCACTCGCAACGCGCAGGGCGCGCGGACGCAGCCCCTCGGCCATCGCCGAAAGTGCCATTGCCTGGGGCGAGCCGTCGATCGTGACGGCGATTTCGACTGTTTGGCACGGTCACCTCATCTATCGCGCCCGGGACGCCGCTGCGCTGTCCGACCATGCCACGCTGGAAGAGACCGCCGCTGTGCTTTGGGACCTGCCTGAACCGGTCCGTTTCGAAGCGCCGGTGCCAGATGCACTGGGCCAACCTGGCCGCGCCCCGGCCTTTGCGCAGCTTGCTTTGCTGGCCGGCCAGGGCCGGCCTTCACTTGGCCGCAACGCCACCTCGCTGTGCGCCGACGCCGCACGCGCGATCGGTGTGCTGGCCGGGGCTCTCGGTGCCGAGGCGGGGCCGGAGCCCGTGCATCGGCGATTGGCGCGGGGCTGGTCAGTCGATGACGGTGGTGCCGAAGCGATCCGGCGTGCGCTTGTGCTGCTCGCCGATCACGAACTCAACGCGTCGACCTTCGCGGCCCGCGTCGCCGCCTCGACTGGAGCCTCGCCCGCAGCTTGCCTGCTGGCGGGCCTGGCGACACTGTCCGGCCCACGCCACGGTGGCGCCGGCGAAGCGGTGATGCAACTGGCAGAGGATGCAGCGCGGCATGGCGCCGATGCCGCGATCCGGCGCTGGCTCGGCCATGACCGGCCTTTGCCGGGGTTCGGCCATCAGCTCTATCCCGAGGGCGATCCCCGCGCCACGGCGCTTCTGGCGGCCATCGGCAACCCCGACGACACATTGCGGTCGCTGGAGGCCGCCGCCATTGCCGCGACCGGCGCCCAGCCGAACATCGATTTTGCCCTGGCCGTACTGACGCGCAGCCTCGGCCTGCCGCGCGATGCACCGTTCCATTTGTTCGCGCTTGGACGCAGCGTCGGCTGGGCCGCGCATATGGTCGAACAGATCGTCAGCGGCAGCATCATTCGGCCGCGCGGCCGCTATGAGGGACTGTTGCCCTGACGGCGCGTGACGTCGTCAGGCGGAGTTGGCGTTGGTCCCGAACCCCGCCCGGTAAGCGGCAGGCGTCGTGGCGAATTGCTGGCGGAAATGATGCCGCAACGTCGCCGCCGCGCCAAATCCGGCGGTCTCGGCAATCCGCTCGATCGGCATGCTCGTGTCTTCCAGCAGCGTGCGCGCCCGCGAAAGCCGTTCCGAAAGCAGCCATCGCGCCGGCGTAACGCCGGTTGCGGCGGCGAACCGGCGCAAAAATGTCCGCTCGCTCATCCCGGCCAGGTCAGCCAGGATGGCGACGGGATAGTCGGCGGAAATATCGGCGCGCATTCTATCGATCAACGGCCCGAGCCGGCTGCGTTCGTGCGGCTCGGGAACGGAACTCTCGACATACTGCGCCTGGCCGCCGTCGCGGTGCGGCGGCACGACAAGGCGGCGCGCCACCATGTTGGCCGCCTTGGTACCGAAATCGCGCCGCACCAGGTGCAGGCACAGGTCGATGCCGGCCGCGCTGCCGGCCGATGTCAGGACATTTCCCTCATCGATGTACAAAACGTCAGGGACCACGGTGATATCGGGGTACAGCTCCCTCAGCCTCTCGCTGTAGCGCCAATGCGTGGTTGCCTTCTTGCCTGAGAGCAGGCCGGCCGCCGCAAGCACGAAGACCCCAGAGCAGATGGACAGAATGCGTGCGCCCCGCTCATTGGCCGTCCGAAGCGCTTCGATCAGCGCTGGCGGCACGGGACAATCCACGCCGCGCCATCCAGGCACGATCACCGTGCCGGCCTCGCCGATCAGATCGGGCCCGCCATCGGCGACGATGCGCACGCCGCCCATCGCGCGCATCTCACCGGCATCTATGCCGGCGACGGCAAAACGGTACCAATCCGCACCCATCTCCGGTCTGGGCAAGGCGAACACCTCGGCCGCCACGCCAAATTCGAACGTGCACAGCCCATCATAGGCGACGGCAACGACAAGCAGGTTGGCGGCGGGCCGATTGGCAGGGGGCACATTTGGCATGATCTTGACGATATATGGCAAAGCTGCCAGCTGCAATCGCCCGGCGTGGTGCGCTACCTCAGCTCCATCAGCGATGGAGGCCAGCTCCATCGGCGAATGGAGAAGCTTGATGAGCCATGTGACAGACATTCCAGCGGCATCGCCGGAAATTGCCCGAGACCATTTCCTACGCCGGCTTTCGGTCGAGACCGACTGTTCCGACGTCGCCGCGACACTGCGCAGCGGAGAGCCGGACTTTGTCCTTCTGCACGTGGTCGGTTCCGCGCAAGCCTATGAGCGCCGCCATGTGCCCGGCGCGCGGCATCTGCCGCACCGCGAGATGTCGGCCGAGCGGATGGCACAATGGCCGGCCGGCACGCTGTTCGTCGTCTATTGCGCCGGGCCGCATTGCAACGGCGCGGACCGGGCGGCCTTCAAGCTGGCCAGCCTCGGCCTGCCGGTCAAGATCATGATCGGTGGCATTTCAGGCTGGCAGGACGAAGAGCTTCCTTTCGCCTCAGGCAAGGAGCCTGGCGTCTTGCGCCCATGATCGCCAGCCCGAGGTCTGTGCGCCAACCAGACAAGATCGGCAGCGAGGACAAAACCATGCGCAAAGCGGCGGTTACCGTCCGTCCGTTCGAGCGGCGGGATGTCGGCGCGGTGCTCGTCCTTATGCGGGCGCTCGCCGTCTTCGAGGGCTATGACGACAAATTCCGCGTCACCGAAGCCGACATCGTCGAACATGGGCTCGGGCCATCACCTCGCTTCGGGGTGTTCGTGGCCGAAGTCGGCGGCGCGATCGTCGGCATCGCCGTCCACTATCTCATACCCTGGACCTATGATCTCAAGCCCGTCGTGGTGCTGAAGGAACTATGCGTGGCGGAGACGGCGCGCGGCATGTCGGTCGGCCACGCCCTTGTGCAGCGGCTGCGCGACCATGCGATCGGCATCGGCGCATCCGCCATCAAGTGGACGGTGCTGCAATCCAACATGCCCGCCAAGGCCTTTTACCGCTCGCTCGACGGGCAGGCCGACGAAACCTGGGAATTGTGGCAGATCACTATCGACGGATAGGGCAAGACCGGATTTGGCCTTGCCGGCTGGTCGGCTCACGACATCGTGTCGAGCTTGCGCTGCATCGCCGCGATCTGGTCCTTGAGCTGCTGCAGATCGTCGGACTTCTCCGGCGGCGCGTCCTTCCTGGCTGGCTCTGCGGGAGCCGCGGCCGGCGGTGACCCAGCGGGCGGAAACGGTGTGAACAGCCGCATCGCGTTCTGGAACATTTCCATGTTGCGGCGCGTCTGCTCTTCCAGCGCCTTGATCGGTGTCGCGATCTTCATCACGTCCAGCGGCGACTTGCCGATGGCGCCCTTCATCTGCTCGCGAAAGCGCTCCTGCTCCTTGGAGAAAGCGATCATCGACTGTTCGAGGAAGCTCGGCACGATCATCTGCATCTGGTCGCCATAGAAGGCGATCAGCTGGCGCAGGAACGGGATCGGCAGCATGTTCTGCCCATCCTTGTTCTCCAATTCGAAAATGATCTGGGTCAGCACCGGATGCGTGATGTCGTCACCGGTCTTGGCGTCCTGGACGGTGAACTCCTCGCCTTTCTTGACCATCTCGGCCAGATCCTCGAGCGTCACATAGGTGCTCGTCCCCGTATTATAGAGGCGGCGATTGGCGTATTTCTTGATAATGATCGGATCGTCTTTTGCGGCCATCTGCATCCTCCCCGGACACCGGCACGCCTGAGTAAGCAGCCGGTAACGATTGCGCCCTTTTCGAGGATATGCGCAAAAGCCTCATAATTCCAAGCAGTTTGTGCAGTGCGGGATCACATAATGCTGCATAGCAGGCAAAATATGCTGCGCAGCAGCAGCCAGCCCGCCGGCACGGCGACGCGCGACCTGCTTGCGGCGCATGGGCGCCATGCCGATTTCCGGTTTGACTTGGATCATGGAAAGGGCAAGAAAAGTCGCCAACAATGCCCAAAAACACGACAGCTCGAAGTCTGGAGAAGAAAATGTCCTCTGCCAATTCCATCGTTGTCGCCAGTGCCGCACGCACGGCCGTCGGCTCCTTCAACGGTGCTTTCGCGGCCACCCCGGCGCATGAACTCGGCGCCGTCGTCATCAAGGAACTTTTGTCGCGCGCCGGTGTCGAAGCCGCCGAAGTCGACGAGGTCATCCTCGGTCAGGTGCTGACCGCCGCCCAGGGGCAGAACCCGGCCCGCCAGGCCTCGATCATTGCCGGCCTGCCCAAGGAAACCACCGCCTGGGGCCTGAACCAGGTTTGCGGCTCGGGCCTGCGCGCCATCGCGCTCGGCATGCAGCAGATCGCCACTGGCGATGCCAAGGTGATCATCGCCGGCGGCCAGGAATCGATGTCGCTGTCGCCGCACGCCGAGCATCTGCGCGCCGGCGTCAAGATGGGCGACTACAAGATGATCGACACCATGATCAAGGACGGGCTGTGGGATGCCTTCAACGGCTATCACATGGGCAACACGGCTGAAAATGTCGCCCGCCAGTTCCAGATCACCCGTGACGACCAGGACCAGTTCGCACTGGCCTCGCAGAACAAGGCCGAGGCGGCGCAGAAGGCCGGCAAGTTCAAGGACGAGATCGTTGCGTTCACCATCAAGGGCAAGAAGGGCGACACCGTCGTCGACCAGGACGAGTACATTCGCCACGGCGCCACGATCGATGCCATGACCAAGCTGAAGCCGGCCTTCGACAAGGACGGCACGGTCACCGCCGCCAACGCATCCGGCATCAATGACGGTGCGGCCGGCGCGCTGCTGATGAGCGAAGCGGAAGCCGTAAAGCGCGGCATTACCCCGCTCGTGCGCATCGCGTCCTGGGCAACCGCCGGCGTCGATCCGGCGATCATGGGCACCGGGCCCATTCCCGCCTCGCGCAAGGCTTTGGAAAAGGCCGGCTGGTCGGTCGGCGATCTCGACCTCGTCGAGGCCAACGAGGCCTTCGCCGCGCAGGCCTGCGCCGTCAACAAGGGCATGGGCTGGGATCCCTCGATCGTCAACGTCAATGGCGGCGCCATCGCCATCGGCCACCCGATCGGCGCCTCGGGCGCCCGCGTCTTCAACACGCTGGTCTACGAGATGCGCCGCCGCGGCGCCAAGAAGGGCCTCGCCACCCTGTGCATCGGCGGCGGCATGGGCGTCGCCCTGTGCGTGGAAGCACTCTGACAAAACATAAAGATGGGCGGCGCAAGCCGCCCGTTTCCTATCCAGTGCCTGCCAAGCCCGACAACAGGGCGACTTCAAAAAGGGGAAATGCATGACCAAGGTTGCAATCGTCTCGGGTGGATCGCGTGGCATCGGCGCGGCGATCTCGATCGCTTTGAAGAACGCCGGCTATTCGGTTGCCGCTAACTATGCCGGCAACGACGAGGCGGCGGCGAAGTTCAAGGCCGAAACCGGCATTCCGGTCTACAAATGGTCGGTCGCCGACTATGACGCTTGCGCCGCCGGCATCAAACAGGTCGAGGCCGATCTCGGCCCGGTTTCGGTGTTGGTCAACAATGCCGGCATCACCCGCGACGCCATGTTCCACAAGATCACGCGCGAGCAGTGGAAAGAGGTCATCGACACCAACCTGTCCGGTGTTTTCAACATGACGCATCCGCTTTGGAACGGCATGCGCGAGCGCAAGTTCGGCCGCGTCGTCACCATCTCCTCGATCAACGGCCAGAAGGGTCAGGCCGGGCAGGTCAATTATTCTGCCGCCAAGGCCGGCGACATCGGCTTCTCGAAGGCGCTGGCTCAAGAGGGCGCTCGGGCGGGTATCACCGTCAACGTCATCTGCCCCGGCTACATCGCCACCGAAATGGTCAAGGCGATCGATGAGAAGGTGCTCAACGAGCGCATCCTGCCGCAAATCCCGGTCGGCCGCCTCGGCGAACCGGAAGAGATCGCGCGCTGCGTCGTCTTCCTCGCTTCGGAGGATGCCGGCTTCATCACCGGCTCGACCATCACGGCCAATGGTGGCCAGTACTTCGCCTGAGACATCCAACGGCGGCTCATATCCTGTCACGAACGGACCGGGAAACCGGTCCGTTTTCAATTGATGCCCTGGAGCCAAACGCCCCCGCTGCGGCGCAATGCCCCAATCCGGCACGCAAAAGTTAATGGCGGCAGCGCCGCCTGTGCGAACCCTGTGGGCAAGCCTGTGAATTCTCGGTGGATAAGCTGTTCACAACACAAGATATTGGAGGAACAAAACGGGAAAATGCCGCCGGCGCTGCTTTGTCGCCGATTCGTTCCGGCTTTGAGCGGAAGTTAACGTTAATGGGCCGGAATCGCCCGCAATTCCTTAACGCCCAGTTCAGAAAGATTAACAATTTCATAATCTTGAGCGATATGCATCGAGCCGCATTCGTGGTTTCCCGGCAAAGCTTAATGGCTGAGCTCGCCTAGCATAAAACGGGCCAGTTCAGGGATTCAGTATGTGGTGAGACTCATGGTCACGAAATCCACATCTAGCCGTGAACAAAAGCTGAATCTGTCGGAGTCACTGATTCGTCGCCGATTCGTTCCAGACTCGTTCCAACTCTTAATCAGCAACCACTTAAGGGCTTGACAGAGAGGCCTTCGAGCCGCCGGCGGAACATTCCGCTTTCGCTTCGCGCCCGAAATCCCTATGTGTCGCCTGTCATACGCGCCAGTTGAGGCACGCTCCCGACAACCAGAGGCCAGAAAGCCTTATTTCCAGGTCGATGAACATCCAGCCGAAACACACCGAGCCGCTGATCCTGTCGGGCCGCGACGTGACCGCCGTGCTTGGCCCGACCAACACCGGCAAGACCCATCTCGCCATCGAGCGCATGGTGGCGCACGAAACCGGCGTCATTGGCCTGCCGCTCAGGCTGCTGGCCCGGGAAGTCTACACGCGCGTCTGCGAAAAGGTCGGCGCCCACAAGGTCGCGCTGATCACCGGCGAGGAGAAGATCCAGCCGCCGGGCGCGAAATATTCTGTCTGCACCGTCGAGGCCATGCCGCGTGAGACCGACGCCGCCTTCGTCGCCATCGACGAGGTGCAGCTCGCCGGCGACCTCGAGCGCGGCCACATCTTCACCGACCGCATCCTGCATCTGCGCGGCCGCCAGGAAACGCTGCTGCTTGGCGCGGCCACCATGCACGGCATCTTGCAGCGCCTGCTGAAGGGCGTCTCGGTGGTGACACGGCCGAGGCTGTCGCATCTGGCCTATGCCGGTTCGAAGAAGCTGACCCGCCTGCCACGCCGCACCGCGATCGTCGCCTTCTCCGCCGACGAGGTCTATGCCATCGCCGAACTGATCCGCCGCCAGCAGGGCGGTGCCGCGGTTGTGCTCGGGGCGCTCTCGCCGCGCACCCGCAACGCCCAGGTGGCCTTGTTCCAGTCGGGCGACGTCGACTATCTTATTGCCACCGATGCCATCGGCATGGGCCTCAACCTCGATCTCGACCATGTCGCCTTTGCCCAGAACCGCAAATTCGATGGCTACCAGTATCGCAATTTGACCGCGGCCGAGCTTGGCCAGATCGCCGGCCGCGCCGGCCGGCATCTGCGCGACGGCACCTTTGGCGTCACCGGCCAGGTCGATCCGCTTGACGAGGAGTTGATCAAGAAGATCGAGGGCCATGACTTCGATCCGGTGAAGGTGCTGCAGTGGCGCACCGCGCATTTCGACTTCGCCAGCCTCGATGCGCTGAAACGCTCGATCGAGACCAACGCGCCTGTCGAGGGCCTGACGCGGGCGCTGCCGGCAGTCGACGCCCAGGCGCTCGAATATCTCTCCCGCGACGAGGATATCCGCGCGCTCGCCACCGACGCCAAGCGCGTGGCGCTGCTGTGGGAAGCCTGCGCGCTGCCCGACTACCGCAAGATCGCACCCGCCCAGCATGCCGACCTCATCGCCTCGATCTATATGGACCTTGCCCGGCATGGCCATGTCGACGAGAATTACATGGCCGAGCAGGTGCGCCGCGCCGACACCACCGAAGGCGACATCGACACGCTGTCGCACCGCATTGCCCAGATCCGCACCTGGACATTTGTGTCGAACCGGCCCGGCTGGCTGGCCGATCAGGCACACTGGCAGGAAAAGACGCGCGAAATCGAAGACAGATTGTCGGATGCGCTGCATGAGCGGTTGACGAAACGCTTCGTAGACCGCAGGACTTCCGTCCTCATGCGGCGCCTTAGAGAAAATACCATGCCCGAAGCCGAAATTAGTCCTACCGGAACCGTCCTTGTCGAAGGCCACCATGTCGGCGAGTTGCAAGGGTTCCGCTTCACCGCCGACCAGACCGCCGGCGGCGAAGACGCCAAGGCCGTGCGCACGGCCGCGCAAAAGGCGCTGGCCGCCGAATTCGAGGCGCGCGCCGAACGTTTTGGCGCCTGTCCCAATGGGGACCTCGCACTTGGCTCGGACGGCACGCTGCGCTGGATCGGCGCTCCGATCGGCACGCTGGTTTCAGGCGAAGACCCGCTGAAGCCGCGTCTGGTTCTGCTGGCCGACGAACAACTGACCGGCCCGGCGCGCGACAAGGTCGCCGCGCGCGCCGAACGTTTCGTCAATTTCCAGATCGAAACGCTGCTGAAGCCGCTGGTCGACCTGAAGAACGCCGAGCAGATTTCCGGCATCGGCCGTGGCATCGCCTTCCAGCTGGTCGAGAATTTCGGCCTCATCAATCGCCGCGACATCGCCGAGGAGATGAAGTCACTAGACCAGGAAGGTCGTGCAGCCCTTCGCCGGCTTGGCGTGCGCTTCGGCGCTTACCATGTCTTCGTGCCGGCCCTGATCAAGCCGGCGCCCGCCGGACTGGTGACCTTGCTGTGGGCGCTGACGAACGACGGCAAGGACAAGCCTGGTTTCGGCGACGTGGTCCACGCGCTGGCGTCGGGCCGCACATCTGTGGTCATCGATCCGGCCTTCGACAAGGCCTTCTACAAGCTTGCCGGCTACCGCAATCTCGGCCGCCGTGCCGTGCGCATCGACATATTGGAACGGCTGGCGGATCTCATCCGTCCGGCGACCAACTGGAAGCCCGGCCTCGGCCAGCGTCCGGACGGCGCCTATGACGGCCAATCCTTCATGGTCACGCCGCCGATGATGTCGATCCTCGGCGCCACCGCCGACGACATGGAAGAGATCCTCAAGGGCCTGGGCTATCGCGCCGAGCCGAAGCCGGCGGCCGAGGTCAAGGCACGGCTCGAGGCGCAGGACACTGCCGCACGCGAAGCCGCAGCCGCGAAACTCGCAGCGGAAGAGGCTGCACGTGCCGAGCAGGCCAGGGCTGCGGAGGCTGCCGCAGCAGATGCGGCGGCGGAGGCAGCAGTCGAGGGTTCGGAACCGGCTCCCGCCGAGGCCGCCGTCGAAGCGCCGGCCGCGGTCATCGTGGAACCGGCAGAAGAGCCTGTTGCGGAAGAGCCAACCGAAGCTCCGGCCGAAGCCGTGGAAGAGGTCCCGCTCGTGGCGGAAGCCCTCGCTGACGTCACTGTCACCGAAAGCGACAGCGCCCTCACCTCCCCCTCGATGGGGGAGGTCGCGGCGCGAAGCGACGCGGGTGGGGGTGATGGCGCAGACGATGCAGGTGGCGCTGACGAAGCCGGCAGTGCTGACGAAGCCAGCGCGGCCCCCACCCCGACGCTGCGCGCCGACCCTCCCCACGAGGGGGAGGGTGAGACCGGCGAGCCTGTCGTCGTGACCGAAGCGGCTGCCGGCGAGCCCGCTGTGGAAGTCGAAGCGCCCAAGCCGATCCTGTTGTGGCGTCAGGGCCGTTTCGAACAGCGTCCCCGCCATCACGAAGGCCGCAACAACCGCCAGCGCAACGGACAAGCGCGCGGCCGAAACAATGCGCCGGCCGATGCCGCCGGAGCGCAGGCAGCGGCCGCACCCGGAGAACGCGCAGCCCATGAAGGACGGCGCGACGGCGCCGGCAAGCCGCGCTTCGACCGCTCGAAATTCAAGCCCAAGCCGCAGGCCGAAGGTGAACAGCGCCGCGATGCCCGCCCGCAAGGCGAGCGTCCCGAGCGCCGCGAAGGCCGGCCCGACTGGAAGGGCGGCAGGCCCGAGGGCAAGGGTGGCCCCGATCGCGGCAAGGGGGGCGCAAAGCCCGCCTTCCAGCCAAAGCCGCGCGAGGAACGCCCGGTGCGGTTCGATCCGGATTCGCCCTTCGCCAAGCTCGCCGCCTTGCGCGACCAGCTGAAGAAGTAGACTTGGTGTGGTTCGATGGTTGCTGAAGGCCGCCAGCGCATCGACAAATGGCTGTTCTTCTCGCGCGCGGATGAAATCGCGCTCGCTGGCGGCCAAGCTGGTCGTCGCCGGGCGGGTGCGCATCAATCGCGACAAAGCAGCGCAGGCCTCCGATCTGGTCAAGCCGGGCGACGTCCTGACCATCACGCTCGACAGGCGCATCTTCGTCTGGAAGGTGCTCGGCGCCGGTGTGCGGCGCGGCCCGGCAGAGGAAGCCCGCACCCTCTATGAGGACATGTCGCCACCGCCCACACCGAAGGGCGAGGCGCTTCCCGATGCTATTCCGGCACTGCGCGAGGCCGGCAGCGGCCGCCCGACCAAGAGAGAGCGCCGCCAGACCGACCGCCTGCTTGGCGAAGATTGAAGCTTGCTTGCCGGCCAGATCGCGGGCCGCGATCCCAGGGCAATGGCGGGCGCAGGACAGAACGGAACCCGGCAAACAAGACGCTCCCCGGGACATCAGCCGCCCTCGCCGCGCCTACCGCCTGGAATTCCATTCCGCCAACGCCGAAGCTGTCGGGCATGGCAACCCTTGCAAGCGACGGACAAAGGCGTTACCTCACGGAAAAAGCCCAAGAAAACTGGCCCATTAAGCTGGGACGTCCCGGAGCCGATCGATGACCTACGTCGTGACCGACAATTGCATCAAGTGCAAATATATGGACTGCATCGAGGTCTGTCCGGTCGACTGTTTCTACGAAGGCGAGAACATGCTCGTCATCCATCCCGACGAGTGCATCGACTGCGGCGTCTGCGAGCCCGAATGTCCCGCCGACGCGATCAAGCCCGACACCGAGCCGGGCCTCGACAAATGGCTGCAGATCAACACCGAATATGCCGATAAATGGCCCAACATCACCGCCAAGAAGGAGCCGCCGGCAGACGCCAAGACCTTCGACGGCGAGGCCGGCAAGTTCGAGAAATATTTCTCCGCCGAACCCGGCGAGGGCGACTGACAGCGCTACCGTTTCGATCGGTATGACGCGGCGTAAGAGGTATGGCCGATTAACCGCCTTGACAGGCGGAGGTGACCTGTGGCCTTCGCTTATGCAGCAAAACCTTGATTCTTCCGACTTTTTGTGTTACATCAGCGAAACATGCCGGTGACACAACGTCGATTTATGGCGCAGACGCCCCAAATCACTGAAAGGTGAAAATCCCACTCCGGACCAGAGCGATCTGGGCCAGGCGGTCGCAACTCGTGCGGTTTGCCGGTCCCGGCCTTTCCGGTGGGTTCATCTGTTGTGCGGCTAACGATCGGTTTCCCCGATCGCACGAGTTCGGGCCGGCAGGACGCCGGTACCACAACAAGGAGTTCAGGGCGTAATGGCAACGATCACCCCGCAGAAGAAGTCCACTGGTGCGCGTCATGGTTTCAAGACTGGCGAGTACATCGTCTATCCCGCGCACGGCGTTGGCCAGATCGTGTCGATCGACGAGCAGGAAGTGGCTGGTCACAAGCTGGAACTGTTCGTCATCGACTTCCAGAAGGACAAGATGCGCCTGAAGGTGCCGGTCGCCAAGGCGACCTCCATCGGCATGCGCAAGCTGTCGGAAGAGGATTATGTCGAGCGCGCGCTGAAGGTTGTGCAGGGCCGCGCCCGCGTCAAGCGCACCATGTGGTCGCGCCGCGCCCAGGAATATGATGCCAAGATCAATTCCGGCGACCTGATCTCGATCTCGGAAGTCGTGCGCGACCTCTATCGCGCCGACAATCAGCCGGAGCAGTCCTATTCCGAACGTCAGCTCTACGAGGCGGCGCTCGACCGCATGGCTCGCGAAATCGCGGCCGTCAACCGCATGTCGGAAACCGAAGCCGTGCGGCTGATCGAGGTCAACCTCAACAAGGGCCCTAAGCGTGGCGCCAAGGCCGACAATGAGGAAGCCGAGCAGGAAGAAGCTGCCTGATCTCTTTCACTTTTAAGTTCTCGAAAAACCCGGCCTCGCGCCGGGTTTTTTGTTCCTCGAACAATGCAAGGGCCGCGCCTACGCCTGGCCGCCGCCCTCCCTCTCCGCCTCCTGCTTCAGCGTCGCAATAAAACGCTTGGTCCGTTCGCGCTCCGGATTGCCGAACAGTACGGCGGAAGGCCCTTTCTCGACGATGACGCCGGCATCGAGGAACACCGCTTCCTGCGCGATCTTGGAAGCGAGGCGCAGGTCATGCGTCGCCATCACCATGGTGGTGCCTTCACTGGCAAGCTTGCCAAGCACGTCGACCACCTCTTGCGCCAGTTCCGGATCGAGCGCCGAGGTCGGCTCGTCGCACAGCAGCACCTTCGGCGACGGCGCCAAGGCGCGAGCGATCGCCACGCGCTGCTGCTGGCCACCTGACAGCGTCGCCGGCCAGGCATCGGCCTTGTGCGCCATCCCGACCTTTTCCAGCAAAGCGAGCGCCCGCTCGCGCGCCTTCTCAGGCGACCACTTCAGCACTGTCACCAGGCCTTCCATGACATTCTCGATCGCAGTGCGGTGCGGGAACAGCTGGAAATTCTGGAACACCATGCCGGTCTGCAGGCGCACGCGTCTTATGTCTGCCGCCGGGACCTTGATGCCCGGCCGGAACTCGAGCGTCTCGTCGCCGATCCGCACCGTGCCCGAGGTCGGGATCTCCAAGAGGTTGATGCAACGCAAGAGCGTGCTCTTGCCGCCGCCCGAAGGACCGACAAGTGCTGTGACACTGCCTTCGGCGATGGTGACCGTCACGCCCTTCAGCACCAGATTGTCGCCGAAGCGTTTTTCGATGTTGCTGAGGCCGATCATGTGCGTGCCTCCAGAAAGCCGCCATAGCGGTTGAGCCGGGTTTCGAGCCGCGTCTGCAAGGCCGACAGCACCGAGCTCATCGCCAGATAGAGGATCGCCGCTTCGACATAGAGGATCAGCGGCTCATAGGAGGTGGCAACGATGCGCTGCGCCGCCTGGAACATCTCCGGCACGGTGATGGCGGCGGCCAGCGAGGTGTCCTTGACCAGCGAGATGAAGGTGTTGGAGAGCGGCGGCACCGCGACGCGGCCGGCTTGCGGCAGGATGGTGCGCCGCATCGCCTGGCTCCAGGTCATGCCGATCGAATAGGCGGCTTCCCACTGGCCTTTCGGCACCGAGCCGATGGCGGCACGGATGATCTCCGACGTATAGGCGCCGATGTTGAGCGTGAAGCCGATCAGGGCTGCCGTGAAGGCGTCGAGCAGGATGCCGACCGACGGCAGACCGTAGAAGATCAGGAACAGCTGCACCAAAAGCGGCGTGCCGCGGAAGATCCAGACATAGAAGCGCACGAGCGCGACCAGCGGCTTCGGTCCGAACAGCCGGCCGAGTGCTGCCCCCAGGCCAACCGTCAAGCCGAGGACGAAGGACAGCAGCGTCAACGGTACGGTGAAGATCAGAGCGGCCCAGAGCAGCGAAGGCAGCGACTCCAGCATCAGTTGCAGCCAGTGCGGCACGAAAGGCCCTCCAGGATGGATGATCGAAATGCGAATGCGTCAGCCATATCACGACAAAAGCGGCGAGCCATCAAAGATGGCTCGCCGCTGATGCGTTGACGGGGCGGCAACCGGGTCCACCCTCGAAAAAATTACTTCGAAACGTCCTGGCCGAAATAGGTGTCGGCGATCTTCTTGTAGGTGCCGTCGGCCTTGATGTCGGCCAGCGCCTTGTTGATGGCGGCGACCAGTTCCGGATCGCCCTTGCGCACGATGACGCCGGAATAGTCGGCGTTTTCCTCTTGCGCGGCGATCTTCACATTGGCATCGGGCTTGTGCTTCTTGAAATCGAGGAACGACAGGCTGTCATTGATCGTAGCGTCGGCGCGGCCGGTCAAAAGCAGCTGGATCGACTGGTCGAAGCCGTCGGTGCCGACCAGTTCGGCGCCGTTCGTCTCAGCCAGCTTGCCAAAGTTCGAGGTCAGCGACTGCGCCGACTTCTTGCCCTTGAGATCGGCGAACGTCTTGATCTCGGTGTTGTCGCCGCGCACGATCAGCACCGCCTTGGAGGCAATGTAGGGATCGGAAAAGTCGTACTTGGCCTTGCGGGCATCAGTGATGCCGACTTCGTTGATGACGGCGTCATAACGGCTGACGTCGAGGCCGGCGATCAACCCGTCCCATTTGCCTTCGAGGAACTCGACCTTGACGCCAAGCTTGTCGCCGATTGCCTTGGCGATCTCGACATCGAAGCCGACCAGCGCGCCGGAAGCGTCATGATAGGTGAAGGGTGCGTAGGTGCCCTCGGTGCCGACCTTGAGGGTGCCTGCCTGCTTGATCTGATCGAGATTGGCACCAGCATGGCCTGATGTGACCGCCAGGGCCTGCAACGTTCCGGCGACGATAAGCGATTTGAGCCATTTCATTTTTTTGTGATCCCGTCCTTGGCCTATGTCAGGCCTGTTGTGAGGGCTGGAAAATGACAGATGCGGGCCGAAAGAATAAGGAACCAGATTTCAAAAACAAAGAATTTCTGAAACCACATTCTCTAAAAGGGATTCCCTGCAACGTCTGAAGCTCCGGGGAACGATTTCAAAATCGCCCGGACAGCACCGCTTGCTTCCGCGCGCCAGCGGAACCTTTCTCGCGCATGGCAGTTTTGGCTGTTCTAGGGCGCGACCCCGCGATTTCAACCGGCGCCCGGCCAAGTTCGTAACGTCAGTCCTATCGCCTGAGCCAGGGAGCGCCTCATGATGCAAGACACGGCTGGACGGATCATGGTCCGCGCGGCGATGAAGGCGCCCTACCTCGAACGGGACGAGGAGCATCGACTGGCTTTGCTCTGGAAGGAAGACAACGACCAGAACGCACTGCACTGCATCACCGTCGCCCATATGCGGCTGGTCATTTCCATGGCCTCCAAATTCCGTCACTACGGCCTGCCGCTCGGCGACCTGATCCAGGAAGGCCATGTCGGCCTGCTCGAGGCCGCCGCCCGCTTCGAGCCCGAGCGCGAAGTGCGGTTTTCGACCTATGCGACATGGTGGATTCGCGCCTCCATGCAGGACTACATCCTGCGCAACTGGTCGATCGTGCGCGGCGGCACCAGCTCGGCGCAGAAAGCTCTGTTCTTCAACCTGCGACGGTTACGTGCCCGGCTGGCGAACGGCGCGGAGCCGCTTTCCAACACGACCCTCTACCGCGAGGTGTCGGTCGCACTTGGCGTCTCCGAGGCCGATGTGGCGATGATGGATTCGCGGCTGTCGGCGCCTGACTCCTCCCTGAACGCGCCGCTTGCCGATGATGCGGGCGCCACCGAGCGGATGGATTTCCTAGTTTCGGATGAACCCCTGCCCGACGAGATCGTCGGCGACAAGATCGATGTCGCGCGCCGCTCGCTTTGGCTGCGCGAGGCGCTTGGCGCGCTCAACGCGCGTGAACTCAGGATCATCGAAGAACGCCGGCTGAACGACGAGGGCGCCACGCTTGAAGCGCTCGGCGAGACGCTCGGCATTTCCAAGGAACGCGTCCGCCAGATCGAGGCCCGCGCCATGGAAAAGCTCAAGGTCGCACTGGTAAAGCAGAATCCGGAATTTCTGGCGACAGCCGCCTGACCACTCAAAGCACAGGATAAGAGTGCGTTGAAAACTCGTTCCGCTGAGGCGAATGGCGTGGTTTTCGAGAACCGGAGCGGAGTGGACATGAAGTCCATGAGCACCGGAAGCGCAGAAAACCGCGTCAGGCGTCCAGCAGAGTGAGTTTGCGACGGGCTCTTATTTATCCGTAACGATCTTGACCTTATCGCCGGCCGAAACCGCGGCACCCGGCGACAGCGCGTTCAGCACCCGGAACAGGTCGAGCTTGCGATCGACGCCGACCATCTGTGCGGCGAGCGAGCCCATGGTCTGGCCCGGCTGCACGGTGAGGACGCGAATATGCAGCGGCTTCAAAGCCGCCTTTTCTGCGGGGCTCAGGATACGGAACGACCCGCTGACCGAGCGCGCCACCGTCTCCAGCGAGGTGCTGGCTGACGGTGCCGCGGTCAACAGCCGGTAGACCTGGCCGCCGGCACGGATCACCGCGATGTCGAACTGCCAGCCTTCGGCACCGGCATGCGCGGTCGCGGCCTCATTGCCGTTGATGGTTTCCTGCTTGACAGTGCTGTCATCGAGACCGGCCACCCAGCCGCTTCTGATGTAGTCGGTCAAGGGGCGGTTCTTGTCGATCGAAACGCCGTCGAAACGGATCGCTATGTCGCCCGGCCCGGTCGCCGTCACCGCTGCCGCCGAATTGTCGATGATGAAACCGTCCGGCACCGTGAACGACACGCCGAGGCCCGGATGCAGGAAGGTCTCGCCGCGCACATAACCTTCCTCCGGCGTGTCGCCATAGAGCAGGCCGTCAATGCCGGCGAGGAAGGAATCGCGGTCGCGCGTGCCGACGCCGGGCGCGCCGAACTGGCGAGCATGGCGCTGCGCCAGATCGATGCGCTGCGGCGTGTTGGGGTGCGTCGCCAGGAAGTCGAGGCTGGCGTCGGTGGCGCCGCTGATCGAACGGAAATCGGTGTAGGCCGACATCGACTGCAGGAAGCGTCCGGCGGCGTAAGGGTCGTAGCCGGCTTCGCCAATCGACTTGATGCCGATGGCGTCTGCCTCCAACTCCTGGTTGCGCGAAAACTGCGCCAGCCGAAGCTTGCCGCGGATCAGAGCCGCCTTGGCGGTCGGGCTGTCGCCCAGCACATCAGAGACCACCTTGGTCGCCAGGCCTTCCTCGGCCTCCAACTGCTGGCGCTGCAGGCCGTGATTGGCGGTGACGTGGCCCATCTCATGCGCGATGACGGCGGCAAGTTCGGACGAATCATTGGCCAGCGCCAGCAGGCCGCGCGTGATGTAGAGATAGCCGCCCGGCAGCGCGAAGGCGTTGACGTTGGGCGAATTGAGGATGGTGATGCGGTAGGTCTGGGTCGGGTTCGCCGACACCACAGTCAGATTGCCGACGACCTTGGCCACCATTCGCTCGAGCTTGGGATCGGAATATTCGCCGCCATAGGTGGCCAGGATGCGCGGATGCTGCGCCTTGGCCAACTCCGCAAGCTTGTTGTTGGCGCCGACATTGTCGACCGTGATCGGCTTGTCGGAAGGCTGGAAACCGGATTCCTGGACTGCCGGGGGCGTGAACATCTGGCAGCTTGCCAAGGCCACGGCAAAGCCGGCCAGCGCCAGAAAGCGCGCCAGCGGATTCATTCTTAGCCTGTTAACGCCGATCGCCAGAACGGCTTCCTTTCGGGTCCCGGCGCATGACGACGACGATCGGGGGCGATCTTCGAAGAGTGTCACGCGCTACTTCAAACTGCTACAGCATCCGTCGCACGTCCCTCAGGGCGGACGGCGGATGCTGTAGGCAAATCACGGCGTGTGCCGGACCGGTATTCAGCGGACCTAGCCACACTACTCCAGTCATGGCAAGCAAGCGCCATATCGCCTCGGACCGGTTTGGGCGTAAATTATGTCCGCTTCCGGGCAATATCTCGTGATCCAGTCGTCTGGATGCTTGTGCCAACATAGCGTCGGAAAGCCTCCGGACCAGCCCCGGCAAAGAAATCGTCCGCCGTGCCGGTGGCAGCGACGGCGCCATTGTCCAGGAACACCACATTCTGGCCGATACGGCGGGCATCCTCCGGCTGGTGCGTGACGAACAGCACCGTCATGCCGCGCTCGGCATGGAGGCCGGCAACCAGGTCGAGCATGTCGTCGCGCAACGCAGGCCCGAGCGAAGCAAAGGGCTCGTCGAGCAGAAGCACCGGGCGATCGCGCACCAGCACGCGCGCCAGGGCAACGCGCTGACGCTCGCCGCCGGACAGTTCGCGCGGCAGGCGTTTTTCCTTGCCGGCAAGGCCGGTGCGCGCAAGCGCCTCGGCGATGGCGATTCGATCGGTCTCGGTCAGTCGCAGCGATGGCGAGCGGCCAAGCCCGACATTCTGCTCGACGGAAAGATGGGCGAAAAGGTTGTTCTCCTGGAACACCATCGACACCGGCCGCGCGGCCGGCGGCGCGGCGCCGACATCGGCCTCGCCGATCAGCACGCGGCCGGACTGTGGCGTCTCGAAGCCGGCAACAAGGTTGAGCAGCGTCGACTTGCCCGAGCCGCTCGGCCCCATGATGGCGGTGATTTTTGCGGCAGTGAACTCGACATCGAAGGCAAGCGATACCTCGCCATAGCTGAACAAGACCTTGTCCAGCCGCACCGGAACGCCTTTCCTGCCCGTCGCCCCGTCAGACATTGCGGACCTTTTCCCTTCCCAGCCAGTCCGCTGCCAGCACCAAGGCGAGGCAGACCAGGCCAAGCAGGAGTGCGAGGCCGGCGGCGTCCTCGGTGCGGTAGCTGCCCATGCGCGCCAGCAGAAGGTAGGGCAAGGTCTGCACGGAATCACTGCCGAACAGCGCGATGACGCCGAGATCGCCCAGCGACAATGCCATGGCGAAAGCAAAGGCGGTGGCGAGCGGACGCCGCAATGACGGCCAGTCGATCAGCCGCAGCCTGGCCCAGCCGGAGATACCCAGCTGCGCGCATAGCCGTTCATGACGCTCGCTCGCCGCATCATAGGCGGGACGCACGGCGCGCAGCGCGAAAGGCATGGCCATGACCGCATTGACGGTGACGACCATGACCGGGGCGATGGCGAAGACGTCGACGCCATGGCGCAGCAGCAGGAACCAGCCGGCGCCGATGACGATCGGTGGCACGACCAGGACAAAACCGGCGCCGGTATCGGCGGCATGTTCGAGCAGCGTCTTTGGACTGGTGCCGCGGCTCAGTGCCAGCGCCCGCCGCGCCATGGTCAATGCCAGTGACAGCATCACCGAAAGCAGCGCCGACAGGAAGGCGAGCATCGCACTGGTCAGTATCGCCTGCCGGACCGTGGTCTCGCCGGCGAGCCGGCCGAGATCGGCCCCCAACCCGGCCATCACCGTGGCCGCCATTGGTCCGACAACGAACAGCACCGCCAGAGTGATGAGCATGGCGTTGAACAGGGTTTCGGTGCCAACGACTGACAGATAGCGGCGCTGCGCCACCGGCAGATTGGCGTCGCCAACGACATTGACGCCAAGCCGCGTCAGCGCCAGCACCACCAGAAAGGTCAAGGCGATCTGCAGTAACGTCAGCGTCACCGCCCGCGCCGGATCGAAATCGAATCGCAGCGCCTGGTAGATGCCGACCTCCAGCGTCGTCGCGGCCGGTCCGCCGCCAAGCGTCAGCACGATGGTGAACGAGGTGATGCAGAGCATGAAGACAAGGCCGGCGACACCGGGCAGAGCGGCGCGCAGCGTCGGCCATTCGATCAGCCGGAACGCCGGCCGCGCCCCCATGCCGAGTTGGCTCGCCAGCCGCCATTGGTCCGCGGGGATGGTCTGCAGCGCCTCGAGGAACAGCCGGACGCTGAGCGACAGGTTGAAGAAGACATGGGCGACCAGAATGCCGGACAGGCCGTAAATGCCTGGCCAGCCCTGACCGCCAACCGCGCTGAACAGGCCGGCGAAATAGCCGGCGCGGCCGTAGAGCGCCAGGATGCCAAGCGCCGCGACGATCGCCGGCAGCGCCAAAGGCACGGCAAAGAGCTGCAGGATGAAGGCGCGGCCGAAGAAGCGCGGATGCCGCGACAGGGCACGCGCCACGAACAGAGCAGGGATGACCGAGAGCAGGGTCGAGAGTGCGGCTTGCCAGAGTGTGAAGCGGACGACACGCAGCAGGTAGGGATCGAAGGCCGCCCAGGCGCCTGAGAAATCATGGGCGCCTTCGACAAGCAGCCCGGCAAACGCGCCGCCGATCAACAGGGTGATCGCGGCAAGCGCGACAATGCCGGCGGTGACGCGGGGGTCAGACGCGCGCCTTCCACCCTCCCCCTTGCGGGGAGGGTCGGAACGCGGATGCCGCGAAGCGGTGTCCGCGAGCCGGGGTGGGGGTGAGGCAGTGCTCAGCGTCGCAGCCCCCACCCCGCTCCGCTTCGCGGATCGACCCTCCCCACAAGGGGGAGGGTGAGAAGCGCGCTCATTTGCTCATCACCGCCAGCCATTCATCGACCCAGGCCTTGCGATTGGCGGCAACCTCCTCGGGGCTGAACAGCAAGGTCTTTGTCGGTTTGACCAGTTTGTCGAAGGCCGGGTTGAGCGGCTTGTCGGTCTTGCCTGCCGGGAACATCCAGTTGGTCTCCGGGATGGCGTCCTGGAATTTCGGTCCGGTCATGAAGGCCATGAACTTTTCCGCCAGCGGGTTCTTGGCCCCCGTGGTGGTGATTCCCGCGACCTCGATCTGCAGATATTCGCCCTCTTCAAAGGAAGCCGCCTGGTAGCGCTCGGTGTTCTCTGCAACCATGTGATAGGCCGGCGACGTCGTGTAGGACAGCACCATCGGCGCCTCGCCCTTGGTGAACAGGCCATAGGCCTCGCTCCAGCCCGGCGTCACGGTCAGCACCTTCGCCTTGAGCTTGGCCCAGGCTTCCGGCGCCTTGTCACCATAGACCGACTTCACCCACAACAGCAGGCCGAGGCCTGGCGTCGAGGTGCGTGGATCCTGGATGACGATCTTGTCGTCGGCGCTACCCTCGACCAGCTCCTTCAGGCTTTTGGGCGGCGTCTTCAGCTTTTCCGTGTCATAGACGACGGCGAAATAGCCGTAGTCAAAGGGAACAAACGTGTCGTCGGTCCAGCCGCCCGGCACGTTGATATCGCTCACCGCGCCATGGGGGGCAAACAGGCTCGAGGCCTTGGCATCGGCGGTAAGATTGGTGTCGAGGCCGAGCACGATATCGGCCTTGGTCGACGCCCCTTCGAGCTTGACGCGGTTGAGCAGGGCGACGCCATCGGCGACCGAGACGAACTCGACATCGCAGCCGCATTCGGCCTCGAATTCCTTCTTCACCACCGGGCCTGGACCCCAGTCGGCGGTGAAGCTCTCATAGGTGTAGACGGTGAGCTTGTCCTTGGCCAAGGCCGGCCCGGACAGCGCCACAATCATGGCTGAGACAAGAGCGTATAAAAGCGTGCGCATCGGCGCCTCCTTCGTTCGAATTAAAAGGAATTGAGGCGTCGGACTGTCCGAAACGTCTAATCCCTCCGCCGGTACAAACCGGATCAGGTTCAGCGGGTTGGCGAGATTGCCTCTCAGCCGGTCCGCGAAGATCGCAGCCGGCACCCCGTTAGAGCGTTTCGACACATAGGCCCGGCCGACGAACCGCGCAAGTGGCAGTTTGCCGGCCTTCCGTTTCCGCTGCCGGGCTGGTACAGGCCACCAGATATGAGCACATTCACCATCCTGCTTGGCGGCGATCTCATCCGCACGCCCCGGCTCGACCGCCAGGTCGAAGGCTCGCGCGTCATCGCCGCCGACGCCGGCATCGGCCATGCGCGGCTGCTCGGCCTTGTGCCTGAACTGTGGGTGGGTGATTTCGATTCGGTGCCGGCCAATCTTCCTGACGACCTTGCTTCGGTGCCCCGCCAGACCTTTCCGGCTGAGAAGGACAAGACCGACGGCGAACTGGCGATCGCCGCAGCCCTCGAGCGCGGCGCGACCCGCCTTGTGCTAGCGGGCGCCTTCGGCGGCAAGCGCGCCGACCACGCTTTCCTGCATCTGGCACTCGCCCTGCGGCTGGCCGAGGCCGGGACCAAGGTGCTGCTGACCAGCGGCGCCCAGGAAGGTGTCCCCTTGCTGCACGAAAAGGCCGACTTCGACTATGCCGACGGCACGCTGTTTTCGATCCTCGGCTTTTCCGAACTTGCCGGCCTGACCGTTTCTGGCGCCAAATGGCCGCTGAACCAGGTCGAGGTGGCCTTCGGCTCGTCCCTGACCATCTCCAACGAGGTCAAGTTCGACAAGACCGGGGGCCGCCTCGAAATCGCGCTCGGCCACGGCCGCGCACTGCTGCTCGCGCATCCGTATCCACTACCTGAAAGCTGACATGGCCCCGCCCCTTCTCAATCTCGACGGGATAAAACTGACCTTTGGCGGCACGCCGCTGCTCGATGGCGCAGCCTTGACCGCTTCGGCCGGCGACAAGATCGCGCTGGTCGGCCGCAATGGCTCCGGCAAGTCGACGCTGCTCAAGATCGCCGCCGGCCTGATCGAACCGCAGGATGGCGAGGTCTTCCGCCAGCCCTCGGCGACTGTCCGCTATCTGCCGCAGATGCCCGACATGGAGGGCTTTGCCACCGTGCGCGCCTATGTCGAGGCCGGGCTCGGGCCCGCCGACGATCCCTACCGCGCCAGCTATCTGATGGAGCATCTCGGCTTGTCGGGCGAAGAGCGGCCTAACGATCTGTCCGGCGGCGAGGCGAGGCGTGCAGCGCTTGCCCGCGTCATGGCGCCGGAGCCGGACATCCTGCTGCTCGATGAGCCGACTAACCATCTTGACCTATCTGTCATCGAATGGCTGGAGGAGGAGCTCGTCCGCACCTCCTCGGCGCTCATCGTCATCTCGCACGACCGCCGCTTTCTCGAGCGCGTGTCGCGCGCCACCGTCTGGCTCGATCGTGGCCAGACCCGCCGCCTGGACAAGGGTTTTGGCCATTTCGAGGAATGGCGCGACCTGGTTCTCGAAGAGGAAGAGCGCGAGCAGCACAAGCTCGGCCGCCAGATCGTGCGTGAAGAGCACTGGCTGCGCTACGGCGTGACGGCACGGCGCAAACGCAACATGCGCCGGTTGGGCGAGTTGCAGACCATGCGCCAGCGTTTCCGCGGCCATCGCGGCGCCGAAGGGACTGCGACCATGGTGGCGAGCGACGCCGCCGAATCCGGCAAGCTGGTGATCGAAGCGAAGAACATCGAGAAGAGCTTTGGCGACCTCACCGTGGTCAAAGGCTTCTCGACCCGCATCCAGCGCGGTGACCGCGTCGGCCTCGTCGGCCCGAACGGCGCCGGCAAGACCACGCTTTTGAAGATGCTGACCGGCGAATTGGCACCGGATGCCGGTTCGATCAGGCTCGGCACCAATCTGGAGATCGCCACGCTCGACCAGAAGCGCGAGGCGGTCGACCCGCAAGAGACCCTGGCGCAGTATCTCACCGACGGGCGTGGCGAAAACCTCGTCATCAATGGCGAGCAGCGCCATGTCGTCTCCTATATGAAGGATTTCCTGTTCAAGCCGGAGCAGGCGCGCACCCCGGTGCGCGAGCTGTCCGGCGGCGAACGGGCGCGGCTGATCCTGGCGCGCGTGCTGGCGCGGCCGGCGAACCTTCTGGTGCTCGATGAGCCGACCAACGATCTCGACATGGAGACGCTGGAACTTCTGCAGGAACTGGTCGCCGGCTTTGCCGGCACCGTCATCCTGGTCAGCCACGATCGTGACTTTCTCGACCGCACGGTGACCAGCCTGATCGCACCGGACGGCGACGGGCGCTGGATCGAATATGCCGGCGGCTATTCCGACATGCTGGCGCAGCGCGGCGGCACCCGGCTCGACGACCGCAAGGCGCGCGCCAAGGCCGAAGCCGGCGATGCGCCGACGCCCGGCAGGAGCGAGCCAGCGGCCCCAAAAGGCCCGGCGAAAAAACTGTCGTTCAAGCAGAAATTCGCCCTGGAGTCCTTGCCGAAGAAGATCGAGGCGGTAACCGCGTCGATCTCGCGGCTGGAGAACAACATCGCCGACCCGGCTTATTACGAGCGCGATCCGGCCTCGTTCCAGAAGACCATCGCCGCCCTCGACAAGGAGCGCGCGACGCTGGCAGCGCTCGAGGAAGAATGGCTGGAACTGGAGATGCTGCGGGAAGAGATGGAGGGGTGAGGAGCGTTCGGCCGTAGGCCGATTAGTCGACAACGATTTGTCGATTGAAGCGACGAACGGTGAAGCCCGGTTCGCCTTCGGGCGAATAGAAAAGGTCCAGTGGACCTTTCTAAGGGATTGAACGCCCGAAGGGCAGGGAGCCATAGCGGAGGGCCGGGCGCCTCACCCATAACCATTCGCTCGATTATTGCCTCCGCACGACAATGCGCATACATTATGCGCATGTTGCGGAGGCCATTATGCGTAAGATTGCCATGAATGCGATCCGTCAGCCAGCAAATCTGTCGATCGATTCCAACCTCATGAGAGAAGCCAAGGGGCTGGACGTGAATGTCTCGCGTGCTGCTGAAGCTGGCATCGCGGAAGCGGTGGCGGCTGAAAAAACCCGGCTGTGGAAGCTCGAGAACCGCGCCACGATGGATGCGTGGAACGACTATGTCGAGAAAAACGGCATTCCACTGGACGAGTACCGGCAGTTCTGATGGCCCGCTACGATGTCTTCGCTGGCCGCATCGAAGGCAACTATCTGCTCGACGTCCAATCCGACCTGCTCAACAATTTCAAGACACGGGTCGTCGTCCCCCTGCTGCCGGTCGCAGCGGTGCCGCCGCCGATGCGAAAGCTTCACCCGATCTTCGAGATCAACGGCCGGAAGCTGGTCATGGCGACACACCTGATTGCCACCGTTCCGGCGAGCGAATTGGGTGAAAGTCGGCTGAACCTGACGAAGCACCACGACGATATCGTCGCCGCGCTCGACATGCTGTTCCAGGGCTTCTGAGCCAACAGCGCTTGGGCACCGGCGGCCCTCTCAGCCCGCCGTCTTGGCCTGCCAGGCCTTGATCGCCTCGTCGAACACCTTCTCGCCGGGAATGCCCTTTTCCATGGTCAGCAGCGCCCGCCGGCCGGTCTTGTAGACAACCGGCACGTCGATCCAGTCCTGGCCGCGCAGCAAGGTCATGTTGGCGTCCTCGTCGGCCTTGGTGTCGTTGAGCGCGACGAGGAAGAAGCCGTCGGCGATCTTGGCCGGGATGCCGATCAGCGGGCTGCCGGCATCCTGTTCCGAGCTCTTCATGGCGACGCGCAGGATGTTGTCGACACCGCCGCCTTCGAAACCGTCGGGCGTCAGGAAGATCATCTCGATGATGTGGCTGGCCGGCAGCGTCTGGTCGGTGTTGCGGCGGATGGTCATGCGCAACTGGATGTCCTTGCCGGGGATGGTCGCCTCGGCGCGGATCGCCGGCTCGGGCGGCAGGTCGCCGCCGGGCGATTCCTGCACCAGCGACCAGACGATGCTGCCGGGCTCGGCCGAACCCTGCGCCGTGCTGGTGCGCTCCTCATAGAAGATCGCCTTCTGGCCGACCGGCACCGAGGTTGCAGTCGCTGGAGCGGCCGCCGGTGCCGCAGGCGCGGCGCCCGCCGGAGCGGGCGGCGGCGTGGCGGCGGCATCGGCCGGCGCTGCGGGCGCGGTTCCGTTGGCAGGTGGGGTCGCGGCGGGCGCGGTGCCTGCCGCGGGTGCGGTCGCCGCTGGTGTGGCCGCCGCAGGTGTGGCCGCGGCAGGTGCCGCCGCGGCGGGCGCGGCTGCAGCCGGTGGCGGCGCGGCCGGCGCATTCGTCGCCGATGGCGGTGTCGTCAGCGCTGCGACGGATTCACCCTCGCCTATGCCGGTTTGTCCAGCGGCCGGGCCGGGGTCGGTTTCGCCGCCTTCAGGCGTCAGCCGCTGCGTGAATTTCGTCGCTTCGGCGCCCGCTGCGGGTGCCGGCGGCGTTGCCGCGGCATCGATCGCCGGCTTGGCCGGCGCCGGTTTCACCGGTTCGGTCTTGGCAACAACCTTGCTGCCGCCCAGGCCCAGCATCTTGCCGAAAGCGTCCTTGTTCAGCCAGATGCCATAACCGCCACCGGCAACGACCAGCAAGGCAACGGCAGCGGCGATCAGCCCGCCATAACTGCGCTTGCGCTCGGCCGGACGCAGGCGCTGGAACGTATCAGCCGCCGCCGGCTCCTCATCATTCGGGAAGACATCGGCGCGGTCATCGTCCTGGTCAGCATCCATGCCCGGCATGGCATGATCGGCGAGGTCGGGGGCTGCCGGTTGCACCGGCACAGGCTTTTGCCAGCTTGGCTCGGCCTTTGCGGCGGGTGGCGGCGCGGGACGGTAGGGTTCCGGCTTGGCGGCCGGCGGCGCCGGCCACGCCGGCTCCGCTTTCACCGGCTGGCGCGTGTGGCTTGGCTGGTTCTTGTTGCGGTCGATCGAGGAAAAGATATGTTCCAGCTCGGCGAGTGGATCCGTTTCCGGCACGCTCTTGGCATAGTCGCGCTCGACGCTCGCAATGGCGTCTTCCAGGGAACGCTTCTGCTTGGCCACGACGTCGGCCGACAGCGGCGGCGAAAATTCCGCAAGCTTCTTGACCAGTGCGGAACGCGCGCCGTCATAGGTCCGCGTGCGCGTTTCGGGCGTCGGCTCGCCATACTTGTCGAGCGCCTTTTTCAGAACAGCAACAAAATCTGCCATGCTTCAGTCGACCTGTATTTTTGCTTCCGCGCCGGCCCCCGCAAATCAGCCGCGATGCCCGGAAAGGCTTCAGAAACTAGTCTTGAAACGGATCGGTCACAAGTATCGTGTCGTCCCGTTCCGGGCTGGTGGAGAGGAGTGCTACCGGCGCGCCGATCAACTCCTCTATGTATCGGACATATTTGACGGCCTGGGCCGGAAGATCGTTCCAGCTGCGCGCGCCGGCGGTGGTGCCTTTCCAGCCCTCCAGCGTCTCGTAGACCGGTTCGACACGGGCCTGTGCGCCCTGGCTTGCCGGCAAATAGTCGATCATCTCGCCGTCGAGGCGATAACCGGTGCAGACCTTGATCTCGTCCAGCCCGTCGAGCACGTCGAGCTTGGTCAGCGCGATGCCCTTGATGCCGTTGACGGCGACAGCCTGGCGCACCAGCACCGCGTCGAACCAGCCGCAACGGCGCTTGCGCCCGGTGACGACGCCGAATTCGTGGCCACGCGTGCCAAGGAATTCGCCGATCTCGTTCTTCTGTTCGGTTGGGAACGGACCTTCGCCGACGCGCGTCGTATAGGCCTTGGTGATGCCCAGGACATAGCCGATGGCGCCCGGACCGACGCCGGAGCCGGCGGCAGCCTGCCCGGCCACGGTGTTGGATGAGGTGACGAACGGATAGGTGCCGTGGTCGATGTCGAGCAGCGTGCCTTGCGCGCCCTCGAACAGGATACGCTCGCCGGCACGGCGCTTGTCGTCGAGGATCTTCCAGACCCGGTCCATATAGGGCAGGATCTCGTCGGCGACCGAGGTCAGCTCACTCATGATCGCGTCATGCGTGACTTCGGCATGGCCAAGCCCACGGCGCAGCGCATTGTGGTGCGTCAGCAGCCTGTCGACCTTCAGGGGCAGTGTTTCCAAATCCGCCAGATCCATCACCCGCACCGCGCGCCGACCCACCTTGTCCTCATAGGCCGGACCGATGCCCCGGCGGGTCGTGCCAATCTTCGTCCCGGAATTTGAGGCGGCGTCCTCGCGGAATCCGTCCAGTTCCCGGTGCAGCGACAGGATAAGCGCTGTGTTTTCGGCTATTTTCAGGCGATCGGGCGTCACTTCGACGCCCTGCGCCTTGAGCTTCGCCACTTCCGCCACGAAAGCATGCGGGTCGAAGACCACGCCATTGCCGATGATGGACAGCTTGCCCTGCCGCACGACGCCCGACGGCAACAGCGACAGCTTGTAGACCTTGCCGTCGACGACCAGCGTGTGGCCGGCATTGTGGCCGCCCTGGAACCGCACCACGACATCGGCGCGCTCCGACAGCCAGTCGACGATCTTGCCCTTGCCTTCGTCGCCCCATTGCGAGCCGACGACCACCACATTGGCCATGTTTCTTTTCCCTTGACACGCCGCCAAGCGGCTTGGATATGGTTCGAAACGACAGGCCTCTATAGCGTCAAGACCTCGCGAGTGCGACCTTTCTTTGCCGCCGAAAATGCCCTGAGGCACAACAATTTTCGGCTTTGACATCATTTACTTGGGTTGATGGGGGCAATAGGCCGGCAAACACCGCAACGCGTCCGTCGCGGCCGGAATCCCGCGATGCATCGAAGCGCCTACATATTCCTGCTGCTCACCACCTTGCTGTGGGGCGGCAATTCGGTGGCCGGCAAGCTTGCGGTCGATCACGTCTCGCCGATGATGCTGGTCTTCCTGCGCTGGGTGTTGGCAGTGGCGATCCTGCTGCCGATCGGCTGGCGCACGATCCAGGAGGATTGGCCGGTGGTGCGCAAACACTGGTTCGTCCTGGCGGCATTGGGCGCCAGCGGCTTCACGCTGTTCAACACCATCTTCTACACGGCGCTCAACTACACGACCGCGATCAACGTCTCGATCGAACAGGCGGCGATGCCGATCCTGATCATGACAGCCAATTTCATCTTCTTCCGCCTGCGCGTGAACTGGGCGCAGATCGCCGGCGTCGTGCTGACCATTGCCGGCGTCGTCCTGACCGCCTGCCACGGCGACCCGCGCCGGCTGTTGACGCTGGAGCTCAATTTCGGCGACGCCATCATGCTGGTGGCGGTCATCCTTTACAGTGGCTATTCGGTCGGCTTGCGGCTGAAGCCGGTGATGCATTGGCAGAGCCTGATGCTGGCCATGTCGATCGCAGCGCTCATCACCTCGCTGCCTTTTGTCCTGTGGGAGGTCGCTGCCGGCAAGGTCATCGTGCCCGATGCACGCGGCTGGACGGTCATCGTCTACACCGCGATCGGCGCCTCGGTCATCTCGCAGATAACCTACATCAGGGGCAACGAGCTGATCGGCGCCAACCGCGCCGGCCTGTTCATCAATCTGGTGCCGATCTTCGGCACGCTGCTTTCGGTGCTGATCGTCGGCGAAACGTTCCAGCTCTATCAGGCGCTGGCACTCGTCCTCGTGCTGGGCGGCATCGCGCTCGCCGAATACAGCGGGCGCAAGAAGGCGATGCTGGACCGCCTCAGGACGCGCTGAGCAGCAAGCAGGCGCGACCAAGGCCGCGCCTTCTGATCTCTAGGAAAGGCCGGTATCAGACCCCGCCCACGTCGAACTGCAGCCGCTTGGCCGAGTCGATCGACTTGTGCGCCCGCACCTGCTCCAGCACTTTTTCCGGGAACGGCGCGTCGAGATAGAGCAGCGCGATGGCGTCGCCGCCCGGCCGGTTGCGGCCAAGCTGGAAGTTAGCGATGTTGACGCCGTTCTCGCCGCACACCGTGCCGAGCAGGCCGATGATGCCGGGCGCATCGGCATTGGTGGTGTAGAGCATGTGCTGGCCGACCTCGGCGTCGAGGTTGATGCCCTTGATCTGGATGAAGCGCGGCTTGCCGTCGGAGAAGCAGGTGCCGGCGATCGAACGCGTCCTGTGCTCGGTCTTGACGGTCAGCTTGATGTAGCCGTCGAACACGCCCGATTTGTCGCGCTTGACCTCGGCGACGATGATGCCGCGCTCCTTCACCATGATCGGCGCCGACACCATGTTGACATCGGCGACCTGCGGCCGGATCAGCCCGGCAAGTGCCGCACTGATCAGCGCGCGCGTATTCATCGTCGCGGTCGAGCCGTCGAACAGGATCTCGACCTCCTTGATCGGATCCTCGGTGACCTGGCCGACAAAGGCGCCGAGCACCTCGGCTAGCTTGACGAAGGGCTTCAGCCGCGGCGCTTCTTCCGCCGTGATCGACGGCATGTTGATGGCGTTGGAGACGGCGCCCTTGATCAGATAGTCCGACATCTGCTCGGCGACCTGCAGCGCGACATTCTCCTGCGCTTCCGCCGTCGAGGCGCCGAGATGCGGCGTCGCCACCACGTTTTCCATGCCGAACAGGGCGTTCTGCTCGGCCGGCTCGACCTCGAACACGTCGATGCCGGCGCCCGCCACCTTGCCGCTCTTCAGCGCCGCGATCAGATCGGCTTCGACGATCAGCCCGCCGCGGGCGCAGTTGATGATGCGCACGCCCTTCTTCATCTTGGCTATTGCCGCGGCATCGATGATGTTGCGTGTCTTGTCGGTCAGCGGCGTGTGCAGCGTGATGAAGTCCGCGCGGGCGAACAGCTCGTCGAGCTCGACCTTGTCGACGCCGAGTTCCTCGGCGCGCTTGTCCGACAGGAACGGGTCGAAGGCGATGACATGCATCTTCAGGCCGACGCCGCGTGTGGCGACGATCGAGCCGATATTGCCGCAGCCGATGACGCCGAGCGTCTTGCCGGTGATCTCGACGCCCATGAAGCGGTTCTTCTCCCATTTGCCGGCATGGGTCGAGGCGTTGGCTTCCGGGATCTGGCGCGCCAGCGCGAAGATCATCGCGACGGCATGTTCGGCCGTCGTGATCGAATTGCCGAAGGGCGTGTTCATCACGATGATACCCTTGCGGCTGGCCGCCGGGATATCGACATTGTCGACGCCGATACCGGCGCGGCCGATGACCTTGAGGTTCGTGGCGGCGCTGATCAGCTTCTCGGTGACCTTGGTCGCCGAGCGGATGGCGAGACCGTCATACTGGCCGATCACTTCGAGCAGCTTTTCCTTGTCTTTGCCGAGGTCGGGCAGATAGTCGACCTCGACGCCGCGATCCTTGAAGATCTGCACGGCGGTGGGAGAGAGTTTGTCAGAGACGAGAACGCGGGGCGCCATGGCGGCCTCCTTGAAAATGGGATTGTCGGGGAAATGGCGGCCCGCGGGCCGCCATGAAATCTCAGGCCGCCGCTTTCAGCGACGCCTTCTGCGCGGCGAAGGCCCAGTCAAGCCAGGGCAGCAGCGCTTCGAGATCTGATGTCTCGACCGTCGCGCCGCACCAGATGCGCAGGCCGGCGGGTGCGTCGCGATAGGAGCCGATGTCATAGGCGACACCTTCCTTGTCGAGCGCCGAGACCAGCCCCTTGGCGAAAGCCGCCTGTCCGTCGGCGTCGAGTGCCGCAATATCCGGATCGGTGAAGGACAGGCATACGGACGTGTTCGACCGCGTCGCCGGTTGGGCGGCGAGATGGCCGAGCCAGGATGATTTGCCGACAAAGCCATCGAGGACGGCCGCATTGGCATCCGCCCTGGCGACCAGAGCATCGAGGCCGCCGATCGACTTTGCCCAGTGGAGTGCGTCGAGATAGTCCTCGACGCACAGCATCGACGGCGTGTTGATGGTCTCGCCCTTGAAGATGCCCTCGATCAGCTTGCCGCCCGAGGTCAGGCGGAAGATTTTCGGCAGCGGCCATGAAGGCTTGTAGCCCTCCAGCCGCGCGACCGCGCGGGGCGACAGGATCAGCATGCCATGCGCGCCCTCGCCGCCCAGCACTTTCTGCCAGGAGAAGGTGACGACATCGAGCTTTTCGAAATCGAGCCTTTGCGCGAACGCCGCTGAAGTGGCGTCGCAAATGGTCAGGCCCTGGCGATCGGCAGGGATGAAATCGCCGTTCGGCACACGTACGCCCGACGTCGTGCCGTTCCAGGTGAAGACCACGTCGCGGTCGAAATCGATCTTGGCCAGATCCGGCAACTCGCCATAGCCGGCCTCGAGTTTGCGCACGTCGGGCAGCTTCAACTGCTTGACCACATCGGTGACCCAGCCGGAGCCGAAGCTTTCCCAGGCGACCATGTCGACGCCGCGCTCACCGAGCAGCGACCACAGCGCCATCTCGACCGCACCGGTGTCCGACGCTGGCACGATGCCGATGCGGTAGTCTGCCGGGACCTGAAGGATTTCGCGCGTCAGCTCGATCGCCTGTTCGAGCTTGGTCTTGCCGATCTTGGCGCGATGGGAACGGCCGAGCGCGGCATTCTTCAACGCCTCGACCGACCAGCCGGGACGTTTTGCGCAGGGACCTGAGGAGAAATTGGGGTTTGCCGGACGGAGTCCGGGCTTCGTATGCGTCGTCATCGTGGTCTATCCTTCCAGATAGTGGCCCCTCGTTGGGGAGGGGTGGCCCACGGACGGCGATATGCGTTCAGGCCTCGGGCGTCAAGAGGAAAGTTTTTGTCGCTGCCGGGATACCGGCGATCCGCGATCAGGATCGCGTGATTTCAAAACGCAAACGGCGGACCGCAGGGATCCGCCGCTAAGTCCCGATTTGCCCCAGGCCTACCAGAGATCGTAGCGCAGCCCGAGCTTGACCTGGTGATTGCTGATCCCCTTTTTGACCGGATAGGAGGTCAGGCTTTCAGCCGTGACATATTCGGCATCCGGGGCGGAGAAATACTGATAGCCCAGATCGACGGAAACGTTCTTCGTCACCTGGTAGGCAAGGCCCGCATTCAGCGTATAGGCGAAGGAATACTGCGTCTTGTCGTCGCTCTGGACGAAATCGTCGGTGGGGTCGCTATTGTTGGTGAAATAGCTCGCCGAAAGCTTGCGTGTGCTCTGCACGATGCCGACGCCACCGCCCACATAAGGTGTGATCCCGACATAGGTACCAAGGTCGACATAGCCGTTGAGCATGAGCGAATACGCGTAATTCTTCAGGTCGGCCGACGCCTGGGTGTACGCTACCGTGGTCCCCGAATCGTCATAGCCGACGCCAATCTTGTTGCCGGGCAGATAGCCGAGATTGAGATCGGCGCGCAGATAATCGTTGAAGTGATAGCCAAAGCCGATGCTGGCAAAGATCGGATCTTCTTTCTCGTCGAAGCTCGCCGGCGTGAAGGCAAAGTCGTCGTTCTTGAAGCTCTTCTGCACCAGATAGGAGACATCACCACGCAGATACCAGCCCGAGCCGACCTCGACCGGCACATAGTCGGGCGCCTGGTCAGCATAGATCGGCGGATCATAGTCGGCGGCGAATGCGGATGTCAGCGGCAAAAGCCCGAATCCGGCAAGCGCCAGCACAATACGCGATGTGAGTGTCATGGTCCCGACTCCCGGATTTGGCGACACCTGCAATCAACCCAGCAGCCATCGTTTCAGGAAGCATTGTTAACCATAGTGGTTAAGTCACGGTTAAGGCTAACAGAGCGTTAGCGAATTGATTTCGCTGGAGCAATTCCAGGAAAGTGTGAAACGGTTCTCCGTCCGGAATTGCGTCAAAACCAAGAGTTAGAACGGTTCGGCGTTTCCGTGAAACGGTGAACCGGTCTAACGCATGACGGCCAAAATTGACCTCCGTTTCCAGGCACGTCATTGGCGACAACTCAAACGAAAACCGCCCGGCTGAGCCGGGCGGTTCGCGGACATTCGGTCGTGAAAGTCTTACTTGGTATAGACCGGCTCGGGTTCGGGCTGGTAGGCAACCACCGGTGCAGCGCACCCATTATTGCCACCGAACTGATAGCGCAGGCCGCCGCGTACCTCGTGAGTGTTGATGCCGCGGTCGAAACCTGGGCCGGAGCTGGTCACATCCCACTCGAACATGCGGCCGCCCTGGATATGGGAGAAGCGATAGCCAGCATCGAGGATGACCTTGTCGGTCAGGCAGTAGGAAGCGCCGGCCATAAGGGCGTAGGCGAAGCGCCAGTTGGACGCTCCCGGATTGCGCTCGGTAGCGCCCGGCGTCGGGTCATAGACGGTATCCCATTTGACATGCGCGCCGCCGATGCCGGCGCCGACATAAGGCGTGATGCCGTGCCAGGTGCCGATATCGACATAGGCGTTGGCGAGCAGCAAGAAGGCGCTCATCTTCGACGCTTCGACCGAAGTCGAGACGAGATCCGAGGTACCGCCGTTGAAGTTCGACTTGAACCAGTAGTCGGCGGTCACGTCGGTGCGGAAGTGATCGTTGATCTTGTAGCCGACGCCGCCGCCGAGCGAGAAGCCACCCTTGAGCTTGCCGTAGTCGAAACTCTTGCCGCCGGGCGTCACCGAACAGTTACAGGGATCGACAGTGTAGGTCATGTAGTCGATGCCGCGTACGCTCGACTTGTGGTAGTCGAGGTCGCCACGGATATACCAGCCGCCGACATCGGCCGGCTGCTCATAGACCGGCGGTGGCGCTTCTTCGACCTGCGGCTCGGGCAGGTCGGCTGCGAAAACTGGCCAGGCCAGGCCCGCGAACAGCAACGCGAACAGGGCCTTTCTTGCTGTATTGAACATGCTTGTCACCCCTAGGAACCCTCGGAACGCGATCGCGTCCGAATGAGATTGGCTTTCAAGCGTGGATAATGAATTGCAAAAGTTAAAAGGCGTTTAACCCTGTCGATTAACCACGAATCTCTAAAATTCGGAGGATTCGGGGATGATTTCGACAGCCTGGGGACCGGTTCTCCTGCCAACGAAAAAAGCCCGCCGGAAGGGCGGGCTTGGATGCAGCCGGAGAGCGGCGGCGTGACGCGCTGAGGGTACGCCGGAGATCAGGCGGCGCTGCGGGTCTCCGAGATGACCTCGACGATGTCGTTGACGACGGCCTCGACCAGCTGCGGATCGTCGCCCTCGGCCATGACACGGATCAGCGGCTCGGTGCCGGACGGACGGATGACCAGCCGCCCGGCCTTGCCGAGACGGTTGCGTGCATCCTCGATGGCGGCTTTGACCGGAGCTTCCTCGAGCGGCTTGCCGCCAGCAATGCGAACGTTCTTCAGGAGTTGCGGCACCGGTTCGAACTTCTTCGACAGTTCGCTGACCGGACGGCCCTGGCGCTTGATGCAGGCCAGCACCTGCAGCGCCGACACCAGGCCATCGCCGGTGGTCGAGAAATCCGACAGCACGATGTGGCCCGACTGCTCGCCGCCGACATTGAGCCCATGCGCGCGCATATGCTCCACGACATAGCGATCGCCGACCTTGGTGCGGTGTAGCTGCAGCTTCATGTCGCCGAGGAAGCGTTCGAGGCCGAGATTGGACATGACCGTGGAAACCACGCCGCCGCCGGCAAGCCGTCCGCTCTGGTGCCAGGACTCGGCGATCAGCGCCATGATCTGGTCGCCGTCGACGATCGCACCATTCTCGTCGACGATGACGACCCGGTCGGCATCGCCATCGAGCGCGATGCCGATATCGGCGCGCACTTCATGCACTTTCTTCTGCAGGCCGGCCGGATGGGTCGAGCCGCATTCCTTGTTGATGTTGAAGCCGTTGGGTTCGACATTGATGGCCACGACTTCGGCGCCGAGCTCCCACAGCGCCTCGGGCGCCACCTTGTAGGCCGCGCCATTGGCGCAATCGACGACGATCCTGAGGCCCGAAAGCGACATCGAGCGCGGCAGGGTGCGCTTGGCGAATTCGATATAGCGGTCATGCACGCCGTCGACGCGCTTGGCGCGGCCAAGCCCGTCGGAATCGGCAAGCCCCAGCTCGATATCCTTGTCGAGCATGCTCTCGATGCGCTCTTCGATCACGTCGGAGAGCTTGTAGCCGTCCGGACCGAACAGCTTGATCCCATTGTCGTAATAGGGATTGTGCGAAGCCGAGATCATGACACCGATATCGGCGCGCAGTGAACGCACCAGCATGGCAACGGCCGGGGTCGGGATCGGGCCGAGCAGGAACACATCCATGCCGGCGGCACAAAGACCGGCCACCATCGCATTCTCGATCATGTAGCCGGAAAGCCTGGTGTCCTTGCCGAGAACGACACGATGGCGGTGGCTGCCACGCTGGAACGAAAGCCCCGCGGCCATGCCGACGCGCATGGCGATTTCAGCGGTCATCGGAAACTTGTTGGCGCGCCCGCGAATGCCGTCGGTGCCGAAGTAATTTCCTGCCATGCTAGTTAGAGTCCCTGACGGTTCTTTTGCCGGCATCTCATGCCACAATTGGCCGATGCGCCCTGATCACATTGTGTGATTATATGTTACCAATCCTTAGAAAATCATTGTTGTGCACTGCACACAACAAGGCCGCAGCCTAACATGACGGCACTGTGGCACTGCAATATACCAGTTTTGCGAGCTATTCGGCGCAGATGCACGCGGAAAATCTTGTTTTTGACCCGGTAAGGGACAATGATTTCATCACCTTATCGGGAGGACCGAGCTTTCGGCGATATATACCTCACTTAGCATCTGGCGCAACCGACCGTTGAGCGTTATTGATTCGCAGGGACGTATAATGGGCTGCTGCAACGGAGAAACGCTATGCTCATCCACCGACTTGCCACTTTGACCGGCCTTGCCGTAGCGACGTTGTTCCTGGCTGCGCCAGCCAACGCGTTGACGATGGCCGAATGCAGCACGAAGTATAACGCCGCCAAGGACGCGGGGACACTTGCTGGGGCGACCTGGAACCAGTTCCGCAAGGCGCAGTGCGGCACCGACGCGGCTGCCACCACGGACACCAAGCCGGCCACGACCAAGGCTGCTGAAACCAAGCCGGCCAAGACCACCAAGGCTGCGGCCGCGGCGGCCGACAGCACGGCCAAGGGCCTGACGGCCAAGGAATGCAGTGCCAAGTACCAGGCGGCGAAGGCTGCCGGCACGCTGAACGGCCAGAAGTGGAACGACTTCCGCAAGGCCGAATGCGCCGCCGGTGCATCCGCCGCCGCTGACACCACCAAGCCGGCAACCACCAAGCCGGCAACCACCAAGGCTGCCGCGGCTCCCGCCGCCAATGGCGGCAAGGGCCTGACCATGGCCGAGTGCAGCGCCAAGTACCAGGCTGCCAAGACGGCCAACACGCTGAAGGGCCAGAAGTGGAACGACTTCCGCAAGGCCGAATGCGGCGCCGCCGCCTCGGATGACGACAGCGTGCCTGCTCCGAGCGAAGCAAATTACACCAAGGAGCCGGCAAAGCCGACGACGGTTGCGCCCAAGGGCGTCACCTTCCCGTCCGCGATCTCGGCGAAATATGCCAGCGAGACCCCCGGAAAGGGTCGCATGCATACCTGCCTCGATCAGTACTATGTCCTCAAGGACGCCAACGCGCTTGGCGGCCTGAAGTGGATCCAGAAGGGCGGCGGCTTCTACAGCCTGTGCAATGCCAAGCTGAAGGGCTGATCGCCAGCATTGCAGTTCGACAAGGAAACCCGCGGGTCTCGGCCCGCGGGTTTTGTTTTGGGTCAAATTCACCGCCGGCCGCTGGATTCCTCGACGAGCCCACTCGCCTGCCTCAAGCCTGCTCTGCTCGAGCAATTCCAGGAAAAGTGTGAGCGGTTTTCCCGGGCAAAGCGCATAGCGCTTTGCCCTTGGGAATTGCGTTAAAACAATGAGATAGGGCGGTTCGCCGTTTCCGTGAAACGGTGAAACGCTCTAGTGTCGGGTCGCTCATTGGTCGGGGGAACTAATGCGGGGCGTTGTTCTGGCAATTGCGGTTCTGGCTGCCTGTCAAAGCGGTAGTGCCGCACAGGCAGAAAATGATCCCGTCGAAGCCGTGAAGGCGATCTGCGATCAGGCCGCCGCAAGTCCGTTTGACGACAAGCGCCCGGCCGGCGTTGCCGGCGTTTTTCTCGACAAGGTCGACCCGAACATCGCCGTCCCAGCCTGCGAGGCGGCCGCACACGCCGCCCCCGACGATCCGCGCATCGCCTATCAGCTCGGCCGCGCCTATTACGCCGCCAAGGCCTATGAGTCGGCACGCGCGCAATATCAGAAGGGCCACGCCGCCGGCTATGCATTGGCTACGATCAATCTCGCCGACATCTATGAGCGAGGCTTGGGTGTTCCCGCCGACCATCCGCGAGCCTGGTCGCTTCTGGAGAAGGCGGCAAAGGGCGGTGCGGCGATGGCAATGTACGGCCTGGCATTAAATCTCCGCGATGGCACCGGCGTTGCCAGGGACACGGCGGCAGCCAGAGGCTGGTATCAAAAGTCCGCCGAGGCGGGCTACGCCGCCGCCATGAACGAGCTCGCGGACATGCTCTGGTCGGGCGAAGGCGGAACCGCCGATCCGGTTATCGCGAGGCAATGGCTTCAGAAGGCGGCCGAAAAGAATGACGCCGTCGCCATGAGCAGGCTTGGCTACGTGCTCTGGTACGAGAAAGATGCTGTTTCGGCCCGGCAGTGGTTCGAAAAAAGCGCGCAAGCCCAGAACCCCGATGCAATGGGCTACCTCGGGCAGATGCTCCGCGACGGAGAGGGCGGACCCGCCGACCCGATGTCCGCTCGCCAGTGGTTTCAGAAGGCTGCCGATGCAGGAAATCTCTCCGCGATGACCGATCTGGCGGGGATGCTCCGAGATGGAACCGGAGGGCCAGCGGATGCAGTGTCCGCCCGCCAATGGTTCCAGAAAGCGGCGGACGCCGGCAATGCCTTCGCCGCAAATGAATATGGCGTCATGCTCTACAATGGCCAGGGTGGAGCAAAGGACCTCGTGGAAGCGCGTCGGCAATATCAGAAAGCTGCGGACGGCGGAGACATCACCGCCATGGCCAATTTTGCACTCCTACTCCAGCACGGCGAAGGTGGAGCGGCAGATCCAGTTGGTGCTCGGGATTGGATGCAAAAGGCCGCCGACGCTGGCAATACCGTTGCCGCGAATGAGTATGGCATCATGCTTCATGAAGGCCAGGGCGGCCCCAAAGACTTCTCCGAGGCCCGGCGGCAATACCGGAAAGCCGCCGACGGCGGCAACTCATCTGGCATGACCAACCTGGCGTCCATGCTCTGGCGCGGCGAAGGCGGCGCCAAGGACGTCAAGGAGGCGCGCGTCTGGTACCAGAAGGCGGCGGACCTCGGAAACGAAGACGCCAAGAAGAATCTTGCGGTGCTCGACGCTCCGCCTCGACCAGCAAAACACCATGTCCGCAAACAGCGCAAAGGCGGGTAGCGCAGCGGCGGCGGATGCTATTCGCCAGATGGCCACCATACATATTGGTTGGATTGGCAAGGGGGCGGCGCATCTGGCAAGCGCGGGCACGGCTTCCTGGGGCCATCAAGCATCGCCAACAGCAAAACGCCGCGGGTTGAAGCCGCGGCGTTTTTCTTGAACCAGGGATCCTGCTCAGCTCGACGGCTGAGGCTCCATACCGCCTTCGGGCTCGGGGCCCTTCTTGCGGCGGCCACCGGACTTCGGCACGGCCGAGCCGCGGCTCGGCGGCGTATCGTCGCCAAGGTCGCGCGAGGGCTTGTTGCCCGCGATCAGCTGCTTGATCTCTTCGCCCGACAGCGTCTCGTATTCGAGCAGGCCTTGCGCCAGCGCGATCCATTCCTTCTTCTTCTTGGTCAGGATGGATTTCGCCGTCGAATAGGCCTCGTCGATCAGGCGGCGCACTTCGGCGTCGATGATCTGCGCGGTCTCTTCCGAGATATTCTGCGTACGCGCCACCGAATGGCCGAGGAACACCTCTTCCTGGTTGTCGCCATAGGCGACATGGCCGAGCTTGTCGGAGAAGCCCCAGCGCGTGACCATGGCGCGCGCCAGCTTGGTCGCCTGCTCGATGTCGGAGGAGGCGCCCGAGGTGATGTTCTCCTTGCCGAACTTGAACTCCTCGGCGACGCGGCCGCCCATCATGATGGCGAGGCGCGAGATCATGTATTTGTAGCTCATCGAATAGCGGTCGCCTTCCGGCAACTGCATGACCATGCCGAGCGCGCGGCCACGCGGGATGATGGTGGCCTTGTGCAGCGGATCGGCCGACGGCACGTTGAGCGCAAGGATGGCGTGGCCGGCCTCGTGATAGGCGGTCAGCTCCTTCTCGGCCTGGGTCATGGCCGACGAGCGGCGCTCGGCGCCCATCATGATCTTGTCCTTGGCGTCCTCGAACTCGGCCATGGTGACGAGGCGCTTGTTGCGCCGCGCCGCCATCAGCGCCGATTCGTTGACCAGGTTCATCAGATCGGCGCCGGAGAAGCCCGGCGTGCCGCGCGCGACGACCTTGAGGTCGACATTGGGCGCCAGCGGCACGTTGCGCACATGCACCTTGAGGATCTTCTCGCGGCCGACGATGTCGGGGTTCGGCACCACCACCTGGCGGTCGAAACGGCCTGGACGCAACAGCGCCGGATCGAGCACGTCGGGACGGTTGGTGGCCGCGATCAGGATGATGCTTTCGTTGGATTCGAAGCCGTCCATTTCAACCAGCAGCTGGTTCAGCGTCTGCTCGCGCTCGTCATTGCCGCCGCCGAGGCCGGCGCCGCGATGGCGGCCGACGGCGTCGATTTCGTCGATGAAGATGATGCAGGGCGCATTCTTCTTGGCCTGGTCGAACATGTCACGCACACGGGATGCGCCGACACCGACGAACATCTCGACGAAGTCCGAACCCGAAATGGTGAAGAACGGCACGTTGGCTTCGCCGGCGACCGAGCGGGCGAGCAGCGTCTTGCCGGTGCCGGGAGGGCCGACCAGCAGCACGCCGCGCGGAATCTTGCCGCCGAGGCGCTGGAATTTCTGCGGGTCGCGCAGGAACTCGACGATCTCTTCCAGATCTTCCTTGGCCTCATCGACGCCGGCGACGTCCTGGAAGGTGACGCGGCCATGCGCCTCCGTCAGGAGCTTGGCCTTCGACTTGCCGAAACCCATGGCGCGCCCGGACCCGGATTGCATCTGGCGCATGAAGAATATCCAGACGCCGAGGATCAGGATCATCGGCAGCCACGAGATCAGGTAGCCGAACAGCGAATTGGAGCCGTCGGTCTCAGGCCGCGCATTGATGGTGACGTTCTTGTCCTGCAGCCGCGAGACCAGCTGGGGATCGCCGGGCGAATAGGTCTGGAAGCCGGTGGAATTGTCGGTGTAGGTGCCGGTGATGCGAGCGCCCGCAATGGTCACCGTCTTGACCCGGCCGGCCGCGACATCCTGCAGGAACTGCGAATAAGGCACATCGCTCGAAGCCCCGCGCGTCTGCGGCGTCTGGAACAGATTGAAAAGCGCGATGAGCAGGACCGCTATGATCGCCCAGAGCGCGAGGTTGCGATAGTTCGGATTCATCAATTGTCCCGTTGGCGTCCGCGCACGGACAGCATCATGAGAGGAAACTTGCGCCTAACATAGGGAGAGCGCCTCCCCTTGCCAAGCAGAACAGCACGTCTGGGTTAAGCTTTCGACCACCATCAGCCGGCACTGTGGCCGCGCAATGGCGGAGCGGGAAGCGGTGACGCGCCAATCAGTTCGGCGACGGCCCGCGCCGGCGCCAGATCGAAGGACGGCAGGAAGCGAGCAAAAGGGGACACGACCGGCCGTGCCGCGAACCCTGGCGAGCCCGGCTCGCCCTGCGGCAAACCAGGGTTTTCAAAGGCTTGCCGCGATGTCGGTTCCGCGGCCAATGCGGCGCGCATCAGGCTTGCCGGGGTTTCTCCATCATCGATCGCCAGCCGTTTCACCGCGGCGCTCCCCAATGGTGCGATCAACAATCCGCTCGAGCTGTCGTTCAATGTGATGTGGCGGCGGCCATCCCAGATGGTGTTGTCGACAGCCGCGGCGGCGGCCGGCAACCCCCGCGCCTCGCGGCGCAGGAAGATACCGATGCGCCGGAAATCGACCACGGTCCGCGACAATGTGGCGCAAAGAAATCCGGCCTTCAGCCGATCGAACAACGCCTCGCTGCGCGCCTGGTCCGGCAGGAAGGGAACGCCTCCGGCGGTGGCCAGCAAAATGCGGAACGCATAGATGGCCGCCCGGTCGTCGCCGGCCGAAAGCAGGCGCGGGTCGAGGCGGATGAGGCCCGTGGTCGGCTGGCTGGCGAAGCGATGGATCAGATCGGCGGCACCGGCGCCAAGCTGACTGCGCTCGATAGCGGCCTGGCCGGCGAGCAGCAGCGCGCCCTCCATGTGCTCGGCACTTTCGCCGGCAAGCGCGGCGCGTACGCGCGGCCGCTCGAAGGTCTCGTCGATGTTGGTCGGATCATCGACCCAGCCGACATGTTCACGCCGCAAGAAATCGCGAAGCGCCGCGCGCCGCGTGCCCAGAAGCGGCCGAACGATCCACTCGCGCCAGTCATAGAGGGTGGCAGGTGCCATGCCGGCAAGCCCACGGCCTCCCATCTCGGCAAGCCCGCGGCTTGCCATTTCGGCAAACTCCCGGCCCTCCTCCCGCGTCTGCCGCATCAGCACCGTCTCAGCCTGGTCGTCGGCGGTATGGCCGGTCACGATGAGGCCGATGCCTTCCGAGCGCGCCGCCTCTGCCAGCAGCCGGTAGCGCGCTTCCCGCGCCGCCGCCGGCAGGCCGGTCGATGGCTTGCTTCCCGCCCAGACCATAGTGCGGTGGGCAATGCCGCGCTCAGCGCACAGTTTCGCCACGGCCTGCGCCTCGGCTGCCGAACCTTGCCGCAGGCCATGGTCAACCGTCACCGCCAGCAGCTTCGCGGACGGCGCGGTTCGGTCGAGATGCTGTTTGAGAAGGAGAAGCAGGGCGGTCGAGTCGCTGCCGCCGGACACGGCCGCAACGGCGCCGTGGGTAAAATCGATATGCGAAAAAAGTCTGGTCGAAAGATCGGGCTCAGTCGCGAGCATTAGCAGGCAGCCAGGGCCTTCTCCTGCTTGACGCGTTCCTTGAGTGCATTGGAGATATCGGGGTAGCGCTTGCCGACCTCGCTGAAGGTGGCGCAGGCAACGTCGTGCTGCTTGAGGCCGACCAGCGACACGCCGAGCTTCAAGAGCATGTCGGGCGCCTTCTTGGCCTTCGGATAGTCCTTGCTGGCAGCGAGGAAGACTTCGGCCGCGTCGCGGTATTTCTGCTGGCCAAGCAGCGATTCACCCAGCCAGTAATGCGCGTCCGCCGTCTTGGCATCTTTGGGGAAGCGCGAGATATGATCGCGGAAACCCTGTTCGGCGGTGCTGTAATCGCCCGACAGGATGAACTGATAGGAATTGCGGTAGAGCTCTTCCGGATCCTTGGTGGAAGGCAGCGCCGCGACGATCGTGCCATTGGACTTGCCGGCCTTGGCCGGAGCGCCGGGGGCGGGGGCAGTGTCTTGCGCGGGCGCGGTTGGCTGGGTGTTGCCACCGGCATCGATCACATTGCCGTTCTTGTCGACGGTGATCGAGCCAAAGGTCTTTTCCGGCGCTCCGGTGCCGGGGATCACCTTGCCGGGGTCGCCATCGGGTGATTCGACGATGACATCCTCGACCGTCTTGCCGCCGGTCGACTGATCGCTGCCGGTAGCGGCGCCGGCATCGGCCGGCGCCTGGGTTGCCGGGGCCGCAGCCACGTTGGTGTTGGTGTCGGTGGTTGCGTCGGACTTCTTCTTCGGTGCCGCCGGTGCCTGTCCGCCCTGCGAGCCGCCTTCCAGCTGCTGGAAACGGAACTCGTTGTCTTCCTGCTGCTTGCGGATCTGCTCCTGCATCTGCAGGACCTGGAAATTGAGTTCCTCGATCTTGCCGTTCATCTGCCGCAACTGGTCTTCCAGGCTGGTGACGGCAGTAGGATCGGACTGCACCATCTGGACCTGATCCGGCTTCTTCTTTTCACCGAAAAGGCTGGGCAGCTCGATGCTGGGCAGATGGAAGGAAAAGCCACTGTCGGTTGATTGCCCTGTACCGCTGGCCCCCAGGCCGCTAGCCGGGGCGGTGACGCCTGAAAGGAGCAGCAGCGCAAGCGTGCCGCTCAGAACCGATCTCAAATGCATGTGCCTCTCGCCGTGTGTCGTTAGTCTGTTCGCGCCTTCCAACCAGAGTGGGACCAGCCAAGCGCCCTCGGCTCATAGCAGGGCGCGAGACTTCGGCCAAATTTTGTTTCAGGCATCCGGATATGAAAAAGGCGGCCCGGGGGCCGCCTTTCGCAAAGCTGTGTTGCATTTTTGTCGCTCGACAGCGGTGCGTCCTTGCAACGCGCCGATCGGCTGTATCCAACTCAGGAACCGGCGCCGCTGAGCGTGGTGACCGCGCGGCGGTTCTGCGACCAGCAGGAGATGTCGTCGCACACAGCGACCGGACGCTCCTTGCCGTAGGAAATGGTCTTCAGGCGGCTGGAAGCGACGCCCTTGGAGACCAGGAAGTCGCGGGTGGCGGCGGCGCGGCGGGCACCAAGGGCCAGATTGTATTCGCGCGTGCCGCGCTCGTCGGCATGGCCTTCGACGACGATGGCATACTGCTTGTACTGGTTCAGCCACTGCGCCTGGCGCGAAAGCGTCTGCTGTGCGTCAGCCCGGATCGAGGTCGAGTCCGTGTCGAAGAAGATGCGGTCGCCGATATTGACGGTGAAATCCTGCGCCGAACCGGGCGTTGCAGCACCAGCGCCGTTGAGGCCAAGGTCAGCGGCGTTGTTTGGCGTCTTCTTCGAGGCGCAACCGGTGATGGCGAGCATCGCCACCAGCGCGATCATGGCCGGGTTTCTGGTAAGTGCTGCGATACGGCCCATGCCGCCTCTCCTTCGTATTTCGAGTGATCGTATTCGAGTGATTTCGTTGATCACCCAGTAACCACGTTTGGGTTAACCGGCATTCAAGAAACACGGTTAAAATTTGGTTAGGCTGCCCGTCCGCAACCTCTTGATCCGAGGCCACAGTTGGCGCGGACCCTAGGCGGAAATGCGGCCAAAACGCGACCAATGCATGGAAAAGGGGCCGAAACGGCCCCTTTTCAGCATGTGTGGCAATTCAGCCGAAGCTACTCAAGCAGCGGCGACCAGGCCGGGTCGGAAGCAAAGTTCGCTGTCGGGATCGATTGCTCGTTGCGGCCGGTAAGATCGACCGAAACCAGTTTTGGCCCACCGGCGGAATCGCGGAAGAACATCAGCACGCGGCCGTTAGGCGCCCAGGTCGGTCCTTCCTGCTGGAAGCCGGACGACAGGATACGCTCGCCCGAGCCGTCGGTCTTCATGACGCCGATCTGGAATTCGCCGCCGGTCTGCTTGGTGAAGGCAATGAGATCGCCGCGCGGCGACCACACCGGCGTCGAATAGACGCCGTCGCCGAAGGAGATGCGGGTCTGGCCCGAGCCGTCGGCGCCCATGACATAGATCTGCGCACGGCCGCCGCGGTCGGAGGTGAACACCACCTTGCTGCCATCGGGCGAATAGGAGGGCGAGGTGTCGATGGCGGTCGAGTTGGTCAGCCGTGTCGTCGAGCGGCTGCGCAAATCCATGGCGAAGATGTTGGAATTGCCGTCGTCGCGCAGCAGGCTCATGATCACCTTCTGGCCGTCGGGCGAGAAGCGCGGCGCAAACGTCATGCCCGGGAAGTTGCCGACCAGTTCGCGCTGCCCGGTCTCGATCTGCAGGAGATAGACGCGCGGCTGGCCGCTTTCATAGGACATGTAGGTGATTTCCTGCCGGTTCGGCGAGAAACGCGGCGTCAGCACGATCGAGCGGCCGTCCGAGAGATAGCGGACATTGGCGCCGTCCTGGTCCATGATGGCGAGCCGCTTCTTGCGGGCGTTCTTGGCGCCCGACTCGTCGATGAACACCACACGCGTGTCGAAATAGCCCTTCTCGCCGGTGATCCGCTCATAGATGGCGTCGGCGATGATGTGGGCGACACGGCGCTGGTTGGCATCGTTGGCGAAGAACTGTTCGCCCGACATCTGTACCCCGTCAAATGTATCCCATAGCCGGTACTGGGCGCGGATACGGCCATCGGCCTCCTTGCTGACGCTGCCGGTGACCAGCGCCTGGGCATTGATCACCTTCCAGTCGTCGAAGCGGGGTGCCGCGTCCGGGTTCGTTATCTTCTCGATGAAGGCGCTCTTGTCGATCGGCGCGAACAGCCCGGAGCGCTTCAGGTCGGCGGTGACTATCTGCGAAATCTGGGCGCCAAGCGCATCGCCGCCCTGGAAATCGGTGATGGCAATCGGCAGCGGCTCAATGTTGCCTCCGGTAACCTTGAGCTCGACTTTGGCCAGAACTGGAACGACAGAACTTGCCGTTATGCCCAGTGTCACGGCTACAAGCACCAGGAGCGGATTGAGGAAAGATCTCATGTCTTCTCGCTTTTCTTCTTCGCTGTTCCAGCTCTCGGCCTAGAGGCCAAGCATCTCTCTTGGATCAAAAGTGACCTCGACATCGTTCCAGATGTCATGCTTGCCGGCGGGAACTTGCAGACCGGCCATGTCGCATTTCTGGACGGCGCGTACGGCGCTTTCGTCGAACTGGCGATTACCGCTCGACGTCTTCACGGTCGGGCGACCGTCAAGCTTCCCGGAAACATTTAGATTGAACTGAATCACAACCACAAAATTTTCCGCACCTTCGAGGCCCGCCGGGATGGACCAGCAACCTTTAAGCTGATCTTCCAGCGCCCCTTGCTCCGACTTCGACAGCTTCTGGCCCTGGTCCTTGTCGCCACCGAGCGACGCCTGCTGCGTCGAGCGCTTGGCGCCGCCGCCGGATGGCTTCTGCTTGTCGAGCAGGGCCGAGATTTCGTTCGCGTTGAACTGCTTGTCGTCGGACTTCGGCTTCGACGAGGCTTCCTTGACCGGCTTTTCGGCATCCTTGCGTTCCGGCGCCTTGGCGCTTTCAGCCGGTGCCGGCTGCGGCTTCGGCCGCGCTTCCGGCGCCGGCGCCGAGCTCGGCAACTGCGTCTCTTCGGTCGGCGGGTCCTTGGCTATGGCCTCGGCGACGGCATCCGGCTTGACCTCGGGCGTCGGATCGATGGCGGCGGTCTTGTCCTGCGGCGGCGGGGTCGGCGCCGGCTTGGCCGGTGTCGGCTTGGGCTCGGTCTGCTTGACCGGCTCGGGCTTGACCTCTTCCTTGGGCGTCGGCGCCGGCGCCACTTCCGTCGCCGGAATGGGCTTCGGCTTTTCCTGCGGCTTCGGCACGTCCTCGGTCTTCGGCTTTTCTTTCGGAGTCGGCGCGGGCGGCGGGGCCGAGGTCGTATCGACCGGCTTCGGCTTGGCCTCCGGCGTTATCGGCTTGTCGGTATCGACGCTGTTCTCGCCGACCTTCTGCGCAGCCGGCACGATGTCGGGACGCTGCGTCGGCAATGGCGCCGGCTTTTCATGCATCACGGCCTTCTTGTCGCCCTGCAGCGTCTGCGCAATGGCCTCCATCGGCACGATATCGACCGCGACCGACTCGACATCGGCGGACGGAAGCGCGGCCGGCGCCGACAGCGTGAACAGGCCGAAGGCCAGCACCGCCATGTGCAAGATCACCGATGTGGTGAGGCCGGTCTTCATCTCGCGTCTATTGATCCTGTTCCTGCAGCGAAACCAGGCCGATGTTCTTGTAGCCAGCGGCCGAAATGCGGGCCATCACCTTCATCGCGGTGCCATAGTCGGTGGACTTGTCACCACGGATGAAGATGCGTTCCTCGTAACCGGTCTTCGAGATCGCCTGCAGCTTGGCCACCAGCTCCTCGATCGGGATCTCGGTTTCCTGCAGGAAGATCTTGCCCGTGGCATCGATTGAGACGGTGATCGGCTGGGTATCGGCATTCATCGCCTTGGCCTGCGTGTCCGGCAGGTCGATCGGCACGCCGACCGTCAGCATCGGTGCGGCGACCATGAAGATGATCAGCAGCACCAGCATCACGTCGACCATCGGTGTGACGTTGATTTCCGACATCAATGCGTGGTGACGGCCGCGCCGCCGGTGGCCGCGCCCGCCGCGTCCTACCATGCCTACGGACATGCCCATCTCGTTACTCCTCAGGCCTTCGGCGCGACTTTTTCATCGATTTGGCGCGAGAGTATGGCGGAGAACTCGTCGGAGAACCCTTCCATGCGCACAGCGATCTTGCTCGCATCCGATGACAGCTTGTTGTAGGCGATGACGGCCGGGATGGCGGCGAGCAGGCCGATGGCCGTCGCCAGCAGCGCCTCGGCGATGCCGGGCGCGACCACCGCGAGGCTGGTGTTCTTGGAACCGGCAATCGCCTGGAACGACGTCATGATGCCGATGACCGTGCCGAACAGGCCGATGAAGGGGGCTGCCGAACCGGTGGTGGCGAGGAAGCCGAGGCGCCCCTCCAGCTTCTCCATCTCGCGGGTCAGCGCCAGGTCCATCGCCTTGTCGATGCGGGTCTGCAGCCCGAGCGGCGTCTTGGCGCCCTTCTCGAAGCTTTTCTTCCACTCGCGCATGGCGGCGACGAAAATGGCGCCCATGCCGCTGGTTTTGCGGTCGGCAAGCGTGCGGTAGAGCTCTTCCAGCGACTGTCCGGACCAGAAGACCTGCTCGAAGCGGTTCAACGCCAACCGCATGCGGCCATAGGCGACCAGCTTGTCGATGATGATCGCCCAGGTCCACACCGAGGCGCAGAGCAGCCCGATCATGACCAGCTTGACCACCCAGCTGGCCTGCATGAACAGCGCCCAAATCGACAATTGCGCGCCCGGTTCGGCGAGTGCGATATTTTCCATCGTTACGTCCTTAAGATTTCCGGGCGAAGCTGGCGGCTGGCCCCTGGCATCCCTTGTGGTCGGTTCGCACGAGGCTACCGGACACCCCAAACCGTGCCGTTAGCGGCCTTTTCAGGGCAAATATTGGTGAAAGGAAGGCGCTGGATAGCGCCAATCTTCACCAATCTCTTCATGAACCGTTATGGTTAAGGATGGGTTAGTGGCTAAGGCGCGGCGCATTGCCGCGCCCGGTTAGGAGGCAAGCATAATCGCCTACGGCGTAATTCGCCTAGTCGGCCGTCAGCAGTGCCTTGGGCATGAACGCTGCCACCCATTCCTTGGGAAAGCGTCTCGGCCGGCCATTCTGGCCGATGATCGCCGCCTCGACCTTGGCCTCGACCAGCACCTCGTCGCCGCGTTTGAGCTGCTGCGCCATGAAGATGCGCGCGCCGGAAATGGCGTCGGTGCGGGTGTCGACAGTCAGGATGTCGTCGATGCGGGCAGGGATGCGGAAGTCGATCTCCATGCGACGCACCACCCAGACGATCTTCTCGCCATGCTTGCCGTCGGCGAGTTCCGTGTGATGCACGCCGGTGAGCCTGAGATAGTCGGAGCGGCCTCGCTCGAGGAATTCGAGATAGCGCGCGTGGTAGACGACGCCCGAGAAATCGGTGTCGGCATAATAGACCCGTGCCATCAGCCGGTGGCCGAACGCCGTCAGCGCGCCGGAAAGCCCGGCCAGCAGCGTCGCCGATTCACCATGATCGTCCATTGCGCTTCCTTTTTCAGCCCCGACAAGGCACCTGTTCCCCGCGTGACATGGCATCGGATGGCACTGTTGACGGCGATGATCAAGAGTTTGATGGCGGCGCTGCTTGTACTGGTGGCTTTGGCGTGGCCCAGCCACGCGGCGACGTTCTCGATGAAGCGCGGCCTCAATCTCGACCAGTGGGTCACCTGGCCCGGTGAGGATCAATGGGGCGACGCCAAGACCATACTGCCCTATCCGGAATGGCGCAAATTCCTCGGAGAGGACGATCTCAGAGCGCTCAAGGAAGCGGGCTTCGATTTCCTGCGCATGCCCGTTGACCCCTCGCCCTTCCTCTCCGATCAGACCACGGCCTTGCGCGCCGACCTCTATGCCAGCGTTCTGGACTCGGTGCGTATCATCAACCGCGCGGGCCTGAAGGTGATCGTCGACATGCACCTGATCCCGGCCGGCGGCAGCCGCAAGATCGGCATGGCGCAAGTGATGGACGATCCGCAGACCTTCGAGCGCTACGTCGACATGGTGCGCAAAATGGGCCGCACCTTGGCCGGCGAGGACCCCAAAAAGGTCGCGTTCGAATTGATGAACGAACCGATCGTCGACTGCGACAGCGACGGCACCAGCCTGTGGCCGGACCGCCAGCGCAAATTATTCGCCGCGGCGCGGTCCTCGGCGACGAAACTGACCCTGGTGCTGACCGGCGCCTGCTACTCCGCCGCTTCATCCCTGGAGAAGATCGATCCCAAGGCGATCCCCGACGACAATGTCATCTGGACTTTCCATTCCTATGATCCGTTCCTGCTCACCCACCAGGTCGCGACCTGGGCCGGCGATTTTATTCCCTATGTGACTGGCCTGCCCTATCCGCTGACCGCAGTGCCGAAGGCGCAGCTCGACGTGACGCTCGACACCATCCGCGCCCGGATCAAGGCCGAGGCGCCCTGGACACGGCAGAGCGGCCTGCTTGCCTATCTCGATGAACAGGTCGCCAGCATGGACAGCCCCGACAAACTGCTTGGCCTGATGGATGCGCCGTTCAAAAAGGTTGAGGCATGGGCGAAGGCAAACGGCATCAAGCCGGAAAACGTCACGCTGGGCGAGTTCGGCATGATCCGCCAGGAATACGGCAATGCCTATGTGATGCCGGGTGAGTACCGCGCCGCCTACGTCAAGGATATGGTCGCCCGCGCCGAGGCGCACGGCTTCTCCTGGTCGGTGTGGAGCTATGGCGGCGCCTTCGGCATCGTCGACGCCTTCAATGGCGACAAGGCCGAGCCCGATGTGATGGACGTGATCCGCTCGCTTCACTGAGGCTGGGCATGATCCCGAAAAGTGGCTCCCGGTTTTCTCGGACAAACGGTTTCCGTTTGTCCGAGATCATGCCCAAACACAGATTCTAACCGAGATCGATCTGCAGGATCTCCGGCCGCACGCCGAAACGCACCGGCATGATGCTGAAGCCAAGCCCGCCCGAGACAATCAAATTGCGGTCGTTCTCGACGACATGGCCATAGGCGTAGCGATTGCCGAAACGCGACGGCACGACAGGCGAATAGCCGAACAGCCGCACCTGCCCGCCATGGGTGTGGCCCGACAGGGTCAGCGACACCCGCCATGGCACGGTGGGGAAAATATCCGGCTCATGGGCGAGCAGGATGACGGGCGCGGTGTCACTGATCTTGGCCAGCGTGCCGTCGAGATCGTCGAGCCCCTTGCAGTCGTCGCCCTTCCTGGTCGGCAGCAGCGCCAGCTGATCGGCCAGGCCAGCGATCCAGACGCCATGCCCATCCTTCTCCAGGCGCACGACATCGTTCTCCAGCACCGGGATACCGACCTTCTCGAGGGCCTTGCGCGCGATTATCGGGCCGGCCCCGGCGCGCTGCGCGAGGCCGTCGCTCCACCAATCGTGATTGCCAAGGATCGACAGGACGCCGAGCGGTGCCTTGAGGCCCGACAGTGCGGAGGCCCATTGCGATGGCGTCACTGGCCCTGTCACCACGGGCATGCCGGCAATGTAGTCACCCAACAGCACGATGAGGTCCGGCTGCAACGCATTCGCGGCTTCAACGAGCGAGGCAATCCGCTCCTGCGTCATCCAGGGTCGGCAGGCATGGATGTCGGCGAGCGCGACAACCCTCAGCTTCAGGCCATCAGGCCAGTGCGGCGGCGTCAGCGCATAACGCTTCACATGCGTCAACAGCATCGGCTCGATGCCGACCGCATAGGCGCCGAGCGCGGCGGCCGCCACGAACGACCCGCCAATGAAGCGCAGGAACCCGCGTCTGGTTATCATTCTATGGCTCCGGCACGTGGATCGCGGCGGCATGCCGCGAGACAGCGCCGATAAAGTCCACGATTGCGCCGGCAAATCGACAAAGACGAGCAGATTCTGCGCAAGGTGTTCACATATCCGGCATTAACTAATCGAACGATTTGGCCCACTCGCGCAACGATGGCGGAGTCACGTCCGAATTCGCATAGCCCAACCTCAGATATACATTTTTTAAAGACAGGTTCGTCGAATCAAAAAAAGTGTAAATTTGGACGATATTTTCGGCATCCTTGGGTGTCCCCTTCATTCCGACCATGTGTGGCTGAACAGGTGTTCCGCCAAACATGTCCATTACTTCCGGATAGCGGGCGTGCACGTAGTTGCTGAAAACAGACAGTACGTATCGATGCATCTCCGCTACGCCCCTCTCATCGTCGGGAGCCTTAGGCGACCTTGTTGTGTTTTCGTAGTTTTTCTGCAATCCCTCGTTAATCTCTTTCTGCCGCAGAGAAACGTCTTTATCTAATCTCTTTGGTTTTCGTGTGTTATCTGAAAAATATCTTTCTACATAGAGCTTTACTTTCTCCCTTTGCTCGGGATCATAGTACCCTGTAGAAACATAATCAACTTTTGACAGAAATTCATATCCAGTTCTAATTAGCACACATATTTCCTGCACATATCCGTACCTTGCCAAAACGATCAAGGCATTAAGGCAAGATACAACTCGAATCAGATGAAGAACACAAAAGTGCACTATACTCGGATTAGAAAACCTAAACGCTATAGCCTGATCGCCATCAGGCACGATCAGCGGACGACTCAACTCAGATTCGAGAAACGAAACGGCGCTCTGCAAAAATAAAATCTTTTTGCTTAAATTGGACAGGGCGTTTTCGAGGGACTTTTCGTCCATTATTCGCCCTACTAATCTTCCTGGAACAGGTTGATCTGCTGCTGCGCCAGGTCCTTCGGCGCATCGAGGCCAAGATGGCGCCAGGCATTGGCCGTCAGCATGCGGCCGCGCGGCGTGCGCTGGATGAACCCCTGCTGGATAAGATAGGGCTCGATGATGTCCTCGATGGCGTCGCGCGGCTCGGACAGGCCCGCGGCGATCGTCTCGATGCCGACCGGACCGCCGCCGAAATTGCGGGCGATCATCGAGAGATAGCGGCGGTCGAGCGCGTCCAGGCCGAGCGCGTCGACCTCGAGCCGTGTCAACGCCTCATCGGCGATCTTACGGTCGACATGACCGTCGCCGGCGACCGAGGCGAAATCGCGCACGCGGCGCAACAGCCGGCCGGCGATGCGTGGCGTGCCGCGCGCGCGCCGCGCGATCTCCAGCGCGCCGTCGTCCCCGAGGGGCATTTGCAGGATGCGCGCACCGCGCCGCACGATCTGTTCCAGTTCCTCGACGGTGTAGAAATTGAGCCGCACCGGAATGCCGAACCGGTCGCGCAGCGGATTGGTGAGCAGGCCAAGCCGCGTGGTGGCGGCGACCAGGGTGAAACGGGCAAGGTCGATCTTGACCGAGCGCGCCGCCGGCCCCTCGCCGATGATCAGGTCGAGCTGGAAATCCTCCATCGCCGGATAGAGGATTTCCTCCACCGCCGGGTTGAGCCGGTGGATTTCGTCGATGAACAGCACGTCGCCTTCTTCGAGATTGGTGAGCAACGCCGCGAGATCGCCGGCCTTGGCAATCACCGGCCCGGAAGTCGAGCGGAAATTGACGCCGAGTTCGCGCGCCATGATCTGCGCCAGCGTCGTCTTGCCCAGTCCCGGCGGCCCGACGAACAGCACATGGTCGAGCGCCTCGTTGCGGCCCTTGGCGGCCTCGATGAAGACTTTGAGATTGGCTCGCACCGCCGCCTGGCCGACAAAGTCGGCGAGCGTCTGCGGCCGCAAGGTCTGATCGGCATCCTCGCCGCGTTTTTCCGGAGCGATCAGGCGAGGCGACAGGCTCATGCGAGCAGTTCCATACTGGCAATAGATTTGGCGGCGCGCTGATCAAACGTAACCGTATGTGAGCAACCCAGATTCCGATTGTGCTCAGCGATCAGCGCATCGGCGAAGTCTACCTGAGGCAAATTCGATCTTTCGAGCGCAATCACGATAGCGTCGAAGTCCTCGAAGATCAGCGTCCTGACCTTTAGTAACCTCTGGATCGCCACCTGCATCTGTTCTTTTGGCAGTCTGTAGCGCGAGATCAGCGACCAACTAAATTCGACCAACACGATCAAGCTGACGAAGCCTGGGGTCTCTTCGCTGAGTCCATTGCCAAATGCGAGGGCTTTAGCCCGCTGCTCGGCATCATCGTTCAGCACCATCCGGAGCAGAACATTTGTATCGATGCCTATCGACGTCACGCGTCGCCCTCTTGGTCGTGCAGACTATCTCCGACAACATGCCGGCCAACAGCATTTCGCACTGCCACATCGATTTCTTCTAGCGAGGCGGGACCGCCGGGCGGGTCTCCCAGAAACCCGGCCAGGTCAGCAAATTCGAGATTGCGCGGCGTCCCGACCAGATATCCATCCACGACTGTCCAGGCGATCATGTCACCCGTCTTCAGCGAAAGCGCATCCCGGACATCCTTTGGAATTGTAAGCTGACCCTTCGATGTCAGACTGGCATACGCGCCCATTTTCTTACTTTCTTCGAAGTTTCTTACCAATAATATGGTAGTCGGAATTCTTGCATCCAACAACCATATTACCGCGCCAATTCCTTCAACCCGAAGCGGATCAGCTTCGAGGCATCCGCGTCCTCGCCCGCCGTCTTCAGCGCCGCGGCAACCGCATTGGCGGCGGTGTCGCGCGAGTAGCCGAGATTGACCAGCGCCGAGACCGCGTCGGTGATCGGCGCGGGCGCCACGCCTTCGCCGAGCTCCTGTTTCAGCCCGATGGTGCCGGAGGCAGTGCCCGCATAGGCCGGCGCCTTGTTCTTCAATTCGGTGACGATGCGCTCAGCCACCTTCTTGCCGACGCCGGGCGCGCGGCTGACCATGGCGATGTCACGCAGCGCGATCGCATTGGCGAGGTCGGCCGGCGCCAGTGTCGACAGGATGGCGAGCGCCACCTTGGCGCCGACGCCCGGCACATTGTTCATCAGCAGCCGGAACCACTCACGCTCCAGCTGCGACTGGAAGCCATAAAGGCGCAGCATATCCTCGCGGACATAGGTCTCGATGAACAGCACCACCGCTTCGCCGGGCGAAGGCAGTCCCGCCAGCGTGCGCGCCGAGCAATAGGCGACGTAGCCGACGCCATGAATGTCGACGAGGCAATGATCCTCGTCGATCTCGTCCAACGTGCCCTTGAGCTTGCCGATCATTGGACGCAGCCCCCGTTAGGGATGAGTATCGGGCGTAATGAGCTCGACATCTGGAAAGTACTTTCTGAAACCTGCGGGATCGCGAGTAAGAATGGGATAGCCTCGGATGGCAGCGTGAGCCCCAATCAGGAAGTCGGGCATCACCTTCTCTCGGGGTCCGCCCAACCGCCGATAGACCGAGAACGCTCTCGACGCCGCAAAGGCCGCTTCGAAGGGAAGACTTTCGCGCCGGAACTCATCTTCAGGCAAGGCATCATCGACATCGTCTATCGCCTCATAGCGCATCGAAAACTCGGCGTAGATAATCTGATTGATGACCAGGCTGCCTTGCTCAAGGGCAGACACCATTTTGGACCACGACCACTTTGACCAGACGGGATCGCGAACGGCGACATCGATAAGTACATTGGTGTCGACAAGCGTCGCCAAGATCAGCGATCCCGGGTCAAAGCCATGACGGCATCGGCATTCATTGTCTGATCGCCGCTGCCCTCAAGCCGATCGAGCGCAGCGAGAAAACGATCTAGTCTTTCGCGGTCGGCCAGCCGCCCCTTGTCATGCTTCGGCGTGATCGTGATCTTGCCGCCCTCAATGCCGAAGATGACTTCGCTGTTGGCGCCAATCCCAAATGTCTCCCGCAGATCCCGTGGGATTGTCACTTGGCCTTTGCTCGTCACACGCATGAAACGCACCTTTCTTACAAGTAAGAAATATTCCAACTATGTGAACAAGTCAAGAACATCCTAGCCGGCAAGCGCCATCCGGTAGGCGGCGCTCTGGCGGTGATGCGCGTGACAAATCGCGATGGCCAACGCGTCGGCGGCATGCTCGGTGTCGAAGGTCGCTTTCGGCAGCAGCACCTTCACCATCATGTGGATCTGCTTCTTGTCGCCATGGCCGACGCCGATGACAGCCTTCTTCACCGCATTGGGCGCATATTCGGCGACGACCAGGCCGGCACGCGCCGGCACCAGCATGGCGATGCCGCGCGCCTGGCCCAGCTTCAGCGTCGCCACGGCATCCTTGTTGACGAAGGTCTGTTCGACGGCCGCCTCGTGCGGCATGGCTTGATGCAGGACTTCGGCGAGCCCGTCATGCAATTGGCAGAGCCGCGTCGCCAGCGCCGCCTTGTCCTCGGAGCGCACGGTGCCGGACGCGACGAAGCGCAAGGAATTGCCGAGGCTCTCGACGATGCCCCATCCGGTGCGCCTGAGCCCCGGATCGATACCAATGATGCGAATCGCGTCCCCCATCCTGTCACCCTACCCCCTGGGCGGACAGCGATGCCAGCGAAATGTGAACAAACCGGAAACGGCAGCCTATCGCGCCGGAAATACTCCGAAGCTGCTTAGTTGCGGGCGAAAGCCGTGTTCAGCAGGCTGATCTGGTCCGAAACCGGATTGGGCCGGCGGCCCAGCGGCTGCATGTCGACCACAGCGCCGGCGCCGTAGATCTCGTCATCCATGCGGCGCACCAGCGCCTGCAGGCGCAGCGAGCGGTTGACGAGGTCAAGGAAATCCTCGGGCAGTTCGGCCCAGCCGGCGGCTTCGTCATGCGCGGAAGCTGTGTCGAGCCGCACCTTGGACTTTTCCGAAGCGACCTGGTCGCGGGTCATTTCGCCGGAATTGGCCGCACGCTGCAAAAGCAGCCAGGAGGCAACCTGCATCAGCCTGGTCGTCAGCCGCATCGATTCGGCCGCGTAGAGCGTGGCCGCCAGCCGCGACAGTTTCTTCGCCTCGGCGCGGCCCTTGCCGTCGAGATACTCCGCCGCCTGTTCGACCAGCCCCATGCCTTCCTGGTAGAGCGGTTTGAAGGAGTGCGAAAAAACCCGACGCTCCGCCAGCTTCACGGTTTTCGCACTGCCCTTCGAAGGCTCGTTCATTGCTACGCCCCTGCACTTGCAACCGGCCGATTCGGTCACTGCCGATACACCCGGAACCCTATACGACTGAAGCTTGAAAATGCGCTTCGCCGGGGGTGAAGGCAAGCACATGTTTAACAGAAGGTTAACAGCGGACCGACGCCAGGCGTGCACCGGAATGCGGACAAAAAAAGAGCCGCGGATAAGGCGGCTCTCAGGAGTTTAACAGGGAGGCGTCAAACAAAGTGGCTCCAACCACTCGGTAAGAATCCAGATCACTGGATGCGCATAGTAAACGCCTGTAAAGCTTAATGAACCCTTAACGGGACCGATGTTTTTCGACCGAACGCCGCATTTCTGTGCCGTAACAGCACAGTCGACGGTGCCTGGTCTCAGGCTCAGAGTCTGTTTCGAAAGTCGCTCTGGCGAGTCATATGATGGTGGTTTCGAGAACCGGAGCGGAGCGGACATTCGGGTCCGTGAGCTCAGTTCTACTGCGACGCAGTAGAACGGGGAAGCGCAGAAAACGCCTTCAGATGGCCGCCAGAGTAGAGTTTCCAAACAGGCTCGGTTCAGGCCTTCTTCCAGACCACCGGCAGCGCGATGAAGGCAAACACCAGCATGCCTGCATAGAAGCCGATCGAGGCGATGCCCAACAGCGGTTCGATTGCCGGATTGCCGGCAAGCAAGATGTAGAGGCCGATCATAAGCCCGATTCCGCTGATCGCGGTCAGCCAGAAGTGGACGACAGCGATCGTCTTTTGCCCGACCGCCGGAAACAGATGGTAGAAGAAGGCGAAGACCGCCGACATCAGCCATCCGGCCACCATCGTGTGGGCGTGGGTTGGCATCTGGCCATGGTCTTCGCTGATCGCCATGTGGATGCCGAGCGCCATGCCGCACAGCGAATAGATGATGGCCAGCGTGAAGAAATTCCGTGCTACCCCTTGCATGTCTGTCCCCTCGAATTGCCTTTTCCCGTTTTCGGGAATGGGTTGATCGTCAGGCGATTATAGTCGCCGCCGGGCTCCCGGCGTCGGCGCACTAGCACCGGCAGTGTTTCCGGACGATGTCGCGCCCCCCTGACGCATCCGACAATAGCAGAAAATCAAACCGCGCATCGGCTTGTTGTCGGAAACCGCGCCGGTCGAAAGCCGCCGAAACAGAAACTGTTTTTTGCGACATCGTTCCGAAACAGGCGTCACGCAAAACGCCCGCTCCTTTGACGGCTGGCGCATATCCGCTCCGCCGCAAAAACCCGGAAATATCTCAGGAGCAACCGATGGACTGGTATTCGATCGTCAAATTTCTCCACATCGTCTCAGCCACTTTGTGGGTCGGCGGCGGCTTCGTGCTGTTCCTGCTCGGCGTGCTTGCCGAACGCGCCGGCAACGTCGAGGACAAGCTTCAGGCGATACGTGCCAGCGGGCAGTTGGGCGGGCGTTTCTTCGCGCCGATGTCGATGCTCACCTTGCTCTTCGGCCTCATCATGTGCGGCTTCTGGGTCGGCTTCTCCGACCTGTGGATCATCATCGGCCTGGTCGGATACGCCACCACCTTCTCGATCGGCATGTTCATCTTCAAGCCGACCGGCGAGCGCATGGGCGCGATGATCGCCAAGGAGGGCGTGACGCCTTCCGTGCTAGCCATTGGCCAGCGCATGATGAGCGCGGCGCGCTTCGACTATGCGGTGATGCTGGTGATCGTCGCCGACATGGTGCTCAAGCCGACCACGCATGACATCGGCATCCTCGCCGGCATGATGCTGGTCCTGGTGGCCGGCGCCACGCTGGCCTTCGGCGGAAACCGGCGGCTGGTGGAAAGCGCCGCCTGACCTGGCGGTGAGCTGCGTGCGGCAGCAAAGTCGCCGCGCCTGTTACAGCAGGCCGGCAATGCCATCCCACAAAAGCTTCAGCGCCACGACCGCCACGGTCGCGTAGGTGAACGGATAAAAAATCTCGGGCCGCATCCGCCGCACCAGCCAGGCGCCGGCGATGGTCGACAGCGGCGCCAGCGGCATCAGCACGGCGGACGCCGTCAGATTGGCGGTGTCGAACTGGCCGAGCGCGAAATAGGGTATGAGCTTCAGCGCATTGGTCGCGGCAAAGAAGATCGCGGCGGTGCCCGACAGGACCTTGGGATCGAGCCGGATCGGCAAGGCATAGACCTGAAAGGGCGGGCCGCCGACATGGGCGACGAAGCTGGTGAAGCCGGCCACCGTGCCCCAGATCGCGGCAGCCACGCGGTTGGGCTCGGCGGCGTGGTCGGAGCCATGGCGGAACTGCAGATAAAGCCAGCGCAGCACGAAGATGATGGCGACGGCACCGACGATCAGCCGCACCGCCTCCTCGGTGACCAGTGCGGCCGTCAGCCAGCCGAGGCCGATGCCGATGACGGCGCCCGGCATCATGTCGACCAGCATCTTGCGGTCGTACACGCCCCACCACGTCCACACCGAGACGATGTCCATCAGGCACAGGATCGGCAACAGGATGGCGGCCGCCTGCACCGGCGGTATGGTCAGCGCCATCAGCGGCACGCCGACGAAGCCGACAGCGCCGCCGAACCCGCCCTTGGACAAGCCGACCAGAATGACCGCCGGGATGGCGGCCGCGTAGAACCACGGATCGAGAAGCAGGCCTGACATGGGAGGGACTGGTCTGGAGGGAAGGCGTCAACGCCTGAATAACCCAGAATTGCGTTTCGGGCGACTGTAAATCCGGACCGGTTGCCGACACCCGCGAATGTCCGGCTCGTGCCCTATCGCCGGGCCGAGACCAGCAGGAACATCGGCCGCTCGAGTTCTTCCGCCAGTTCCGGCCGGGCCGCGATCTGTGCGGCTGTCGGACAGAATTCCTCGACATGTTCGATCGCGAAACCCGACCGGATCAGCGCGTTGAGCGTGGTGCCAATGGTGCGGTGATGCTTCACCACGCCCTTGGCCAGCCAGTCGGTCTTGCGTGGGCCTTCCACCAGATAGCGGTCGACAGGCCACGTCTTGCGGCCTTCGGCATCCACCGCCCAGCCGGGCCTGGTCGGGGCCATGTAGATCGGATGTTCCGTCGAGAAGACGAAATGCCCGCCGGACGACAGGGCCTGATGCACTGTCCTGAACAGGCGCGCAACGTCCTCGACATAGTGCAGGGCAAGCGAGCTGTAGGCGAGATCGAAGCCGCCTTGCGGCAGGCTGAGCTGGTCGAGATCGGCTCGCTCATAGGTGATGCCGGTGTCCGGGCCGGCGGCCCTCGCCCGGGCCAGCATCTTCTCCGACAGGTCCAGCCCAAGGACTTGGCTCGCCCCATGCTCATACGCCCAGCGGCAGAACCAGCCGAAGCCGCAGCCGAGATCGACGACCCGCAAGCCGCCGACATCAGGCAGCATCGCGCGCAGCGCCGGCCATTCGGCAGCACCTTCCAGGCCTTCGATCGACCGGCCAAGCTGGCTGTAGCCAGCGAAGAAATCCGGCTGGTCGTAGATATTCTGCGCCATGTCTTCCTCATCTCTCAGCCAATTATCTGGCGGACTGGCCGCGCATTTCCACCACGGCCATGCGGAGTCAAGACGATGAGGCCACCCCGAGCGGTGGCGGCCGCCGCCGGATCGGCTGCGCCTTGATGATGGCGGTGCTTGTCTCGGCCTTGTCGGCGATGCGATCGAGAATGCCGTCGAGGTCGCCGATCGAGCGCACGAACAGCCGGGCAACAAAACAGTCGTCACCCGTGACCTTGTCGCACTCGCCGAACTCGGCAATCTCCTCGATCAGCTTCTGGACGATGTGCAGCTTGCCCGGCAAAGGCTTGATGCGCACGATCGCCTGCAAGGTGTAGCCGAGCGCCAGCGGATCGATCTCGACGGTGAACGCCCGGATGACGCCGCGCTCCTCGAGCCGCCGGAGCCGCTCCGAAACGCTTGGCGACGACAGCCCGACCTGGGCAGCCAGCTCCTTCAGCGAGGTCCGTGCATCCCTCACCAGGATTTCGAGGAGATTTCGGTCGAGATCATCCAGCATTTTCTGTTTCTCACGGATTCGAGTCTGACACCTAATATAATTAGGCAATCTACCCATATCGCCTTTTCAAGGAGATGGAAAGCGCTCAGATCGCATGAGATTATGCCACCTCAACTGACTCAGAGGTCTATCATGAACGATACGGTACGTGGCACGATCGAAATGTCGGCCGCAATGGCGATCCTGGGCACGATCGGATGGTTCGTCGTCATGTCCGGCCAGCCCATCATGGATGTGGTGTTCTGGCGTTGCGCATTCGGCGCGGTGACGCTGCTCGTCATCTGCGCCTCGCTCGGATTGTTGCGCAACAAACTGTCTTTGCGCATCATCGGCCTCGCCGCGCTTGGCGGCGCCGCCATCGTCATCAACTGGCTGCTCCTGTTCAGCGCCTTCTCCCGCGCGTCGATCTCGATCGCCACCGCCGTCTACAACACACAGCCCTTCATGCTGGTCGGCTTCGGCGCGCTCTTCTTCGCCGAACGCCTGACGCTGACCAAGCTGACATGGCTGGTAATCGCCTTCGCCGGCATGGTGCTGATCGTCGAGGCCGCCCCTGACGCCGGCGATGTCGGCACCAACTATTTTGCCGGCATCCTCATGGCGCTGGCCGCGGCCTTCTTCTGGGCCGTCGCGGCCATCGTCACCAAGAAGCTCAAGGGCACGCCGCCGCATTTGATCGCGTTGATCCAGGTCTGCGTCGGCGTCGTCATGCTGGCGCCCTTCGCCAGTCTCTCGCATCTTCCGGCCGACCCATGGAGCTGGGCCATGCTGGCGACGCTCGGCATCGTCCACACCGGCCTGATGTATATATTGATGTACGGCGCCATCCAGAAGCTGCCGACGCATCTGCAGGGATCGCTGTCCTTCATCTATCCGGTCGTCGCCATCCTGGTCGACGTCACCGCCTTCGGCCATCGGTTGCATCTCAGCCAGATCGTCGGCGCCGCTTTGATCCTGACGGCGGCGGCCGGCATGAATCTCGGCTGGACCTTGTGGAAGTCGAAACCGTCCGCCGCGAGCCCTGAGCCGGTCAAGTAGGGCAGCACACCGGCCGCCCGGCGGTCTAGAACGCGATCCCGACTGCCCGCCTGTTCAAAGCGGGCAGTTTGCTCTATGCCGCAATCCAACCATCTTCGCCCGGCATAGGCGAAATCCGGGATCGAAGAACCATGAACGACGCCACACCCCCAAATCGCTGCCGCATCGTGCTGATCGCGCCGTCCGGCGTGCCGGCCGCCCGCATCGCCACCGCATTCGACGGCGGCGACGTCGCTTCGCTGATCCTGCCCGAGAACGGCATGGACGAAGCCTCCTTCCAGACTTTCGCCGAACAGATTGTGCCGGCGGCTCAGGCCGCAGGCGTCGCCGTCGTCATCGCCGGCGACACCCGCATAGCGGGCCGCGTCCAGGCCGACGGCATCCATGTCGAAGTTTCCAAGGCCGAGCTCGCCGAGACGATCGAACATTTTCAGACGAAAATGATGGTCGGCGCCGGCGGCGCCAAGACACGTGACGATGCGCTTGAGCTTGGCGAGACGCGGCCCGATTACATCTTCTTCGGCCGCTTCGGCTACGACAATAAGCCCGACCCGCACCCGCGCAACCTGTCGCTGGGGCGATGGTGGGCCGACATGATCCAGATCCCCTGTATCGTCATGGCCGGATCCGACCTGGCTTCCATCGAGGAAGTGGCCGCCACCGGCGCCGAATTCGTCGCGCTGTCGAGCGCGGTGTTTGCCGATGGTGTCGATCCGCAAGCGGCGATTGCCCAGGCCAACGCGCTGCTCGACGAAACCGCGCCGCGCTTCGAGGACTGATGTGGCTCCGGTGAGGCTTCCCCTTCAGGCCTTGCTTGCAGCGGTCATGATCCAGGCCGCCGCCGCCGAAACCATACCCTTGCCGCAGCCCAAGCCGGAAACCGGCGTGCACACCGACAAGCCGATCGAAAAGCAGCTGCCGCAACCCGCCACCACGGCGGAGCCCGCACCGCTGCCCTCGGTCGACAGCATCAATCCCGACCGCTTCGGGGCCAAGCCGGCCGACGCGGCCTATGGCGCCTTCCAGCGCGGGCTCTACAAGACGGCCTACAACCTCGCGCTGGTGCGGGCCCAGAACGGCGACCCGGCGGCGCAGACATTGGTGGCCGAAATCCTGTCGCGTGGGCTCGGCGTGCCGTTGAATGCGGCGGAAGCGGCGAAATGGTACGCTAGCGCTGCGGAGCAGGGCGTGCCGGAATCGCAATTTCAGTACGCGCTGATGCTGCTCGACGGGCGTTACGTGAAGAAGGACACGAAGGAGGCCTATGCGCTGATGCAGGCCGCCGCCGAAGCCGGCAACCAGTTGGCGCAGTTCAATTTCGCGCAGATGCTGGTCCAGCAGGATCCAGGCGACGCCGGTCTGACCAAAGCTACCGCCTACTATGAGCGCGCCGCCGCGACCGGCCTCGCCGACGCCCAATACGCCATGTCCCAGATCTACGCCAACGGCGTCGGCGGCAAGCCGCGCGACGATGTGCAGGCAAGGCGCCTGCTGGCGCAGGCCGCTCGACAGAACTACGACACCGCTCAGATCGATCTCGCCGCCTGGATGATCGAAGGCCGCGGCGGCGCCCGCGACCTGAAATCGGCTTTCGGCTGGACCAAGCAGGCCGCCGAGGGTGGCAATGTCGCCGCCCAGAACCGCCTGGCAAAGCTCTATATGCAAGGCATCGGCACCGACCCGGACCTGGTGCTCGCCGGCGCCTGGTACATCGTCGCCCGCCGCGCCGGTCTCATCGATCCCGACATGGACGATTTCCTGCAGGGGTTGAGCGACGACCAGACCAAGCAGGCCCTGCAGAAGGCAAATCGCCTGCCCTGACGGCGGTTGGCGCAGTCATTGTGTGTGATCGAGGACGACCTTGCCAAAAGGCGAGCCGTGTTCGAGATGCCGAAGGGCCTCTGCTGCCTCCATCCATGGAAAGACCCGATCGATCACCGGCCGCAGCCAGTTAACGGCGAGCGCCCGGTTCATCGCCTCGAAGGATTCGCGTGAGCCGACCGGTATGCCGCGCGCCCGGACTTGGCGGCGGAAGATGTCGAGCGGATTGATTGCTCCTTCGCTGCCGCCGAGATAGCCGATGACGTTGATCTGGGCGCCACGCGCAGACGCCTTCAGCGACTGGGCGAAGCTTTGCGGCCCGCCGACTTCGATAATGTGGTCGGCACCTCGTCCACCGGTCAGCGTCAGCACCGCCGTCGCCCAGTCCGGATCGCTGCGATAGTTGATGCCGTCATGTGCGCCAAGCGCCTTTGCCCGCGTGAGCTTGTCGTCGCTGCTTGACGTGACGATGACATGTGCGCCGGCTGCGGCGGCGAACTGCACCGCAAACAGCGAGACGCCGCCAGTACCCAGACTGAGAACCGTGTCGCCCGGCTTCAACTGGCCTTCGGTGAACAGCGCGTGCCAGGCCGTGACCGCGGCGCAAGGCAATGTGGCCGCTTCGACATCGCTCAGATGGGGCGGCGCAAACACGGCTGCCTGTTCGTCCAGCCGCACGAACTCGCTGAGCAAACCATCGATGGGACCGCCGCGCTGATAGGACGGTTCGGCCATGGCAAGGCTGCCGCCGACCCAGCGCTGCCAGAACGTGCCGCAGACGCGATCGCCGACCTTGAAGCGGGTCACTTCGGCGCCAACCGCGACCACTTCGCCGACACCGTCCGAAAGCGGGATCAGCGGCAGCGCAAAGGCGGTGTGGTAGCTGCCACGGACAATCTCCACGTCACGGTAGTTGAGCGCGGTTGCCTTGACCTTGATGATCATCTCCTGACGGCCCGGTTCCGGCATCGGCCGTTCGATCAGTCTGAGATTGTCGATGCCGCCGGGGGCCTGCAATTCGATTGCCTGCATTGTCTTCCCTTCCTTTTGCAAATCCGTTGAAAAGGAAAATCGCTTGCCGACATCCTGATTTCAAATTCATAATAATCAGAATGATTATGCACATGGAGTATTTTCAGGATGCTGGAGGAACTGCGCACCCTTGTTCTCTTCGCCGAGGAAGGCTCGATCCAGAATGTGGCCCGCCGCCTGCCTTTGACACAGCCTGCCGTCACACGGCAGATGCAGCGACTGGAGGAGATGCTCGGCACGACGCTTCTCGATCGCCGGCAGAAGCCGCCGCGCCTGACTGCGGCAGGATTGGAGGTGCTGGCGCGTGCAAAGGACATACTGGCTTCGGTCGAGGCTCTGAAAGCATTCGCCGCTGACGCCGAGCCGCAGGGCGTGCTGCGTGTCGGCCTGGCGCATGGCTTGTCCGATCCAAGCGTTGCGGGCGCTATCGCCGGCGCGTCCGCTGCGTTTCCAAAAGTATCGTTGCGGCTCAAGACCGGTTGGAGCGCGGAACTCATCGAGCAGTTCGAACGCGGTCAACTCGATATGGCGATCGTTCTGCGACCTGCCGATCATCAAGGCTCGGACGCGCTCGGCACCGAACGTCTCTGCATCATAGGGCAGGCTGGCGGCACCGAACCCCATCTCACGGACGCTCGGACTGCCATGCCTTGGGTTCTTAGCCCCGAGCCCTGCGACGCGCGTCAGACGCTCCTCTCCAGTTTGGGTGGCGAACGGCATCGGCTCGTTGTGGCGGCGGAAATTCAGGACCCGGCCATGCAGATGGAATGGGTACGTCGGGGACACGGCCTTGGCCTCATGCCGTTGCGGCTCGCGGCGCGAGGACTTCCCGACGGCCTCGCACGCGTCGATGTCGAAGATGTCGACCTTTCATTGCAGGTCGTGGCCCTGCGCTCTCCGCATCTCAACCGGCTGGCGAAGGCCGTGGAGGCCATGGCGAGGGCCGTCGGCGAAGCCATCAAGATCGAGGCCTGATGCCGGCCAGCCGCTGGAGCCGATCCGGCGTCCCTTGCCTCTCCGGGCGATTTGTGGTCTTGGGAGCCCCTAAATCGCTTGTCCAGGCGAAAATCTCATTCCGGATCCCATCATCATGGCCAAGATCAATGGCAACGAAATCCGTCCCGGCTACGTCATCGAGCACGATGGCGGCCTCTGGGTGGCGGTCAGGACCAACACCGTCAAGCCCGGCAAGGGCGGCGCCTACAACCAGGTCGAACTGAAGAACCTCATCAACGGCACCAAGCTCAACGAGCGCTTCCGCTCGGCCGAGACGGTCGAGCAGATCCGCCTCGACCTGAAGGATTTTTCCTTCCTCTACGAGCAGGACGACGCGCTGGTGTTCATGGACACCCAAAGCTACGAACAGCTCGAGCTGAACAAGGATTTCGTCGGCGACCGCGCCGCGTTCCTGCAGGACGGCATGATGGTGACGGTTCAGCTCTACGAGGAAAGGCCGATCGGCATCTCGCTGCCCGATTATGTGACCCTGACCATCACCGAAGCGGACCCGGTGGTGAAGGGCCAGACGGCGGCATCCTCCTACAAGCCGGCGGTGCTGGAGAACGGCATCCGCGTGCTGGTGCCGCCCTTCATCGGTGCCGGCGAACGCATCATCGTCGACACCAACGAAATCACTTACGTGCGCCGCGCCGACTGACGCGCGGGCACAGGAAGACACACGATGGCACGCTCAGCCCTTCTCAACGTCATGGTCCAGGCCGCAATGAAGGCCGGCCGCTCGCTGTCGCGCGACTTCGGCGAGGTCCAGAACCTGCAGGTCTCGTTGAAGGGCCCGGGCGACTATGTCAGCCAGGCCGACCGCAAGGCCGAGGACATTCTGTTTGCCGAGCTGTCAAAGGCGCGCCCGGGCTACGGTTTCCTGATGGAAGAGCGCGGCGTGGTGGAAGGCGACGACAGCCAGCACCGCTGGATCGTCGACCCGCTCGACGGCACCACCAATTTCCTGCACGGCATCCCGCTGTTTGCCGTTTCGATCGCGCTGGAACGCCAGGGCCAGATCGTTGCCGGGGTCATCTACAACCCGGCCATGGATGAGCTCTATACCACCGAGCGCGGCGGCGGCGCCTTCATGAACGACCGCCGGCTGCGCGTCGCCGGCCGCATCAAGCTGGTCGACACGGTGATCGGCTGCGGCATGCCGCATCTGGGACGCGGCCACCACGGCAATTTCCTGGTCGAGCTGCGCAACGTCATGGCCGAGGTTTCGGGCGTGCGCCGTCTCGGCTCCGCCGCGCTCGATCTTGCCTATGTCGCCGCTGGCCGCATGGACGGCTTCTGGGAAACCGGCCTGTCGGCCTGGGACATCGCCGCCGGCCTGCTCTTGATCCGCGAAGCCGGTGGTTTCGTCTCGGACATGGATGGCGGGCAGGACATGCTCGACAACGGCTCGGTGGTCGCCGGCAACGAAGTCATCCAGCGCGCTTTGCTGAAGGCCGTGAAGAAGCCTCTCTCGGCGCGCTGACAGGCACGGCGCGCCGAAGGGCCGCAGTCGCAAAACCGCAACCAAAGCTTGAAATACTGTCCGGCGGTTACCCAGATTAAGGGTGATGCAGGACGTGAGATGACGAACACACCGCCGCAACTCGAAATCCCCTTTGTCGGGCGATGGCACTACTCCCGCGCGGAGATGATCGCCGACGGCATCGTCCATGCTGTCGGCATCGTGCTGGCGATCGCGGCCGGCTCGGCGCTGCTGGCGCTGGCGGCGTTTCGGGTCGGGCCGGGCGAATACATCGCCGCCGCCTTCTATGTCGTTTCGCTGCTCACCGTGCTGTCGGTATCGATGACCTACAATCTCTGGCCGGTGACGTCGCCGGCGAAATGGGTCTTGCGGCGCTTCGACCACGCCGCGATCTATCTCTTGATCGCCGCCACCTACACGCCCTTTCTTGCCCAGCTCGATGGCTCGCCGTTGGCCAGCTGGATGATCGTCCTGGTGTGGGCAGCGGCCGCCACGGGCATTGCCATAAAAGTGTTTTTCCCCGGCCGCTTCGACCGGCTTGCTGTTGTCTTCTACCTCGCCATCGGCTGGAGTGGCATCGTCCTTGTCAAGCCACTTGTGGAGACGCTGCCGACGACGTCGATCGTGCTCATCGTTGCCGGTGGCGTCGTCTATTCCTGCGGTGTGATTTTCTTCGCCTGGAAGGGGCTGCGCTTCCACAACGCGCTGTGGCATGGCTTCGTCGTCACCGGCGCTGGCCTGCATCTGGCGGCCATGGTCGACTGTCTGGTCATCAATCGTCTCTGATCATGGAAACCGATTTCGGTTTCCATCTCGGATCGGGGTTGCATACTAGCCCCACGGCAATATTGCCAAGCGCCATTCAATTTGGTCACAATTCCGTTTAGAGTCGCCAGCTACGTGATCGGCGGCAGCGGCATCGGAAACGGGGCACGGATGGCTTTTCTCAGATCCTTCGGCATAGGCAGGCGCTCCGACGTACTGATCTACGATCCTCATAAACTGTCGAGTCCGCAGGTCTTCCTGCTGACCATGGTTATCTTCCTGGCCATCGTCGCCTTCATTGCCGCCATCCTGACCCGCCAGATCTCGACCGCCTTCGGCAGCAATCCCGGGCTCAACGGCCTGATCGTCGGCGTGCTCGTGGTCGGCATCCTGCTCGCCTTTGCCCAGGTCGGCCGGCTGTTTCGCGAGGTGCGTTGGGTCAACTCCTTCCGTGCCGGCTCGGAGACAACAGAACCGGTGCTGCTGGCGCCGATGAAAGCCATGATTGGCCGCTCCTCGACCATGGCCTTCTCGACCTCTTCGATGCGCACCATGCTCGATTCCATCGCCACGCGCCTCGACGAAAGCCGAGACACCTCGCGCTACCTCGTCGGCCTGCTGGTGTTCCTCGGCCTGCTCGGCACCTTCTGGGGCCTGTTGAACACGATCGGCTCGATCCGCGAGACCATTGAATCGCTCGACCCAGGCACGGGTGATGCCGCGGCGGTGCTCGATTCGCTGAAGCAGGGCCTGTCGGCGCCGCTAGCCGGCATGGGCACGGCCTTCTCGTCCTCGCTGTTCGGCCTGTCGGGCTCGCTCGTACTCGGCTTCCTCGACCTGCAGGCGGGCCGCTCCCAGACCCGCTTCTACACCGAGCTTGAGAACTGGCTGTCCTCGGTCACGGATCTGTCGTCCGACATCGTCGTCTCCGACCCGGCCAAGACTGAATCCTCCGACGAGATCCGTGTGCTGTCGGAACGGCTGCGCAGCATGCAGGAGAATGGCGGCGGCTCCAATCCGCGCGTCGCCACCGCCATGGCCAATCTCGCCGACGGCATTTCCGGCCTGGTCAAGAACATGCGCTCCGAGCAGCAGATCATGCGCGACTGGGTCGAGGCCCAGTCCGATGAACAGAAGGCGATGCGCAACACGCTGGAAAAGATCGCCGACGCCCTGAAGAAGCCCGGGGTGCACTGACATGGCACTTGCCAGGGGCCGGCGTACCGATCGCCGCATCGATTACTGGCCGGGCTTTGTCGACGCGCTGTCGACGCTGCTGCTCGCCATCATGTTCCTGCTCACCGTCTTCGTGCTGGCGCAGTTCCTGCTCGGCCGCGAACTCTCCGGCAAGGATACGGCGCTCACACGCCTCAACTCGCAGATCAATGAATTGACGCAGCTTCTGGCGCTGGAACGCTCGACGGCGCAGGACAAGGACGATTCGCTCGCCAATTTGCAGGCGTCGCTATCGGCGGCGGAGGCGGAGAAGAGCCGGCTCGAACAGTTGCTGGCGCAAGGCGCCGGTGCCGGCGATGCCGCCAACCAGCGGGCCGCGGAACTGGGCGGCGAACTCGACAGCCAGCGCCAGATCAGCCAGCAGGCGCTGAGCCAGGTCGAGATCCTCAACCAGCAGATTGCCGCATTGCGCAAGCAGATCGGCGCGCTCGAGGACGCGCTCAACGTATCCGAGACCCGCGACCGCGATTCCAACACCAAGATTGCCGATCTCGGCCGCCGCCTCAACGTGGCACTGGCGCAGCGTGTGCAGGAATTGAACCGCTACCGCTCCGACTTCTTCGGGCGTCTGCGTGAAATCCTCGCCGACCGCGAGAACATCCGCATTGTCGGCGACCGCTTCGTCTTCCAGTCGGAAGTGCTGTTCCCGACCGGCTCCGAGGTGATCAACGATGCCGGCAAGGTCGAGATGAAGAAGCTCGCCGACGCCATTATCGAACTGCAGAAGGAAATTCCGCCTGAGATCAACTGGGTGCTGCGCGTCGACGGCCACACCGACAACAAGCCGTTGTCCGGCAATGGCCGTTACCGCGACAATTGGGAGCTGTCGACGGCGCGATCGACCTCGGTGGTCAAGTTCCTGATCGAGAACGGCGTGCCGGCCAACCGGCTGGTCGCCGCCGGCTTCGGCGAGTTCCAGCCGCTCGATCCCGCCGACACCGACGAGGCGCGCAACAAGAACCGCCGCATTGAACTGAAGCTCACCGAACGGTGATTCATCATCACGGAAAAGTCACGCGAACTTGTTCGTCGGCTCAACTCTAGGGCGCAGACCAGGGCCGGCAAGGCCTGAAAAGATTATCTTTTTTTAATTACACTTCCCGCCGGAGGGCTCCTAGCGTGCTGCGCAGGGCCGAGAACCGCCGGCGATGCCTCCCATCGCGACGCGACGGAACCGGACGGCCCGCGGCTGGAAGGCAGGCGAAAGAACCGCTGCCTTCCTCTTCGGAGGAGACGCGACGATGCGCTCTTTTAACCCCACGCTCAGGACTGCAGCACTGACCGCATTCTTCATCGCCATTCCGCTCGCCGGCGCCTATGCCGCGGGTCATCACAAGGGCGCTCTCGATGCCACCGACCCGACCGACTTGACGGGTCCGCGTGTCGAAGCCCTCATTGAACAGGCTCAAGGCGTCCACCAGGGCATCGTCGACGCACGCCAGGCCAACAACATCACCCCGGCCGTGGCGGAACATCTGGAAATGCGCACCAACCAGATCAGCCAGGCCGCCGAGAAGATTGCCGCGTCGGATCACGGCAGGATACCGGCGGCGCAGTATCATGACCTGCTGCGCCATCTCGACCGTGTCGACCAGCGGCTGAGGGTCGACACCGGCAGCGGTTTCCTGATGGGTGACGGCGCCGACGGCGGAAACTATCCGAACGGCTGAGGCCAGCCCATCTGGAAAAGGTCCAACAGGAAGGGACCACCTGGCGCCTTCGGGACCCAATCCCGCGGGCGTCCTTTTTCCTCACCAGCCCGTCTGCCTACCAACCCAGCCAGACCGCGATCAGGGCGACCACCGCCGGCACTGTCTGGATGAACAGGATCTTGCGGCCGACCGTTGCCGCGCCGTAGAGGCCGGCAATCGCCACGCACAACAGGAAGAAAACCTTGACCTGAAAACCGGCGGCGCCGAGATAAAGCCCCCAGATCAGGCCGGCGGCGAGAAATCCGTTGTAGAGGCCCTGGTTGGCGGCCAGCACCTTCGAGGCATTGGCGAATTCCGGCGTCAGGCGGAATGTCTTGTGCCCGCGCGGCGTGTCCCAGCGCACCATCTCGAGATAGACGATGTAGACATGGATCAAGGCCACCAGCCCGACCAGGATGTTGCCGATCATTTGCGCCCCCTTCATGCGTTGCCGGCAGCATTTCACGTGTGGCAGCGCCTGCGCAAGGTGCATCTGCCGGACGGTGTCTAGAGCAATTCCAGGAAAAGTGTGAAGCGGTTTTCCCGGGAAAGGCGCGTAGCGCTTTCCCCACAGGAATTGCGTCAAAACAGGAGTCAGAGCAGCTCACTGTTTCCGTGAAACGGTGAACTGCTCTGAGGGTTGCCAACGCTTTTGCGTTGGTGTCTTTTCGCGCCGTCCTCAATCACGGAAGCCGCCATGTCCTTTCAGAAACTCGACGACCTCGGCCACAAGCTCGAAGCACTTGAGCATGCGCTGGCCATCCTCGGCGCCGATGAAGCGACGCATATGGCCGTCGGCGGCGGCGAGAAACGTGCCGAGGCGATGGCGGCACTGGCCGGCATGTACCACACCAGGGCAACCGCACCGGAGATATCAGACTGGATCGCCGCCGCCGAAGCCGAGGCGCTCGACGACGAGCAGCGCGCGGCCCTGGCCGAACTGCGGCGGCAGTACACCAACCTGACCTGCCTGCCGGTCGAATTCGTCGAACGCCAGACGACGGCGCGCATGCGTTGTGAGCAGCTGTGGCGCGACCTGCGCGCCAAGAACGATTGGGCGGGCTTCCAGCCGGCGCTCGAGGGCGTGGTGGCGCTGGTGCGCGAAGAGGCGGCTCTGCGCTCCGCCGTGCTCGGCCTCGCCCCCTACGATGCGCTGATGGAGCAATTCGACCCTGGCAACCGCACCGCCGACATCACCCCCGTCTTCGCCGACCTGAAGGCCTTCCTCAAAGGATTCGTGCCGGAGGCGCTGGCGAGCCAGGAAGCGCGGCTGCGCAAGCATCCGCTGAAGCCGCTTTCGGGCACCTATGCGATCGACAAGCAGCGCGAACTCGGCCTTGCCATGATGGCGGCGGTCGGTTTCGACCTGACTCACGGCTCGCTGTCGGTGTCGCACCATCCCTTCTGCGGCGGCGTGCCCAGCGACGTGCGCATCACCACCCGCTACAAGACGTCGGATTTCCTGTCGGCGCTGATGGGCGTGCTGCACGAGACCGGCCATGCGCTCTACGAGCAGAACCTGCCGAAAGCATGGTCGCACTCGCCGCTCGGCAAGGCGCGCGGCATGGCCGTCCATGAAAGCCAGAGCCTGTTCGTCGAAAAGCAGATCGGCCGCAATCCTGCCTTCTGGCGCTGGGCGCTGCCGGTGGTGGAAAGGCATCTCGGCGAGGCCTGGTCGCTCGACGATCTGCTGCCGCATGTGCATCGCGTCGAGCGCGGCCTGATCCGCGTCGACGCCGACGAGGTGACCTATCCGCTGCATGTCATCCTGCGCTACGAGTTGGAGCAGGAGCTGGTCTCGGGCCGGCTGGAGGTGGCTGATCTCCCCGAAGCCTGGGACGCCAAGATGCGCGACTATCTCGGCCTGTCGACCATTGACAATCCGGCCGATGGGCCGATGCAGGACGTGCATTGGCCGGGCGCCGCCTTCGGCTACTTCCCGTCCTACACGCTGGGCGCGATGATGGCGGCGCAGCAATGGGCGGCGCTGACGCGGGAGCATCCTGCCGCCGACGACGAACTGGCGAAAGGGAATTTCACTGCCATCAATGACTGGCGCCGCAGGAAGATATGGTCGCAGGGATCGCGCTGGTCGACGCCGGACCTGCTCGAACGCGCCACCGGCGAGAAACTCAACGCCGTGTATTTCGTCAATCACCTGAAGCAGCGCTACGGCGCATGAGATCGGCCGTCATGCCATCCCGATTTCGGTAACTGGCGGCAACAGCCGGCGAACAGGAAGGCGATGACGCATCATCGCCTGGCGGCGATCTTGCAGGATCGCCTCTACTTTTCTATCACTGGTGGTGTCCGACGGCATATTGCAAGACGTGCGGATCATAAGGGCGGGTGCTTCCGGTGACATCTTCTGCGATCACGCGGCTTTTCGTCTTGATTGCGTTTACGCTTTTCTGCGCCCCGGCCATGGCCGACGCCGAAATCCACAAGGGCAGCCCTGGCGCCTGGATCGACCGGATCGAGCTTCCGAAGGCGGACCCGCATCTCGACAGCCGGATCAAAAGCGGCATCTCCAATCTTGTCTCGGAATATCAGATCCGGCAGCATCCTGGTGGCATCGAGGCCTTCGACCACTATGCCTACAGGATCGTCGATCGCACCGGGCTCGAGCGCGGCGCCGCCATAAATTTCGAGTTCGACCCGGCGACGTCGCAGGTCACGATGAACTGGCTGAACATCATCCGCGACGGCGTGGTCATCGACCGGCTGCCCGGAGCCACTTTCGATGTGTTCCGGCGCGAAAAGGATGCGGAGAAGGGCCTGTTCGACGGCTGGCTCACCGCTTACGTGAATGTCGACGATGTCCGTGTCGGCGACATCATCGACTATGGCAAGACGACCGTCAGGACACCGATCGTCGGCGCCGATCTGTTTTTCCACTCGGTCGCCATGGCCTGGGGCGAGCCCATTGCGCTCATCCGCGAGAAGGTCGTCTGGCCGGCAAACCAGCCCTTGAACATCCGCCAGATCCGCACCGACATCCAGCCGGATGTCAAAACCGACGGCGCCTCGAAAACCTATACCTGGCAAAGCATCAACCCTGCCCCGGTCAAGCCCGAGGAAAACCTGCCGGCGGATTTCCTGACCTATCCGACGATCCAGATTTCATCGACAGCCAAATGGCAGGACGTTGTCGACGCGATGTTGCCCTACTATCGGCTCGACCAGGAATTGCCGGCCGCTTTCGCGTCGAAGCTCGATGACATTGCCGCCAGATACGCCAGGCCGGAAGACCGGATGATCGAGGCAATGCGGCTGGTCCAGGACACCATTCGCTATGTAAGCCTGTCGATGGGCCGCGGCTCTTACATTCCCCGCAGCCCCGGCACCGTGATCGCCTCAGGCTTCGGCGACTGCAAGGACAAGGCCCTGCTTCTTGCCTCCAGCCTGCGCCGGCTCGGCGTTCAGGCCGATCCAGCCCTGACCGATCTCGACGACGGACTGGCGCTTGGCGACATGCTGCCGACAATCCGCGCCTTCGACCACGTCATCGTCAAGGCATCGATCAAAAGCCAGACCTACTGGATCGATGCGACCAATTATCTGCAGGGCGGCCGGGCCGAAAACCTTGTTCCGCCCGACTATGGCTTTGCCTTGCCGATTGTCGCCGGCAAAGCGCAGATGGAGAGGATGGAACGCAAGGAGCTTTTCCAGCCGACCACCTTCGTCAGCGAGGCGTTCGACTTTCCCAAACTCAAGGGCGAGGCGCTCAAGCTGACGGTCAGCACGACCTATCGGGACGCCGATGCCGACAGCATGCGCTACAGGCTGGTTTCGCAATCGGCCACCAAGCTCGCCGACGACTATCTCCAGTACTACAACCGGCAATATCCCGGAATGACCAGCCTGGCACCTTTGTCGACACATGACGATCGCGACGGCAACGTCGTCACCACGGTCGAATCCTATGAGCTGCCTGCCGAGGACCTCGACGCCGATGATCTCGTCAAGAACTTCCCACTGAAAGCGGATGTCGGCATCAGCAATCTGCCGGAGCCGGACATGGTTGGCCGGGCCGGGCCGATCTGGCTCGGCAGCCCGATTTTCAAGCGCCATCAGTGCATCGTCCGGAACTTGAAGGCGGCGTTTGTCGGCCCCGAAAAGTCCGACGACGTGATCACGCCCTATGTCGCCTTCAAGGCGCGCTGGTCGAGCACGCCGACCGAATTCCAGGTCGACTGGTTTCTCAAGATGATCGGCGATCGGGTCCCCGCCAAGGATATCGGTTCGTATCTCAGGTCGCGCAGGAAGATGAGCGACAACGCCTCATGGAGCTACAATTTCGGCTATACCGAAACCGAGGCGAACTGAGCCCGCTAGCCAGAGACCGCACAGCGTAAATTTCGGCAGCCATATGGCCGGACGGCCTTGGCTGTTGTCCGTACAGGCCCATTCTTTCACATCCCCAAATACTTCATTTCGGAATTCGTCATTCATTCGCGGAACGGGCAGACATATCCATGTCCCGTGACCAACGGCACTCAGTCTCAAATCCATCAAGGATGATGGGCGCTCGTTTGGTCCTCTCGTGAGGCGGCGACCACCTTGGCTTCGTCTCAACGAAACAAGGTCGCATGACCAACGAAAGGTTTCAAACATGTCTATGTCAAAATGGGCCGCCACAGCCGCGGCCATTGGCTTTTTCTCGGTTGCCACCTCCGCACTTGCCAGCGACGCTGACGTTTATGGTCCCGACATCACTCTGTCGGAGGCCAAGCAGGTTGCCGCCGGCGCTGTCAAGGAATGCGCGGTCAACAAGTGGCTCATGGCCATCGCCGTCGTCGATACGCACGGCGCCCTAGTCTACTACGAAAAGGCAGATAACACCGAGGTGGCGAGCGCCCAGATCGCCTTGGACAAAGCAGCTTCGGCAGCCCTCTACAAGCGTCCGACACGCGACTTCTTCGATGTCACCGCCAAGATGGGTCCGTTCATGCTGAACATGGATCACGTCATCGCGGCGCCTGGCGGCATTCCGGTCATGAAGGACGGCAAGATCATCGGTGCGATCTCGGCGAGTGGCGGCACGGGCGCGCAGGACGAGCAGTGCGCCAAGGCCGGCCTTGCCGGCCTTTGATCCTCTTCAGCGACGGCTCCGGACGGAACCGCCGTACTCCAAAGGAACCATTGAAATGATGAAATTCGAATCGCTGGGCAGCCGTCTTGCCGCGGCCGCCGCACTCGCCGTTGCGCTTGCATTGCCTTCGCTCGCAGACGCCGCCGAGCTTTACAGCGGAAGCAATTCCGATGTCCGCACGATTCTTTACTACAAGGCTTCGACGGCCGCGCTCTCCAAGTACCTGCCAGCAGGCTGGGAGCTCAGCCCGTTTACATCAGCTCCTTCCGCCGGCGCCAACCTCCAGGTTGAATTTGTGGACCAGCTTTATGCGGTGGATCCCAAGGGCACCGTCGGGGCTCCGTACCGTTACGTGCTTTTCGGCATCCCTGTTCACAAGACGGGAAGCAGCGAGAGCGTGCTGATGTTGTTCGATGGCCTTTCGCGCGGTGGTGCCGGTCCCTACGGCATTGCCGAAACATCCAACGACGACGTCAATCGTGGGGTTCATTACAGCTCGGGCCCGACGACGGTCAACGAGACCTGGAACTTCGAAGGTGGCGGCGAGAAGATTTCACTGCAAACAGAATTCGAACGTGGCCCGGTGACCCTGGAGAAGGGCGACAGTCACGTCTACTCGCAGCTCAAGCCAGAATTCTCGCGCATCTATCGCTACAATGAGGCGGCCGACGTTGTGAAGTCCGGTGACGCCAACCATCTGCACAGCCTGTCCTTGAAGGCCGAAGGTGGAAAGTTGACCGCGATGTTCGACGGCAGCGAGAGCCTTGTCTCGGTCGTATCGTTGCCGGTCTATTCCCGCGACATTTTTGTTCCGCAATCCTGAGTTCCGCTTTCTTAGGAGGGCGGCGGCCACCCAATGGGTTGCCGCTGCCCTCTAGGATTCTGCCGCGCCTGTGGCCTTTTCGGTGCAGGCGGATATTGGCGCGGACCTGTTCTGCTTCATGAACGTTATAAGGGCAGCAAGGGCTGCAGGAATCTGTCGGCGGCTGGGATAGTACAAGTAGATCCCGGAGATCTGGGAAGCCCACCCATCGAGGACAGTCACGACGCGCCCCGATCGCAGCTCATCCTGCAGAAGAACAGTTGGCACCAGGCCGATTCCGGCGCCTCCGGCAATCGCGCTGGCAACCGCACGGAGATCGTTGGCCACGACGTGCGTGCCGGTGACTGGTTCGGCCTTCTCGGCCCCCTTGTGCAGGGTCCAGGGTCGAATTGTGCCGTCCCACGGGGATCGAAGGCGAACGCACCAGTGATCGACGAGCGCGCTGGGCGCGCTGGGCTCGCCGTGAGCCAGCAGGTAGTCTTTCGCAGCAAAGAGAACTTCGTTGAAGGGATCGGCGATCCGAACGGCGATCATGTCCTTCTCGATGCGTTCTCCGACCTGAATGCCGGCGTCGATGCGGTGTTCCACCAGATCAAGATGAAGATCATCGACGATGATTTCGAGTTCAATTTCGGGGTGCTTTGTAAGGAAGCGGCCGATAAGAGGGGCTATCAGAACGGTTGTTGCCGTCCGTGAACCTAGAATTCTCAGTCTTCCACCCGTAGCGCTACGGAACTTGTTCAATCCATCGAGGACACTGTCCAGCCCGCTCAATATCGGGCCTATGTTGGCAAGAAGCTCTTCGCCCGCCTCGGTCAACGACACGCTACGGGTGGTTCGTGTGAGCAGTCTCACGCCGAGCTTCTCTTCCAGACCCCTCAGCGTTTGGCTGAAACTGGGCAGCGACACCCCCAGTGCTGCGGCGGCCCTGGTAAAATTCAATTGCCGAGCAACCTCCGCGAAGGCGATGAGCTCCCGCAATTCTGGCTTGTGCATTTGTCCCCCTCGCTTGAGTCCGGCCCTCGATTGACGGTTCGGCACGCACTCAAGCTTCAAATTTCCCGACCGCAGGCCGAGTCTCCCGCCAAGGGCGCGCTTCGGAATAGCGAGGCTGAGCATAGCATTGTTCAGCCGGTCCAAAGGGGCCATTCCGCAATCGATAATTCTCATTGTTCATACGTTCAGTTACCCCCTGTCGCGAGACGAAAGGCGCTCGGGCAACTCCAGGTCGGCGCCTGACCGCAACCAAGGAGTTTCCGATGAAGACGAAATTGCTGGTTTCCGCTGCTGTGATCAGTCTGGCACTTAATCTTGCGCCAGCGTTCGCCCAGGAGGGCACGTGGCGGATGGGAACACCGATGCCACAGCCTCAGAGCGAGAATTCCAGCGCTGTGGTGGGCAACCAGTGGTTCGTCATTGGCGGCATCGACGTGCCGGAGGTCATGCCCGTTGGCACGGTTGTGATGTATGACGAAAATACGAAGACCTGGTCGCAGAGAGCGGCAATGCCTGAGCCGGCTCATCATACCGCAACTGTGGCTTACGACGGCAAAGTCTACGTGTTCGGTGGATTCGTCGGAAAGCCGGGCACCAAGGAATGGCAACCGACCGCGGATGCTTTTGTATACGAACCGAAGACCGACAGCTGGTCCAAGCTTCCGCCTATGCCAACGGCCCGTGGAGCGGCGGCGGCTGTGGTACTCGACGGAAAAATCTACGTCGTCGGCGGCGCGCATGCCCATGAGGATGGCCGCGACATGAAGGAGCCCCTTTGGGCTGGTGTTCCCAACATCGTCGGCAGGACTGTCGAGGTCTACGACCCCGCCTCCGGCATCTGGGCAAGCCGGGCTCCGATGCAGACCGGCCGCAATCATTTTCTCGCCGCCGCTGTTGGTGGGAAGATTTATGCGATTGACGGTCGAATTGGTCTGCCCTTCGTAACCAAGAGCGACGTCACCGATCTGGTCGAGGAATACGATCCAAAATCCGATTCCTGGACCTACAAGGGCCGTTCCCCCACACCGCGGGGCGGGGTGTCGGGCGGTGCCTATGGTTGGAAGATCTATGTGACGGGTGGCGAGTACCAGGACGCAGCGGGCAAGCGCACATTCTGGGCGCTTGAGGCCTACGATCCCGCGACCGACACGTGGCAGACTCTGCCGCATATGCAGATTGCCCGCCACGGCTTCGTAGCCGGTTTCATTGGCAGCGAGTTCCACGTAGCCGGTGGCTCCTTCCAGTCCGACGGCATGCCGGGAATCAATGCCCAGATGAACACCCACGAGTTCTACACCGTACCCAAGTAGTTCAATAAGGCGGCGTAAACCTCTGGCGGCATTTCAGATCGCGGTGAGGACCAGCCAAAGCAATTCCACGAAAGGTGTGAAACGGTTTTCCGTCCGGAATTGCGTCAAAACAAAACACCTATTCCGCAGCACCCCTGAAGGCGCTGGCGCCGGTCTCGAACTGCAGCTTGGCCAGCCTGGCATAGATGCCGCCCTTGGCGACCAGGCTCTGATGCGTGCCTTCCTCGACGATGCGGCCGCCATCCATGACCAGGATCCGGTCGGCCTTCAGCACCGTCGCCAGCCGGTGGGCGATGACGATGGTGGTGCGGCCCTGCATCAGCCGTTCCAGCGCCATCTGCACCAGCGTCTCGCTTTCGGCGTCGAGTGCCGAGGTGGCTTCGTCGAGCAGCAGGATCGGCGCGTCGCGCAGGATGGCGCGGGCGATCGCCACACGCTGGCGCTGGCCGCCGGACAGCGTCACGCCGCGCTCGCCGACCTGGCTGTCATAGCCATTCTCGAGCTTGAGGATGAATTCGTCGGCCAGCGCATCCTTCGCCGCTGTCTCGATCTCGGCATTGCCTGCACCCGGTCGGCCAAAGCCGATATTGTCGCGCGCGCTTGCCGCGAAGATGGTGACGTCCTGCGGCACGATGGCGATGCGCTCGCGCACCGAGACGGGATCGGCCTCGCGCACGTCGACGCCATCGATCAGGATCTTGCCGGTTTCGGGATCATAGAAACGCAGGATCAGCGAAAAGACCGTGCTCTTGCCGGCTCCAGAGGGGCCGACGATGGCCACCGTCTCGCCGGGCATGACCTGAAAACTCAAGCCGTGGACGGCGGCACGGTCGGGCCTCGCTGGATAGGAGAAGGAGACGTCGTCGAAGACGATCGCGCCCTTGGCGACCGCCGGCAACGGCTTCGGATCGGACGGCGCCTGGATCGCCGGTTTCTCGGCCAGGATCTCGGTCAGCCGCTCGGCCGCACCTGCCGCCTGGGCAAGTTCGCCCCAGACTTCCGACAGCGCGCCGAGCGCGCCGGCGGCGAACACCGAATAGAGCAGGAACTGGCCAAGCGTGCCCGGCGATATCGTGCCGTCGAGGACGTCGCGCGAGCCGAACCAGAGCACCGCGACGACGGACGAGAAAATGGTGAAAATGGCAAAGAAGGTGAGAAAGGAGCGCGCGAAGATCGAGGAGCGCGCCGCCTCGAAGGCAACCTCCACCGCGCCCGAAAAGCGTCCGGTGACCAGTTTCTCGTTGGTGAAGGCCTGCAGCGTGCGTACCGCGCCGATCTGCTCGCTGGCATAGGCTGTGGCATCGGCAAGCGTGTCCTGCGCCTGCCTTGACTTGCGTCGCACCGAGCGGCCGAAGGCGACCAGCGGCAGCACGATGATTGGAATGGCGGCGATGACCAGCCCCGACAGTTTCGGGCTGGTGATGACCATCATCCCCACCGCGCCGAGGCCGAGGATGACGTTGCGCAGCGCGACCGAAGCCGTGGCGCCTACCGCCGATTTGACCTGCGTGGTGTCGGCGGCGAGCCGCGACACGATCTCGCCCGACTGGGCGGTGTCGAAGAAGGCAGGCGACAGCGTCGTCACATGGGCAAAGACATCGCGCCTGATATCGGCGACGACGCGCTCACCAAGCGTGATGACGAAATAATAGCGGCTGGCCGATGCCGCCGCCAGCACGGCGGCCATCGCCACCAATGCGGCAAAGTACTCGGCGATGAATGTGGTGCTGGACGACGAGAAACCATGGTCGATCATGCGCCGCACGGCCAGTGGCAGCGCCAATGTCGTTGCCGCCGCGATGGCCAGCGAGATAAGGGCGCCGACGACCAGCGTGCGATATCCAGTGATATAGGGGAACAGGCGCCTGAGCGGCTTGAGCGAGCGTCGGCGCTCGTCTGCGCTGCTTGATTGCACCATCTCGGTGTTTCCTCTAGCCGCTTCAGCTTCATGCGCCTCAATATGCGCTTGCCGCGGCCTTGTGATTCAATTCCGCCTGATGTATAGGCACGCCGACCGTTTTAGAAGCCGTGGCTCCTCAATAGCTGCGGCTTCGAGTTTTAAAAAGAGGCGCATCGACGCAGGCTTACGCCCGTCAGCCGCGCCGGCAAGCCAGGAACCGAACCATGAAGAGCGCTATTCATCCCGACTACCACACCATCAAGGTCGTCATGACCGACGGCACCGAATACACGACCCGTTCGACCTGGGGCAAGGAAGGCGATACGATGAACCTCGATATCGACCCGACCACGCACCCGGCCTGGACCGGCGGCCAGCAGACCCTGCTCGACCGCGGCGGCCGTCTGTCGAAGTTCAAGAAGCGTTTCGAAGGTTTCGGCCTCTAAGCCCACTTCGGCATCGCCGCAGAATCAAAAACCCGCCTTCGAGGCGGGTTTTTTGTTCAACGAATGGTGGCACGAACAAAGTCACCCTTGATGACAACCGAGGGCTTGGCACCGGCGGTACTGGCAAGCGAGCTGTCGACTAAGGACGCCGTCGCGGTGACCGAATAGCTGATCGCAACCCCCTGGCCGAAGGACAGCGTGGCGTCCAGTGCCTTGCCGGTGATGGCGATGTTTTCGTCCTGCCTGATGCTGTCAAAGGCGAGATTGGCTTTCAGCGCGTCACCTTTGAGGTCGACGGTCGAGGCATGCCCGTCCAGCGAAACATCGGCCGCCTTGCTGGTTATGGCGATGGTGGAGAAATTCCCCGCCATGTTGGCCTGCAGCGCCGCCTGATCGATCGACACCGAACTTTCGGGCTGAATGTTGGCATTGATCTCGACCCTGCAGTCGGAGGGATCCGGCCATGAGGAGGAGGCAACGTCGATACGCAATGTCGAGGCCTCCAGCCTCATGTCGCTGGCAAGGCTGCAGTCATTGGCGAACCAGCTCGAATACCAGCGCGCGAACCAGCCTTCGCGGCGGCTGCCGATCGTCGCCTGGTAAGGCGCCGAGGCCGAAGTGGTGAGCCTGACGGAACTGGCTTCGCCGGATATGATGACGGCGTTCACGCCGGCGAGATCGAGTGTCTTGCCGGCATCCCCGCTTGCCGGTGACGCAAGCACGACGCTGCCGAAAGACAGCAGGCCAAGAATTGCGGATTTCATTGATATCTCCGATCATGTGTGGCGGTCCCGCCTGGACCGTGGCGCTGTCGGAATGACCCGGGGCGTCGATATCCGCGACCTCGATCGCGATCCGGGACGACCGTGAACGCAATCCAGGTCATTGTCGGTCGCTGCCAGCCCTGGAACCACGCTTGCGATCATGATCTTCATTCCCTTGCCGTTCGTCGTTGCCCTGCTGCTCGTCATCCTGCTTGTGCAGATGATCCGCCGAAACGAGGCCGATCTGCGCGAGCACATCGCCTTCATGCTGCTGATGGCCGCCTATGCCTTGCAGTCGGTGCTGATCGGCATCCGCTGGGGTTATGATGTCAGGGCAATGATGCCGGTCCAGTCGGTGCTGGCGACGCTGATCGCACCGCTTGCCTGGATCGCCTTCAGCGGCTTGACGAAGGAACGATCGGAGCATCGCCTGGCACGGCTGTGGCCGCATCTGCTGCCGGCCTGCCTGGTTGCCTTGCTGCTGATCTTCTGGCGCGAGCCGGTTGGGCCGGTGATCATCCTTGTGTTCCTGTCATATGGGTTCGCGCTTCTTTGGCTTGCACTGGCTGGCCCCGATGTCCTTGTCGAATCGCGCCTCGACGGCGTCTTGCGGTCCTACCGATCGCTGTGGGTGACGGCGCTGGCGCTCCTCGCGTCACCGATCACCGACATCATCATCAGTTTCGACATGCAATGGACCGGCGGTGCTCATTCCGGCGCGGTGATTGCCGGCGGCAACGTGCTGGCGCTGCTGCTGCTTGGGGGTGCTGCCGCCGTCGCCAGCGAAACCGCCGCACCGGACGAAGACGAGGAAGAAGAGCCTCAGCTGCAAACCGCACCACGGGCAACCAGCGAAGACTCCGCGATCGCGGCGGCGGTCGACGCGCTGATGCAGTCGAAGGAACTCTACAAGGATGTCGATCTCAACCTTGGGCGCATCGCCAGGCGGCTCGGCCTGCCAGCACGGCAAGTGTCGTCGGCGATCAATCGCATCCACGGATCGAGCGTGTCGCAATATGTCAACAACCAGCGGATCGACGAGGCGCGCCGCCTGCTGGCGACGACGGACGAACCGATCACCCGCATCATGTTCGACGCCGGTTTCCTCAGCAAATCGAACTTCAACCGCGAGTTCCTGCGCATCACCGGCCTGAGCCCGAAGGCATGGCGGCTTGAGCACCAGCCGCCAGGCGGTGCGATGTCGGTCACATCCTTGTCGGCCACATCCTTACCAGCCACATCCTTACCAGCCACATCTTTGCCGGCCACATCTTTGCCGGCCACATCTTTGCCGGCCACATCTTTGCCGGAGGGTGGAAAATGAACACGCGCATTGCCACTCAGTCTCCGGTCAGTTCCCGCAGCGCCATGCGCTTGTAGGCGGCGACCAGCCTGTCGCCTTCCTGCCGGTCGACCGAGATCGCCAGCCGCATCGCGGCCTCGCCCATCTGCCAGATGAGAAATGCGGTCGTCTCCAGGGAGACCGGGTCGGCACCGGGACGCAATCGCTTCAGCACCGCTACAAGGAATTCAGCGTTGGCCCGGCTGTCGGCGAGTTCGAGTTGGCGCAGCGCCTTGTCGGCCTGCGTGCCCGACCAGATGTCGCGCATCACCGGCTCGGCCAGGAACAGCCGATAATAGATGTCGACCAACTTCGAGAAAGCCCGCCGCAGGCCTTCGGCATCGCTGACATCCTTGAGTTCGGCCGAGATGCAGGCCTGGCTTTCGGCGGTGTAGCGCTCGGCCAACGCCCAGATGATCGCCCGCTTGTCGGGAAAGAACTGGTAGAGCGAGCCGATCGATACCCCTGCCCGTTCGGCGACTTCGCCCATGCGCATGGCATCGCTGCCTTGCTCGGTGATCAGTGCCGAGGCTGCGGCCAGCATGCGCTCGACCCGCTCGCGACTGCGTTGCTGGCTTGGCGCCCGCCGTGGCGAAGCCATCTGCTCATTGGCCGGCGTGCCTTCCATGGACTGTCTCCAACAAACGCATCGGCAAATCGCCGAGGAAATGGCTTGACTCGCAAAATACGAGGGTTTATCACGTTTTGCAAATGTGAGGATTACTCATGTTTTGTAACAGAGGAAAACCACCATGACCAACACCAAACCAATCCTGATTCTCGGCGGCACCGGCAAGACCGGCCGCCGTCTCGCCGAGCGGCTGACCGCGCGCGGCATTCCGGTACGGATCGGTTCCCGTTCCGCCGCGCCGCGTTTCGACTGGGAAGCTCCCGCAAGCTGGGCTCCTGCACTCGAGGGCGTCAGCGCGGTGTACATCAGCTACTATCCCGACATCGCAGTGCCGGGCGCCGCCGAAGTGATTGGTGCATTCGCCCGCCTTGCCGTGCGGCATGGCGTTCGCCGGCTGGTGCTTTTGTCGGGCCGCGGCGAGCACGAGGCGCAGCGCGCCGAAGAGATGCTGAAGACTTCCGGGGCCGACTGGACGATCCTGCGCTGCGCCTGGTTCTCGCAGAATTTCAGCGAAGGCTTTCTCGTCGAGCCGCTGCTGGCGGGCGAGGTCGCACTGCCGGTCGGACCGGTCGGCGAACCCTTTGTCGATGTCGACGACATCGCCGACGCCGCCGAAGCGGTGCTGACCCAGCCCGGTCATCTCGGCCAGCTCTATGAGCTCACGGGGCCGCGGCTGTTGAGCTTCGCCGACGCGGTCGCTGAGATTGACAAGGCGGCAGGACGCGACATCCGCTTTGTCAGAATTTCGCATGACGAGTTCACGGCCGCTGTCACGTCGCATGAACTGCCACCCGAAATCGTCTGGCTGCTCGATGAGCTGTTCACCCAGGTGCTCGACGGCCGCAACGAGTCGCTCACCGACGGCGTACAGCGCGTGCTTGGCCGTGCGCCGAAAGACTTTTCCGCCTACGCAACCGAAACCGCCGCAACCGGCATCTGGAGCAACTGAAATGACCAAGCTTGTTCCCGCCCTCACCATCATCGCCGCAATCGGCTCGGGCGTCGTCGGCGGCGTGTTCTTCGCCTTTTCCAACTTCGTCATGGCAGCACTTGCCCGCCTGCCCGTCCCGAGCGGCATCGCGGCGATGAATTCGATCAATATCACGGTGATCACGCCGACTTTCATGACGGCGCTCTTCGGCACCGGACTGCTCTGTCTGGTGCTTATCGCCGCCGCCATCATGGGCTGGAGCCAGTCCGGCTCTTACTGGCTGCTTGCCGGCGCGGTGGTCTACCTGATCGGCAACCCGATTGTGACCATGGTCTTCAACGTGCCGCTCAACGACGCGCTTGCCGCCGTCGACCCGGCCAGCAGCAACGGCGCCGCCGTGTGGGCGAACCACCTGAGCCAATGGGTGATGTGGAACCACGTCCGTACCATCACCGCCATCGTGGCGATGGCCTGCTTTATCTTCGCATTGCTCTAAGGAGGCCTTCCGAAACGCAAAGGACTCCGCTCAGGCGGGGTCTTTTTGCGTGTGCCCCTTTGACGTGTGGCCCTTGCGGTCGGAATGACCGAGATCGCGATCCGGGTCGATCACGTCACGCACCAGCTGCTTGAGCTTTGCCGCGTCCGGAAAGCCGCCATCGCGCTTGCGGTCCCAGACCAGCACGTCATTACAGGAGATGGTGAAGATGCCGCCGGTGCCGGGCACCAGCGTGACTTCGCCGAGATCGGTGCCGAAGGTGGAGAGCAGCTCCTGCGCCATCCAGCCGGCGCGCAGCAACCACTGGCACTGCGTGCAATAGGTGATGCGGATGGTGGGCAACGGCTTCTCGCTCATATCGGATTGAGCTCTGCTCATATCCTGGCCGATCACGCCGCGCTGAGCTTGGCCAGCGTCTCGTCGTCGACCTCGAAGTTGGCGTAGACGCTTTGCACGTCATCGTCGTCCTCGAGCGTGGCGACCAGCTTCATCAGTGATTGTGCCCGCTCCTCGTCGACCGGAACATTGTTCTGTGGCCGCCAGATCAGCTTCACCGATTCTGCCTCGCCGAGCGAGGCTTCCAGTGCCTTCGACACCTCGCCGAGATTCTCGAAGGCGCAATAGATCGTGTGGCCTTCCTCGTCGCTTTCCACGTCGTCGGCGCCGGCTTCGATCGCCGCTTCCATGACCTTGTCGGCGCTGCCGGCCGAGGCCGGATAATAGATTTCGCCAACACGGTCCCACATGAAGGACACCGAGCCGGTTTCGCCCATCGCGCCGCCGGCCTTGGTGAAGGCCGCGCGGACATTCGACGCCGAGCGGTTGCGGTTGTCTGTCAAGGCCTCGACGATGACGGCGACGCCACCTGGACCATAGCCTTCGTAGCGCACCGCCTCGTAGTTTTCGGCGTCGCCCATCGACGCCTTGTTGATGGCGCGCTGAATGTTGTCCTTCGGCATCGACACCGCCTTGGCGTTCTGGATCGCCAGTCGCAGGCGTGGATTCATCGATGGGTCGGGCGTACCGCTCTTGGCGGCCACGGTGATTTCGCGCGCCAGCTTGGAAAACATTTTCGACCGCACCGCGTCCTGACGGCCCTTGCGGTGCATGATGTTCTTGAACTGTGAATGGCCAGCCATGGCACCCCTGTCGTCTTCTCGGCTAGAGCATCCTGCAGCAAGGTGGATCACCTCGCCTTTGCATAAATGCTCGAATTCAAAATCTCAGAGCGTCCCAGGTGCAACCCGCGGAAGCACGGCGTTCTCTGTCGGAATGGCCGGCTTATAGATAAATCGGCTCAATTCGTCCAGCCGCGCCGCATGAGGGACGCCACGACACAAGCTGCTGCAATCGCTTACGCCTCCAGATCCGACTTCAGCCGGTCGATGATGCTGAGCGCATGGCCGGCATACTGGCTGATCCAGCGGTCGTGGATCTGCTTGATCGGCAGTGAATTGAGGTGGTTCCAGCGCTCGCGTCCGTCACGGCGCGCGACGATCAGCTCCGCCTCCTCCAGCACCTTGAGATGCAGCATGACGGTGCAGCGGTCGATGTCGGGAAAGGCATCGCACAGCATGCCGGTGGTCTTCGGCTCGTCCTTCAGCTGATCGAGCATTTCGCGCCGGCGCGGATGTGCCAGCGCCTTGAAAACATTGTCGTCCTGGGCTTGGCTTGACATGTTATATTTATATAACATATCGTTGGGTCGATCAAGCAAGGAGCTGTGGATATGTCTCTTGGATTCAGGGTTTCCGGCCGCATCGGCAGGCCGGTCGCCGAAGTTTTCGACGCCGTCGTCAATCCGAAGAAGCTGAGCGGCTATTTCACCACCATCGGCGGCGCCAGCGCGCCGCTGGAAGCCGGCGCTGGCGTTGTCTGGTGGGGCAAGGTGCCGGTCGAGGTCGATGAAGTGGTCAAGGACAGCCGCATCGTGCTGCGCTGGGACGCCACCGATGCCGCAAGCCGGCCTACAAGACCCGCATCGAGATGAATTTCGAGCCACTCGACGATGGCGGCACCTTCGTCACCATCGCCGAAAGCGGCTGGCAGGAAGGCGCGGTCGGCTTGAAGAAATCCTACCTCAACTGCGAGGGCTGGTCGCAGATGCTGGCCTGCATGAAGGCCTATGTCGAATACGGCATCAATCTGCGCGACGGCTATTACCGCAGCGAGATGAAGGGCGAACCTGCCAACGAGTCCAACATTTGAGCGTTCCCATGGAGATCCACGAAACCCCAACAGCCGAAGCCGGCATGCTGATCCGGCGGCCGGTCGCCGAAGTGTTCGGGGCTATTGTCGATCCGGCCATCACCACCAAATTCTGGTTCACCCACGGCAGCGACCGACTGGACAGCGGCAAGGAAATTCGCTGGGAATGGCGCATGTACGGTGTCTCGACGACAGTCCGTGTCAGCGAGATCGTCAGGAACGAAAAGATCGTCATGCAGTGGAGCGATCCGCCGACCACGGTGGTCTGGACCTTCACCGAAATGCCTGGCGATGCGACCTTCTCGAGGTCCGGAACTTCGGCTTTGCCGGCACGGCCGATGAACAGGTCACAGAAGCGATCGGCTCAACCGGTGGCTTCACGCTCGTGCTGGCCGGCGCCAAGGCCTGGCTGGAACAGGGCCTGACGCTGGGCCTGATCGGTGACCGCCACCCGAAGGGTGTGCCAGGGCGTTAGATGCCCCGGCGGGCCAGCCTCAGTGCCCGTCGCCTGACTTCGCCTTCTTGCGCCGCCGCGCCAGCATGTTGAGCCCCTCGACCAGGGCCGAAAAACCCATCGCGGCGTAGATGTAGCCCTTGGGCACATGGTAGCCCATGCCGTCGGCAATCAGCGTCATGCCGATCATCAGCAGGAAGCCCAGCGCCAGCATGACGATACTGGGGTTCTTGGCGATGAAGTTGGCCAGCGGCCCGGCCGCCAGCATCATCACGGTGACGGCCACGATCACGGCGATGTACATGATGGCGATCTCGTCGGTCATGCCGACGGCGGTGATGATGGAATCGATCGAGAAGACGAGGTCCAGCAACAGAATCTGGAAGATCGCGCCGGCGAGGCTGATCTGCAGCGTCCCGCCCAGCATCGTGTCCTGATGATCGTCGGGATCGACCGTGTGGTGGATCTCCTTGGTTGCCTTCCAGACCAGGAACAGGCCGCCGGCGATCAGGATCAGGTCGCGCCAGGAGAAGCCGTGGCCGAAGGCGGTGAAGACCGGCGTCGTCAGCTGGACGATAGTCGAGATGGTGGCGAGCAGCACCAGCCGCATGACCAGCGCCGCCGAAATGCCGAGCCGGCGGGCGCGAGCCCGCTGCGCTTCCGGCAGTTTGTTGGTCAGGATCGAGATGAAGATCAGATTGTCGATGCCGAGCACAATCTCGAGCACCACCAGCGTCAGCAAGGCGACCCATGCGGTTGGATCGGAAACGAATTGAAAATGCGGCGCAAGAAATTCGATAAGCTGCATGGAGGTCGTTGTCCCCTCTTTTAACGATCTGAAGCAGTTGTCGTCGGCAGTTAGGTACTGCGTGCGCCTATATCAATGTCACGACCAGAAGGATGGAGCCGTTTCTTCAAGCCTCGGCCCGCGACGAAACGGCGCGATCTTCTCGGTCAGTCCGGTGCGGTCGGAAATATTGACACCAACCCCACATAATGTCGCCGGTCCGGTCGCTGCCTCGAAGCGCCCTTTCGGCACTTTCGACAGGAACCGGTTGAGCGGTTCCTCCTTGTCCATGCCGAGCGAGGAATCGTAGTCGCCGCACATGCCGGCATCGGATAGATAGCCGGTGCCACCATTGAGGATCTGGTGGTCGGCGGTCGGCTGGTGGGTGTGGGTGCCGACAACGAGGCTGGCGCGGCCATCGACGAAATGCGCGAAGCACATCTTTTCCGAGGTCGCCTCGGCGTGGAAGTCGATGACCACCGCATCCGCCTGCTCGCCGAGCGGACAGGCGGCAAGCTCGCGCTCGCCAGCCTGGAACGGATCGTCGAGCTCGGGATGCATGAACACGCGGCCCATGATGTTGGCGACCAGCACGCGCGCGCCGCTCCTGGCGATGTAGACGCCGGAGCCGCGCCCCGGCGTGCCCTTGGGAAAATTCGACGGGCGCAGGAAGCGCTCTTCGCGCGGCGCGAAGGCGAGTGCATCGCGCTGGTCCCAGACATGGTTGCCGGTGGTGACGACATCGGCGCCGGCCGCGATCGTCTCGCGAAAGATCTCTTCGGTGATGCCGAAGCCGCCGGCGGCATTCTCGCCGTTGACGATGACGAAATCGAGTTTGAAATCCGAGATCAGGCCAGGCAGTTGCTCCCACACTGCCGTGCGTCCCGTTTTTCCAACCATGTCACCGAGGAAGAGAAGTCTCATATGATCCCGCACCAAAAGTCAGCGAAGCAAAAGCTGCATGACGTCTGCGAAAAGATCATGCGTCCATTGTGCTTATCTACAATTGTGGCGCGAAGCGACGCAACCCGCTCTCGGTGAGTATTTCCGGGATGATGACATCGTGGTTCTCATCCGGCACCAGCGCCACCTCCTGGCAGTCGAAGGCTATGCCGACCAGCCGTGGCGGCAACCCCTTGTCGATCAGCTTGGCGATGGCGCGGTCATAATAGCCCGCGCCGTAGCCAATGCGGTGGCCACGCGCGTCGAACGCGGCGAGTGGCACCAGCATCACCGCGGGATCGAGCACCTCGGCCTCTTCATGCGGGCCGACGGTGCCGAACCCCATCTCGACCATCGGCGCGCCGCGCACCAGTTCGCGAAAGACGATGGTGGTCTTGTCGAGGATCGCCGGCAGGCAGAGCCGCGCTCCCTGCTCGCGCAAGGCGAACATCAGCGGCCGGACGTCGACCTCCGAGCGCATCGGCCAAAAGCCGGAGACGATCTGGCCCGGTTCGATCGCGAGGTGATCGCGCGCCGTCTCGGCCATTTCAAGCGCGATTTCCACGCGCCAGAATTCATCGAGCGCATCGCGGCGTCCAAGCGCTTCGCGCCGCAGCTGTTTTTTCAGGTCTTTGAGAGATGTCATGCGCGGACGATAGAAAAGGCCGGATCGGGATGGCGTTTTGGGAGCGACGTTTTCTACCGCATCATCCACCGCAATGCATGGATGCGCTGCAAGAAGCGACGATCCACACAACCGGTGGAGAGAGCGATCCCGGGAACCTACAAAGTAGGTGGGCGCCGTGTGAGAAAACCCACGGGTCTTCCCAGGGACAGCTCCCTAAGGATCGTTAAGGCCCCGGGGAAAATGTTCTCCTGCCGGGAAGCACAGACCGTCCTCCCCAATATAGGCCGCTCATCGGTCAAGCGCCAGTGACGCAGGCGGTCTCGGTGGCTTTATTCGCCACCCGCGTCGCGCCCTTGCACAGGCTGACCGGCGTCCTTACGCTCATGGCGTGAACCAAGGAGCAAAAATGCGTTTCGAAGGCACGGCGGCCTATGTCGCCGACAAGGATCTGATGGTGGCCGTCAACGCGGCGATCGCGCTGGAGCGGCCTTTGCTGGTCAAGGGCGAGCCCGGCACCGGCAAGACCGAACTTGCCCGCCAGGTGGCATCAGCGCTCGGCGTCGATCTCATCGAATGGCACGTCAAATCGACGACGAGGGCGCAACAGGGTCTCTACGAGTATGACGCCGTCTCCCGCCTGCGTGACAGCCAGCTCGGCGATATCAGGTTCAACGACATCAAGAACTACATCAAGCGCGGCAAGCTGTGGGAGGCGTTCGCGGCGGGCAGGAAGGTCGTGCTTTTGATCGACGAGATCGACAAGGCCGACATCGAGTTTCCCAACGACCTGCTGCAGGAACTCGATCGAATGGAGTTCTTCGTCTACGAAACCGGCGAGACCATCCGCGCCGCCGTCCGGCCGATCGTCATCATCACCTCCAACAATGAGAAAGAACTGCCGGACGCCTTCCTGCGCCGCTGCTTCTTCCACTACATCCGCTTTCCCGACGTCGACACGCTGCACAGAATCGTCGACGTGCACTATCCCGGCATCAAGCAGAACCTGGTGCGCGCGGCCCTCACCCAGTTCTACGAGATCCGCGAGGTGCCGGGCCTTAAGAAGAAGCCGTCAACCTCCGAGGCGCTCGACTGGATCCGCCTGCTGGTCGCCGACGACATCGCGCCCGAGGATTTGCGCGCCGACCCGAAGAACGCGCTGCCCAAGCTGCATGGCGCCCTGCTGAAGAACGAACAGGACGTGCATCTGTTCGAGCGGCTGGCCTTCATGGCCAGAAGGCAGCAATAGCCAGGCAGCAATAGCGCTTTCCCCGGCTGTGGACCGTTGCTGCCGGCCGGACAGGAAGGCAGCTTCGGCCAAAACCTTTCGGAGGAGATGAAATGTCTGAGATTGTTGTCCGCCCGCTCGCGCAGTCCGACCACGCTGACTGGAAACGCCTGTGGACCGACTATCTGACCTTCTATGAGACCAAACTGCCGGAAGAGGTCTACGCCATCACCTGGAAGCGGCTGTTCACCGCTGGCGAATTCGAGCCGAAGGGCTTTATCGCCACCCTCGATGGCAAGGCGGTCGGCCTCACCCACTATCTCTACCACCGCTCAGGCTGGTCGGAGAAAAACAACTGCTACCTGCAGGACCTGTTCGCTGATCCGGACGTGCGTGGCAAGGGCATTGGTGCTGCGCTGATCAAGGCGGTGAAGGACGCGGCGGAAAAAATCGGCGTCAAGAACGTCTACTGGATGACGCACGAGACCAACACCACGGCCCGCAAGCTCTACGACCACGTCGCTCGCCGCACCGGCTTCATCGAGTATGATCTGCTGTAGATAGAAAATGTTCATCCCCTTCTTCCTCGAACTGAAGGCAGCGCGTGTTCCCGTTTCGCTCAGGGAATACCTGTCGCTGCTCGAGGGGCTGGAAGCCGGGCTGGTCGACTATGACGTCGAGGGTTTTTATTACCTGGCCCGCGCCGCTCTCGTGAAGGACGAGCGCCACATCGACCGCTTCGACCAGGTGTTCGCGCATATCTTCAAGGGCATCGAGGCGCTGGGCGGGCCAGATGCGGTTGATGTCGCCAATATTCCCGAGGAATGGCTGCGTCGGCTTGCCGAAAAGCACCTGACCGAGGAAGAGAAAAAGCTGGTCGAGGCCCTTGGCGGTTTCGAGAAGCTGATGGAGACCTTGAAGCAGCGGCTCGAGGAGCAGAAGGGCCGACACCAGGGCGGCTCGAAATGGATCGGCACCGGCGGCACTTCGCCCTTCGGCGCTTATGGCTACAATCCCGAAGGCGTGCGCATCGGCCAGCATGAAAGCCGCAACCGCCGTGCCGTCAAAGTCTGGGACAAGCGCGAGTTCAAAAACTTCGACGATGCCGTCGAGCTTGGCACCCGCAACATCAAGATCGCGCTGAAACGGCTGCGCCGCTGGGTTCGCGAGGGCGCCGAGGAAGAATTCGACCTGCCCGGCACCATCCACGCCACCGCCGAGCACGGCTATCTCGACGTGCAGACGCGGCCCGAGCGGCGCAACGCTGTGAAGCTTTTGATGTTCTTCGACGTCGGCGGCTCGATGGACGACCACATCAAGAGCGTCGAGGAGCTGTTTTCGGCGGCGCGTGCCGAATTCCGCCAGCTCGAATATTTCTATTTCCACAATTGCCTCTACGAGGGGGTGTGGAAGGACAACCGGCGCCGCCATGCCGAGGTGATCCCGACCTTCGACCTCCTCCACAAATACGGTCCGGATTACAAGGTGATCGTCGTCGGCGACGCTTCGATGAGCCCTTACGAGATCGCTCATCCCGGCGGTTCGGTCGAGCACTGGAATCCGGAGGCCGGCGCCGTCTGGCTCGGCCGCCTGCTGCAGCAATGGCCGAATGCGGTATGGCTCAATCCCGAGAGCGAAAAGAACTGGGGTTACACCCATTCCATCGCCATGATCCGCGACATTTTTGGCGGCCGCATGTTTCCGCTGACGCTGGCCGGGCTCGAAACCGCGACAAAGCAGCTTTCCAGAAAACATTGAAAGACCGACGGGAGATCCGATGACCTGCTTCCTCTGCCTGCAGTGCGGTGTCCAGTTCGCGGCGACGGAGACGCCGCCGCAACACTGCCCGATCTGCGAGGACGAACGGCAGTTTGTGCGCTGGGAGGGCCAGGCCTGGATTACACAGCAAGAGCTCTCTGCTGGGCATAGGCTGGTGATGAGGGACGATGCGGGCGTGCTCGGCTTCGGCATCGAGCCGCGCTTCGCCATCGGCCAGCGGGCGCAGCTTGTGCAGACGCCGCACGGCAATGTGCTGTGGGACTGCGTCCCGATGGTGAGCGACGAGGCGGTGGCCGAGATCAACCGGCGCGGCGGCCTGGTGGCCATCGCCATCTCGCACTGCCATTTCTATTCGGCGATGGTCGGCTGGAGCGAGGCCTTTGGCGGCGTGCCGATTTACCTCCATGCCGATGACCGCCAGTGGATCATGCGGCCATATCCCTCGATTGTCAGCTGGCAAGGCGAGACTCTGGCCATAAATCCCTCGCTGACCCTCATCCGCTGCGGAGGCCATTTTGCCGGCAGCCAGGTGCTGCACTGGAAGCGCGATGGCGGCAACGCCCTGCTGACCGGCGACACCGTGCAGGTGGCGCCGACGCGCCGCCATGTCAGCTTCATGTACAGCTATCCGAACCAGATACCGCTCAACGCGACGGCCGTGCGCCGCATCGCGGCAGCACTGGGACCATTCGACTTCGACGACATCCGCGGTGCATGGTGGGACCTGAACATAATCGGCGGCGGAAAGAATTCATTCGCCACTTCAGTTGCCCGCTATCTCGCGGCGATCGCATGACAGGCGATCGAAAATGCGAGAAAATCCGGTAACAAATGCCTATGTTGGTGCGAATATGAGGTTGCAATCAACAACGAGCCGGCAAGGCTGAGGAGATCAAATGGACACCCACACCTACCCTGTCACCCGCACCGATGCCGAATGGCGCGCCCGGCTGACGCCGGAGCAATATGCGGTCATGCGCAACCACGGCACCGAGCGGCCGGGAAGCTGCGCCCTGCTCTACGAGAAGCGTGCCGGCACATTTTCCTGCGTCGGCTGCGACCAGCCGCTGTTCGAATCCAAGCTGAAGTTCGAGAGCGGCACCGGCTGGCCGAGCTTCAACGATCCCGTGCCCGGCTCGGTCGAGAACACCATCGACCGCAGCTACGGCATGGTCCGCACCGAGTGCCATTGCGCGCGCTGCGGCAGCCATCTCGGCCATGTCTTCGAAGACGGCCCGCTGCCGACCGGCCTGCGCTACTGCATCAATGGCGTGGCGCTGAAATTCGAGCCGGCCGCCTGATCGGCATCTTGTAGTTTTCGGCAAAGGGCGGCTTCGGCCGCCCTTTTTCGTATGCGCAGGCTGAGCGCCTCAGGCAGCAACTGTGGCGATCAGCCAGAGCGCCGAACCCAGCATCACCAGCGAAGCCTTGGCGCCACCGGATTTCTCGGCCGTCCGCCAGACCGCGATGGTGAGAAAGATGTTGTAGGGCACCGGTGCGAAATGCACTGTCAGCACGACGCCAAGCGGCATTTTCAGCCCAAGCAGGATCAGTGCTGCCACGGACGAGGCAATGTTGATCCCCGTGCCGACAAGCATCATGTCGCGCCAGAACAGCCGGTCGAGCGGGACCTCGCCAAGCCAACGCGAGCGCAAGAAGGACCTGACGCCTTCCAGGGACACCGGCGCCCTACCCCTGACCAAGCACGTCGACAACGGCGCGCTCGACCCGTGAGCACTCCGTCACCAGCCAGTCGGTCATGGCCGGCCAGTTATCCTCGGCATAGCAGTTGACCCGCCACATCGAATTGATGCCGAGGCCCTCGCAGCTTTGCTCCGGCCTGAGCTTCAGCCTGTCTTCGATCGCCGGCTGGAACGGCTTCAATCGCGACCAGCTTTGCGTCGCACCGAATTTCTCGTTGCGGCCGAAAAAGACGCCGACATGGTTTTGCGCCGGCGCGACATACATGGAAATGACCAGGGCGAAGTCGGGCAGCCCGCGCTGCCAGAACCAGGGTCCGCGCCGCGCCAACCGGGCTCTTTCTTCCGGATGCCGTTCAGCGAACAGCGACCAGAAGCCGCGATGGCGGAATTCCGAGGCGCGGCGTCCGCCAAAGTCGAATTCGCTCATGGTTCGATGCCCGCTCCAGCATCACGCTCAGGCCGAGGCTGTTTCGAAATTCGCTCTGGCGAGTCATATGGTGGTGGTTTCGAGAACCGTAGCGGAGCGTACTTAAGTACGTGAGCTCAGTTCTACTGCGCCGCCGCAGTAGAACGGGGAAGCGCAGAAAACGCCATCAGATGGCCACCGGAGTAGAATTTCCAGACAGTCTCTTTATTCCATGCCGAGCGCGGCCATGTACAGATCGAGGATGGCATCCTCTTCCTGGCGCTCGGCCTGGTCCTTCTTGCGCAGCCGGATGATGGTGCGGATCGCCTTGGTGTCGAAGCCGGTGCCCTTGGCCTCGGCGAAAACTTCCTTGATGTCGTCGGCGATCGTCTTCTTTTCTTCCTCGAGCCGCTCGATGCGCTCGATGAGGGCACGCAGCTGGCCGGCGGCAACAGTCTGGCTGGTCTCGGTGATATCGTCGGCCATGTTTTTCTCCAAAAAAATTGGTTCCGTGCCGCGACTCGGGGAGAGACGGCGGCAAATTTGAGCCGGTTCGATGCCCGACCGGCGGCGGCGGGTCAAGCTGTTATCGAACAGCTCACCACGGGCTGCCGACAGAAGCCGACAGCCTGCCCGTTCTTTGCGGGCGCTTAAGCGAAGGCGATCAGCAGATCCTTGGCATCGATCTGGTCGCCGGCCTTGACCAGCACCTCGGCGACGGTGCCGTCGCGCTCGGCATGCAGCGCCGTCTCCATCTTCATCGCTTCGATGGAGAGCAGCACGTCACCGGCCTTCACCGCCTGGCCGGCGGCCACCGAAAGTGCCGAGACCACGCCAGGCATCGGCGCACCGACATGCGCCTCGTTGCCGGGCTCGGCCTTGCGGCGCGCCTTGGCGGCGGAGGCGCCGTGCGCCCGGTCCGGCACCTTGACACGCCGCGGCTGGCCGTTGAGCTCGAAGAACACAGTGACCATGCCCTTGTCGTCGACATCGCCGATGGCAAGGCACCGCACCACAAGCGTCTTGCCCTTTTCGATGTCGACGAAGATCTCATCTTCCGACTTCATGCCGTAGAAATAGGTCGGCGTCGGCAGGACGCTAACCGGGCCGTAGGTCTCCTGCGCGCCGGCAAAGTCGGTGAACACCTTCGGATACATCAGCCACGAGGCGAATTCGTATTCACTGAGCTTGCGCTCCAGTTTCTCCTCGATCTCCTTGCGGCTCGTCTTGAGATCGGCCGGCTTCAAGAGCGAACCGGGCCGCGCCGTGATCGGCTTGTCGCCCTTCAGCGCCTTCTTCTGCAGCGCCTCTGGCCACCCTCCCGGCGACTGGCCGAGATCGCCGCGCAGCATCGAGACGACCGAGTCCGGGAAGGCGATGTCCCTGGCCGGATTCTCGACATCGGCGACGGTCAGGTCCTGGCTCACCATCATCAGCGCCATGTCGCCGACGACCTTGGACGACGGCGTCACCTTGACGATGTCGCCGAACATCAGATTGACGTCGTGATAGGTCTGCGCGACCTCGTGCCAGCGCGTTTCCAGCCCGAGCGAACGCGCCTGCTCCTTGAGGTTGGTGAACTGCCCGCCCGGCATTTCGTGCAGATAGACTTCCGAGGCCGGCCCCTTGAGATCGCTTTCGAAGGCGGCGTACTGGTTGCGCACCGCTTCCCAGTAGAACGAGATTTTGCGGATCCATTGCGGGTCGAGACCCGGGTCGCGCTCGGTGCCCTTCAGCGCCTCGACGATCGAACCCAGGCAAGGTTGCGACGTGTTGCCGGAGAAGGCATCCATCGCCGCGTCGATGGCGTCGACGCCGCTCTCCACCGCCGCCAGCACGGTCGCCGCCGACAGGCCGGACGTGTCGTGGGTGTGGAAATGGAGCGGCAGGTCGGTCGCCTCGCGCAGTGCCTTGAACAGCACGCGTGCCGCTGCCGGCTTCAAGAGGCCTGCCATGTCCTTGACGGCGATGATGTGGGCGCCGGCGGCCTGCAATTCACCGGCCAGGCCGACATAATATTTCAAATCGTACTTGGCCCGCGCCGGGTCGAGAATGTCGCCGGTATAGCACATCGCCGCTTCGATCAGTTTGCCCTCGGCGCCGACCGCGTCCATGGCGACGCGCATGTTCTCGACCCAGTTCAGGCAGTCGAAAACCCGGAACAGGTCGATGCCGCCGCTCGCTGCCTGCTTGACGAAATGCTGCACGACATTGTCGGGATAGTTGGTGTAACCGACGCCGTTGGCGCCGCGCAGGAGCATCTGCAGCAACAGGTTGGGGGCCGCCTCGCGCACTTTGCTCAGCCGCTCCCACGGGTCCTCGGTGAGGAAGCGCATAGCGACGTCGAAGGTCGCGCCGCCCCAGCATTCGAGCGACAGAAGCTGCGGCAGGGCGCGCGCATAGGTGCCGGCAATATTGGCAATGTCGTGCGTGCGCATGCGGGTCGCCAGCAGCGACTGGTGGCCGTCGCGCATCGTTGTGTCGGTGACCAGAACTTCCTTCTGCTCACGCATCCAGCCGGCGAATTTTTCCGGACCGAGCACGTCGAGCTTCTGCTTGCTGCCGCCGGGCACGTTGCCGTTGAGATAAGGCACGACGGGTGCGGCCGCATCGGCCTTCGGCATCGGCCGGCCGCGCGTCTCGGGATGACCGTTGACGCTGACGTCGGCCAGATAGTTGATGAGCTTGGTCGCGCGATCCTGCCGCTTGACCTGCTGGAACAGCTCCGGCGTCGTGTCGATGAACTTCGTCGTATAGGAATTGTCGGCGAAGCTCGGGTGGTTAATGATCGCTTCGAGGAAAGTGAGGTTGGTGGCGACGCCGCGGATGCGGAATTCGCGCAGCGCGCGGTTCATGCGGGCGATGGTCTCGGCCGGCGTCGGCGCCCACGCCGTCACCTTCTCCAGCAGCGGATCGTAGAAGCGGGTGATGACCGCGCCGGAATAGGCGGTGCCGCCATCCAGCCGGATGCCGAAGCCGGTGGCGCCACGATAGGCGGTGATGCGGCCGTAATCCGGGATGAAATTGTGCTCGGGATCCTCGGTGGTGATGCGGCACTGCAAGGCATGGCCGTTCAGCCTGATGTCCTTCTGCGCCGGCACGCCCGATTGCGGTGTGCCGATGGCGAAGCCGTCGAGGATGTGGATCTGCGCCTTGACGATGTCGATGCCCGTCACCTGTTCGGTGACGGTATGCTCGACCTGGATGCGTGGATTGACCTCGATGAAATAGAATTTTCCGCTATCGGCGTCCTGCAGGAACTCGACCGTGCCGGCGCCGATATAGCTGGTCTCGCGCGCGATCCTCAGCGCGTAGCCGCAAAGCTCCTCGCGCTGCGACATTTCGAGATAGGGTGCGGGCGCCCGTTCGACGACTTTCTGGTTGCGGCGCTGGATCGAGCAGTCGCGCTCGAAGAGGTGCACGACATTGCCATGGGTGTCGCCAAGCACCTGCACCTCGACATGGCGCGCGCGCTCGATCAGCTTTTCGAGATAGACCTCGTCCTTGCCGAAGGCGGCTTTTGCCTCGCGCTTACCTTCCGTGACTTCGCGGGCGAGATCAACCTCGGCGCGGATGGCGCGCATGCCGCGTCCGCCACCGCCCCAGGACGCTTTCAGCATCACCGGATAGCCGATCTCCTTGGCCAGTTTCTTGACCGCCTCCATATCGTCCGGCAACGGGTCAGTGGCGGGAATGACCGGCACGCCGACCTCGATGGCGAGGTTGCGCGCCGCGACCTTGTTGCCGAGGCGGCGCATCGTGTCCGGCTTCGGGCCGATGAAGGTGATGCCGGCTTGCGCGCAGGCCTCGGCGAATTCGGGGCTTTCGGACAAGAGCCCGTAGCCCGGGTGGATGGCATCGGCGCCCGAAAGCCTGGCGACGCGGATCACCTCCTCGATCGACAGATAACTCTCGATCGGCCCCATATCCTTGTTGAGATGCGGACCGCGCCCGACCTGGTAGCTTTCGTCGGCCTTGAAGCGGTGCAGCGAATATTTGTCTTCCTCGGCCCAGATCGCCACGGTTTTGAGGCCCAGTTCGTTGGCCGCGCGAAAGACGCGGATGGCGATTTCTGACCGGTTGGCGACGAGGATCTTCGTGATGGCCAAGGACTGGGCTCCAGCAGCGGAAGGGACGGGAAATCGGTGCAATGATTAGCGTGAAAATGCTGCAGTGCAAACAAAATCAACGCTGATTTAAACCGATTTAAATCAATTATCCGGCCAACACTCGCACGCCTCAGCCCGAACGGACGGAACAAGGGCGACAATTTCGATCCTGGATGCGATCTCGCCGCTAAAGCCCGTCGCGTTGAAACGGATCCCTGCGACGCGCTTTAGTCTTGGTTTTATCCATGCCGTTCTCCCAAAACCGAGGTCACTTTTGGGGAGCCGGGGAAGGAAGAGCATCGGCCGCCGGAACGGGCCAAAGAAAATGCCCGGCGCAAGGCGCCGGGCATCATCGATATCAGGACTGTCAGAGCAGCTTATTTCGGGAACCAGGAATACTTTCCGTCGTCCTTCTTCTTCCACTCGTACATGATGTAGCCCGGCAGCTTCGGGTCGCCCTTGGCGTCATAGGCGAGGTCGCCCAGAACGGTCGCGAACGGACCGCTTTCATGCATTGCCTTGGCAACGGCCTGCGGGTCGTTCGTCTTGGCGGCGGCGGCCGCTTCGGCGACCACCTGCACGGCGGCGTAAGCATAGAGCGTATAGGCTTCCGGCTCGAAGCCCTGCGCACGGAACTTCTCGACGAGTTCCTTGTTGGCCGGGATCAGGCGCGGATCGGGTCCGAACGTGTTGAGTGTACCGGCGACGGCGTCGCCCGCGATCGCGGCAAGTTCGTCGGTCACGATGCCGTCACCCGACATCATCGTTGCCTTGAGGCCCTGGTCCGCGGACTGGCGGATGATCAGGCCGGCTTCGGTGTGCAGGCCACCCCAGTAGATCAGGGTGACGCCGGCTTCCTTCATCTTGGCGATCAGTGCCGAGAAGTCCTTGTCGCCGACATTGATGCCTTCATACATGACTTCTTTGACGCCGGCGGCATTCATCGCCTTCTTGGTTTCGTCGGCAAGGCCCTGGCCATAAGGGGTCTTGTCATGCACGACGGCGACCTTGGCATCCTTGAAATTCGCGGCGATATAGGCGCCGGCGATGCTACCCTGCTGGTCGTCGCGTCCGCAGGTGCGGAACACGTTCCACAGGCCACGCTCGGTGAACTTCGGGTTGGTCGCGGCCGGCGTGATTTCGACGATGTTGTTTTCAGCGTAGACTTCCGACGCCGGGATCGACACGCCCGAGTTGAAGTGGCCGATCACGAACTTGACGCCGTCGCCGACGAACTTGTTGGCAACCGAGATACCTTGCTTCGGATCGGAGACGTCGTCGCCGACTTCGAGCTTGATCTGCTCGCCATTGATGCCGCCCTTGGCATTGATCTCGGCAACGGCCGCCTCGGCGCCCTTCTGCAGCTGTGCGCCGAAGGCCGCGTTCGGACCGGTGATCGGACCGGCAACGCCGAACATTACATCAGCCCACGCGTTGCCGCCGAACGCGACGAGCGCGGTCAGGGCCACGGCGGACAAAAGTGACTTTTTCATTTAAACGCTCCCATTAACGGAGTGGGCGTGGATGAAGCTTTCATGCGATGCCCACCCTTATCGCAGAAAGCATAGTTTGCCGATTTTCAGGCACTTGTCACGCCGATTCATCCCTGACGCGGCGTTAATGATGAACGTCAACCTTTCGGTTTCCAGCTCAAGATTGAAGCTCTTTCGTAGAGCCAATTATACTGTGTGACCATCTGGTTGGTTCGTGTGTATTGATAGCCGACGAAGCCCAGTATCATCAGCACGATGGTGTCGACGATATAGTAATGCAGCGAGAACATCGTGCCGTCGAACAGCGCGTGATGGATGAAGCGGATGCCGATGCCGAGCCCGAGCAGATAGGCGAACAGATGGATGAAGCTGCGCCATGTCTGGGCGCTGGCCTTGCCGGTCATCCAGGCCGCCCAGCCGCCGAGCAGGCAAGTGACGAAGAAGAACTGCCAGATCGACGGTTCCTCGTAGAGAATGCCTTGCATGGGAAGACTCCTGAACTCAGTGATGTCCGCCTTCGAGATAGGCGGCGCGCACTTCGGGATTGGCGAGCAGTTCCTTGCCGGTGCCGCTCATCGTCACATTGCCGTTGACCATGACATAGCCGCGCGTGGCGAGCTTCAGCGCGCCGAACGCGTTCTGCTCGACCAGGAACACGGTCAGCCCTTGCGTGCGGTTCAACTCGCGGATGGCGTCGAAGATCTGCTTGACGATCAGCGGCGCCAGGCCCAGCGACGGCTCGTCGAGCAGAAGTAGCTTCGGCCGCGCCATCAGTGCGCGTCCGATCGACAGCATCTGCTGCTCGCCGCCCGACAGCGTGCCGCCGCGCTGGGCGATGCGCTCCTTCAGCCGCGGGAACAGCGTGAACACCTTCTCGACGTCCTCGTCATAGTGCTTGAGGTTATCGAGGCTGGCGCCCATCTGCAGATTTTCCATCACCGTCATGCGCGGGAAGATACGGCGACCTTCCGGCGACTGGGCGATGCGCATGCGCGCGATCTCGTGCGTCGGCAACTGGGTGATGTCGGTGCCGGCGAAGGTGATGGTGCCCGTGCGGGCGCGCGGTGCCCCGAAAATAGTCATCATCAGCGTCGATTTGCCGGCGCCGTTGGCGCCGATCAGCGCCACGATCTCGCCCTCCTTGACGGTGACATCGACCCCGTTCAAGGCTCGGATGTTACCGTAGTAAGTCTGTACGCCCTTGATATCGAGCAGCGTTGTCCCGGCCATTATTTGCCCCGTCCACGCTTGCTCGACACAGGTTTGGCCGCGGCCTTCCCCGAAGCCGCATTTGCGGTCTTCGAAGCTGGACTGGCAGTCTTTGCTGAAGCATGGCTGGTCGCCACCTTGCCCGCGTCGACGCGGCGCGAGAATTCCGTATCCTTGCCCTGACCGAGCAGCTTGGCCTGCTTGACCCATTCCTCGCGCGCGATGCGTCCGTCAAAGGCGAGATAGGCTTCGGCCGCCTCGACATCGGCCTTCTTCCAGGCGCCGATCTGGTCGAAGTGGAAGATACCGTGTTCGTTGAGCTTCTTCTCGTTGACGGTGCCGATGCCCTTGATGCGGGTCAAATTGTCGGCCTTGCCGCCGCGGGGGGCGGCGAGGCGGTTCGAAATGCCTTCAGCCTTTGCCGCGGGCGCCTTGGCGGGCGTTTTCTTCGGTGCCGCTTTCGCCGCCGGCTTGACCGGCGCAGCCGGCTTTCCGGCGACAGGCTTGCTGGCCACAGTGGCCGCGCGGGCGTCGACCTGCGCTGCCTTCGAGGCGCCTTTCGACACCGTGACGCGCTCGCCCTCGCTGTGTCCAACCGTGTCGCTCACCGGTCCGGCCAGGTATGACGACGATGTCCCCGGGCCATGCGCGGCATCCGGCCCTATGTCGAGCTGCTCGATGACGTCTTCGTCGCCGACTTCGGTCAGCACGGTCTCGACCTCCTCGTCGTCGACGCCGAGATAGGCGGCAATGACGCGCGGATCGGTGCGCACCGACTGCGGACTGCCGTCGGAAATCTTGCGGCCATATTCCAGCACCACGACATGGTCGGAAATCTGCATGACCACAGACATGTCGTGCTCGATCAGCAGGATCGAGGCGCCTGATGTATTCTTGATGTCGATCAGCAGTTCGTTGAGCGCCGCTGATTCCTTCGGATTGAGGCCGGCTGCCGGCTCGTCGAGGCACAGAAGCTCTGGCCCGGTGCACATGGCGCGTGCAATCTCGAGACGCCGCTGTGCGCCATAGGGCAGGTCGCCAGCCGGATCGTCGGCGCGGTCAATGAGATCGGCCTTCTCCAGCCAGTGCCTGGCAAGCTCCACCGATTCGGCCGAGGCCTTGCGGTAGCCGCTGAAGCCGAACAGCCCCAGGATCGTATAGCCCGATGCCTTCATCAGCTTGTTGTGCTGAGCGACCAGCAGGTTCTCCAAGAGCGTCATGCCGGAGAACAGGCGGATGTTCTGGAAGGTGCGCGCCACCTTGGCACGCGCCGGGATCTCATGGTTGGGCAATCGCTCAAGCAGGAAGCTCGTGCCATCGTTCCGGTTGAGCGTGATCATGCCTTCCGACGGCTTGTAGAAGCCGGTGATGCAGTTGAACACGGTGGTCTTGCCGGCGCCATTGGGGCCGATCAGCGCCGTGATCTCGCCGCGCCTGGCGGCGAAGGACAGATCGCCGATGGCGACCAGGCCGCCGAACTTCATCGACAGATGTTCGACTTGCAGGATAGCGTCGTTCATGCCCGGATTGGTTCCCTGAATCGAGCTCACGTTCATCAGCCGTGTCCTTCCTTGGTGAAGGAACCGGAGACGGCCCTTCGCTCTTTCAGGAAAGCGGTCGGTTCGCGACTGCCGACGAAGCCACGCGGCTTCCACAGCATGACGATGACCATGGCCATGCCGAAGAGAAGCATGCGGTAGAGTTCGGGCGTAAAGTCCGGCCCGAAGATCTGCTTGAGGAAGTCGAGTTCGCGCAGCGCCTCGGTGCCGCCGATCATCACCATCGCGGCGACCGCAATGCCGACCAGCGAGCCCATGCCGCCGAGAACGACGATCGCCAGGATGATGGCCGATTCCAGGAAGACGAAGGATTCCGGGCTGACGAAGCCTTGCCGTGCGGCGAAGAACGAGCCGGCGAATCCGCCGAACATGGCGCCGGTGGCAAAGGCGGTCAGCTTGGTGGTGGTGGTGTTGATGCCGAGCGAGCGGCAGGCGATCTCGTCCTCGCGCAAGGCTTCCCATGCGCGGCCGACCGGCAGACGGCGCAGCCTGATGGTGACGAAGGCGGTGAGCAGGCACAGGCCCAGGATCAGGTAGTAGAGGAAGATCTTGTAGTAGGCGCCCGACTGGGCGATGCCCAGCACCTTGGCGATGTAGTTGGGGTCCGACACGTTGAACGACATCAGGCCGAAGAAGCTGACCTTGGGAATGCCGGAAATGCCGGCCGAACCGTTGGTGACCTCACGCCAGTTGATCAGCACCAGGCGGATGATCTCGCCGAAAGCCAGCGTGACGATCGCCAGATAGTCGCCGCGCAGGCGCAGCACGGGGAAGCCGAGCAGCACCCCCCAGAGGGCGGCCATACAGCCCGCGGCCGGCAGCAGGATCCAGAACGACAGCCCGAATTGCGTGGCGAGAAGTGCATACGCATAAGCGCCAAGTGCATAGAAGGCGACGTAGCCGAGGTCGAGCAGGCCAGCGAGGCCGACGACGATGTTCAGGCCCCAGGCCAGCATCACATAGATCAGGATCTGGATGCCGAAATTGTCGACCCATTTCAGCGAACCCTGCAGCCCGCTGCTGATGGACCAGGCGTTCAGCGACAGCACCGCGACCACGAGGATCGGGTACAGCACCAGCGCCGTGATGCCCAATTTGGTGAAGTTGGCATGGATGAAGGCGCGGAAGTAGTAGATCACGCAAGCCAGCACATAGATGATCGCCAGGGCGCGCAGGAATTGCAGATAGCCGGCCGGTTCTGCTCCCACCCATCCGGCGAGCGAGTTGTTGAACACGAACAGCAGCACCGCCGCGACAACGGCCGCGATGAACCACGGCAGCTGGAAGAATCGTGACGCCACGCTGGCCGGCAACAGGCCTGTGGCAACATTGGTTATCTTCTGGCTGGCCATGAAGGGCTGGCCATAGGCGACATAGAGGAAGCGCCCGACGGCCGTGGCGATCACCACGGCGGCGAGCAGGCCCCAGCGCGTCGTCACGACCAGTTCATTGCGCATGTTCTGACCTGTCTTCAGTCCGATGAACAGCACGAACAGGCCAAGCGAGATGGCGCCGGCGTAGAACGCTTCCTTGAGGGCGCGTTGGACAGGGGTGGCGACGGTGTCGCGCTCGGGAGATACGGTGACGGCCATGATCTCAGACCTTTTCGACTTCTGGCCGGCCCAGAATGCCGGAAGGCAGGAAGATCAGCACGATCGCCAGGATCGAGAACGCCGCGACGTCCTTGTAGTCGATCGAGAAATACGCCGACCACATGCTCTCGATGAAGCCGATCAACAGCCCGCCGAGCACGGCACCCGGCAGTGAGCCGATGCCGCCGAGCACCGCCGCCGTGAAGGCTTTCACACCAGGTGTGAAACCGTCGGAGAAGGCAACGACGCCGTAATACATCAGGAACAGCGTGCCGGCGACGGCAGCAAGGGCGGCGCCCATGATGAAGGTGATCGAGATGGTGCGGTCGACATCGATACCGAGCAGCGCCGCCATCTTGCGGTCCTGTTCGCAGGCGCGCTGGGCGCGGCCAAGCGAGGTCCTGTTGACCAGGTACCAGAACACCGCCAGCAGCAGCGCGGTGACGATGACGATGATGATCTGCTTCAGCGACACGCTGACACCGTCGATGCTGTAGACCGTCGACACCATCGGCGGGATCGGCTTGTTGCGCGGGCCCTGCGTCACCTGGACGAAATTCGACAGCGCGATCGACATGCCGATGGCGGTGATCAGCGGCGCCAGCCGGAACGAACCGCGCAGCGGCCGGTAGGCCACCTTCTCGATCGTCCAATTGTAGAGGCTGGTCAGCAGCATCGCCACGATCATCATGATCAGCAGCGCGATGACCACGGGCACCGAATAAAACAGCGACGTCAGGATTAGGAAAACGATCAGCGCCGCGAAGGCGCCCACCATGAAGATATCGCCATGGGCGAAGTTGATCATGCCAATGATGCCGTAGACCATCGTGTAGCCGATCGCGATCAGCCCATAGATCGATCCCAGCGTCAGCCCATTGATAAGCTGCTGGACAAAATACTGCATGTGTACGTGGCTCCCCTAGAATGTCGCCCATGCAGACGCATTCCTTTTCGTATTTCCCCTAGTCGTAAAGTTTCGAGCCCGGATTGCAACGTGATTTTTTTGACCGCCCCGCGTGTTTCCGATTCACGTCGTTTCGACCGCCCGTTTTTTGCACCCGACCCCTGGACTATCGCGGACCCTATCATTGGCATAACGCAATGTCTTTGACGATTCGGCTGTATCATGCGCCCCGTTTCGAAGAAATCGCCGTCAAAATTAGGTGATAAGAAGAATCGTTGCGTTCCTGACACGGTTCGTTTTTTCGCCACACTCCTTTCCCTAAGGTCAGGATTCCTCCTGGCTGACCTCAAAGCCATGCTCGAATGGATCGCGCTCGTCGACGAGGATCGCATTCGAGCGACTGTGCCTGTCTGGCTGCCGATCGAGGAGAATTGCCCCACTCCGGATCAGTACGCTGATCCCCCGTCCTCGCTCAGCGCATGCCGCTCGGTGCCCTGAAGGGGAGGATTGAAGACACTGACCAGGATCATGTCGCTTGCAGCGTCGGCACGCAGATAATGCTCGTCATGTTCGTCGAGCACATAGATCGTGCCGGGCTCAATGCGATGCACCGCACCGGACATGTCTTCGACCTCACCAGCACCGGCGATGCAGTAGCAGGCCTCGAAATGCCGCCGATACTGCAGCCGCGATTCGCTGCCGGCGCGCACGACAGTGTGACAGACGGTGAAGCCCATCCCGTCCTGCTTTGTCAGCAGGCGGTGGCTGGTGCCATTGCCCCAATCCACGAAGAAGTCAGATTTTTCTACATCAGCCAATTGTCTGGTGAACATATTTTCTTCCCTGCGAATACCGTTGCGGTAGGAGGGTTCCACGAAATAGCCCGAGCTTAGCGGCATTTTCGCTGGAAACTCCTGACCGGCCACAGCAATGCCGCAGGATTTCCGGGCGTTCAAATGATTGCTTCTCATCTCATATGTTAGTAAATTTGACATATGGAATATGTCCCGCTGAACGCCATACGCGCTTTCGAGGCTGCTGCACGCCATTTGAGTTTTTCGGCTGCCGGCGAAGAACTGCATGTCACGCATCCGGCCATAAGCCACCAGATCAGACGGCTGGAAGAGTGGCTGGGCGTGCCTCTGTTCCACCGCGGCGCGCGCAAGGTGCGGCTGACGGACGCTGGGGTCATTCTACAGGCCTCGGCGAGCGGCGCCCTTGCCGAGCTTGGCGCCACATGCCGACGCATCCGCCGCAATGCGGCATCAGTGACGCTGTCCGTAGGCTGCATACCGTCCATCGCCAGCCGCTGGCTGGTGCCTCGCCTGCCGGACTTCACCGCCAGCCATCCCGGTATCGGCATGCGGGTCGCTTATGCCAAAGCCGAGGACAGGCTCGGAGACGACGAGAACGATGTGCTGATCACCCTCGGAGCCGATCCGACGCCTGGCGTCACCAGCCTCAAACTGTTTTCACGCCTCAACCGGCCGGTGTGCAGCCCGCATTATCTGGCTGGCAAGCAGCTGCGTACCCCTTCGGGGATCGCTGCCGCGGACCTGTTGCATGACGAGAACCGGCAGGGCTGGAGTGAGTGGTTCTCCGAGGCCGGACTGGCCAATGTCGATGTCGGCAACGGACCTGTCTTCGCCGACTTCAACATTCTTGCGACAGCGGTCATTGCCGGTCACGGCGTGGCGCTTTGTCCCGTCGACGTCTTTCGGGACGAACTGAAGCGCGGCGACCTGATGGTTCTGTCCGATATCTCGACCAACCGCGACAAGAGCTATTTTCTGACGATGTCGGTGGATGCCTCGCCCGCCGCGCTCACCTTCGCCGACTGGTTTCGCCGTGCGATCTCGGTCGATGCTAATGATCAGCGGCCTGCCGATATCACTTGACGACGAAACCATGCGCGAACGGATCGCGGTCGTCGATGAAGATCGTGTTCAGTCCGGTCATGCGCGCCCAGCCGCCGATCGAGGGAATGATCGCCGGCTTGCCCGCGACGGTGACCTCTTTTTCGACCTTGCCCTTGAACAGCGAGCCGATGATCGATTCATGCACGAAGGCGTCACCGGCCTTGAGCTCGCCCTTGGCATGAAGCTGCGCCATGCGCGCCGAGGTGCCGGTGCCGCACGGTGAGCGGTCGATGGCCTTGTCGCCGTAGAAGACGGCATTGCGGGCGTCGGCCCCTTCGACCGTCGGCTTGCCGGTCCACAGCATATGCGACAGCTTGTTGATGCCCGGGTTTTCCGGATGCACGAAGGAATATTTCTCGTTGAGCCGCTGCCGCACCACCGGGCTCCAGGCGATCAAATCGCCGGCCGAATGATCGGCCATGTCGCGATAATTTTTTTGCGGCTCGACGATGGCGTAGAAATTGCCGCCATAGGCGACATCGACGCTGATCTCGCCGAGCCCGGGACATTCGACCGTCAGACCTTCTGCATGGAGGAAGGACGGCACGTTGGTGATGCGCACCTCCTCGACATACTCGCCGACCTGTTTGTACTCGGCGATGACCAGGCCGGCCGGCGTATCGAGCCTCAGCACACCCGGCGTCTTCGGCTTGATCAATCCGTGTTCGATCGCCATCGTCACCGTGCCGATGGTGCCGTGCCCGCACATCGGCAGGCAACCCGAGGTTTCGATAAACAGGATGGCGATGTCGCAATCCTCGCGCGTCGGCGGATAGAGGATCGAACCCGACATCACGTCATGGCCGCGCGGCTCGAACATCAGACCGGTGCGGATCCAGTCATATTCGGCGAGGAAATGCGTGCGCCGTTCCATCATCGTCGTGCCCTCAAGCAGCGGGCCGCCGCCGGCGACCAGCCGCACCGGATTGCCGCAAGTGTGGCCGTCGATGCAGAAGAAGGATTTCTTGGCCATGTCGTTCCTCGAAAAATTCAAAACCGTTGTGGACTGAAAGGGGCCAGATCAACAGGTGGAGTCTGCCCCAGGATGATTTCCCGGATCAACCGTCCGGTCGCTGCCGCCTGGGTCAGGCCGAGATGGCCGTGGCCGAAAGCATAGACCACCGGCCGGTTTCCCGACGCCTTGCCGATGACAGGCACCGAATCCGGCAGCGAGGGCCGGAACCCCATCCATTCGCGCCCGCCGATGGGATTGAGCCCCGGCAGGAATTTCTGCGCCTTCCGCAGCAGCGCTTTCGACCTGGCATAATTGGGCGGCCGCTCGATGCCGCCGAGTTCGACGGCACCGCCGACGCGCAGGCCCGTCCCGAGCGGCGTGATGACGAAGCCATGGCCGGAAAAGATCAGCTGCCGCTTCACGTCAAAGGCGCTCTTGGGCAAGGTTGTGTTGTAGCCGCGCTCGGTTTCCAGCGGAATGCGGTCGCCAAGCTGCCGCGCCAAAAGGTGCGACCAGGCGCCGGCGGCAACGACGAGCTGCCGCGCCTGCCTGGTCGTGCCGTCGGCTAGCGTCAGGGTCGCGCCATCCTGGTCCGCCGCGACCCGGTCGATGCGGGCCATTTCAAAGCGGGCGCCGTTGGCCTCGGCGTAAGCCCACACCGCCTTGCCGAGCAGCTTTGGATCGGCGACCGTCTTCCAGCCCGGCACGAAGGTGCCCTTGATGAAGCGCGGTGACAGGCCCGGCTGCAAACCCGCCAGGCCCTCGCCCTCGACATGGCGAAAGCGGATGCCGAAACGCTCGCGCGCCGCCCAGCCCGGCAGCGAGGCTTGGAACTCGGCCTCGCTTTCATAGAGTTCGAGCGAGCCATCCTCACGCAGCATCGGCCTTGTGCCGGAGCGATCGAGCAGGCCCATCCACTCCGCTTCGGCGAGCTTCATCATGCCGGCCTGGGCGGCGAGGCTCGCCTCGTATTTCGCCGGCGCACCGGCGCGCCAGAACCGGATCAGCCAGGGCAGGAGCTTCGGCAGGTAGACGGGCGGAATGCTGAGCGGGCCGAGCGGATCGGCCAGCCATTTCGGCAGGTTCTTGATCATGCCCTTGTGCGCCAGCGGCAGCACGTCGGAGAAGGCAAAGGCCGCGGCGTTGCCGGAGCTCGTCTCCTCGCAAATGCCGGTGCGGTCGAAAACCGTGACATCCAGTCCTGCCTCGGCAAGGAAGGCCGCGGCGCAGATGCCGATGATGCCGCCGCCGACAATGGCGATGTCCTCGCCTTCCCCCCGCGAACGGGGAGAAGGTGCCCCAGTGGCGGAGCGTTGCGCCTGTTCCGGGGATTTGGAATTTCCTGGCACGTCGGTGCTGTCCCTTATTCGGCTGCCACCAGTCTGTCCGCGGATAGAGGAGACGCCTGGAGCGACGGCAGCTTCGGCCGCACCGCCAGCGCATCCCGTATGATTGTCTCCACCGCCTTGCGGCGCTCGCCCGACAGCGGCTGGCGCGGCATGCGCACGCGGTCATTGGTACCAATCGCCAGCACTTCAGCAAGCTTGATGTTCTGTACCAGATAGGTCGAGACGTCGAGGTCGAGCAGCGGGCGGAACCAGCGGTAGATGGCGAGCGCCTCCTCGCGGCGGCCCTGCTTCATCAGCTGGAAGATGGCGACCGTCTCGCGCGGGAAGGCGGTGACCAGGCCGGCCACCCAGCCGATGGCGCCGACCGACAGCGCCTCGAAGGCGAGATTGTCGACGCCGGTGAAGAGATCGTAGCGGTCGCCGAGGCGGTTGATGATCTCCGTCGAGCGCCTGATGTCGTCGGAGGATTCCTTGATGGCGACGAAGCGCTTGTCCGATGCCAGTTCTTCCATCTGGTCGACGGTGACGTCGACGCGGTAGGCAAGCCGGTTGGAGTAGATCATCACCGGCAGGTCGCCGGCCTCGGCGACCGCGCGCAGCGCTGCGACAGTTTCTTCCGCATTGGTGTGGTAGATCGGGCTCGGCACCACCATCAGGCCATTAGCGCCTTCTTTGGCGGCGCGCCTGGCGATGCTGGCCGCCTCGCGGGTGCCCGCCTCGTTGACCGTTAGCAGCACCGGCTTCCTGCCGGCGACTTTCTGCGCGGTCTTCAGCACTTCGATCTTCTCGTCAGGCGACAGCATCGGCCCTTCGCCGAGCGAGCCGCAGACGATGATGCCGTCGCAACCGGCCTCCATCTGCAGGCTGAAGCAGCGCTCCATCTCGGCATGGTCGAGCCGGTCGTCGGCGGTGAATTTGGTCGTAACGGCGGGGAAAACTCCGGTCCACATGGTCATTGCTCCATCTGATATATCAGACGTATATCTGTTAAGAAACGCGCTGTCAATGCGGAATCTGTTATGATATATTCTGAATATATCAGGAGGATGCCTTTGATATCCATGGAAGCAGGCACTGCGTTCGAGCCGGCGGCGGCCAAGGCCTACCGTGTGCTCGAGCACATGATTGTCACCCTGGAGCTGGCGCCGGCGAGCTTCGTCACCGAGGGCACCCTGATCGACAGGCTTGGCCTCGGTCGCACGCCGGTGCGCGAGGCGATCCAGCGGCTGGCCTGGGAAGGGCTGCTCGATGTCAGGCCACGCGCCGGCATCGCGATCGCGCCACTGCATCCCGGCGACTGGCTGCGCGTGCTCGACGCCCGGCGCGGTGTCGAGGTGGTGCTGGCCCGTTCGGCCGCCCGCTTCGTCACCCGCGAGGCCGCCGACCTGTTTCACGAGGCGGCCCTTGCCATGCAGAAGGCGGTCATCTCGGGCAATGTGCTTGCCTTCATCCAGGCCGACAAGGCGCTCGATGAGGCCCTGGCGCTGGCCGCCGACAACCCCTTCGCCGCGCGGCTCGCTGCCCCGTTGCAGACCCACAGCCGCCGCTTCTGGTTCCGCTACAAGGCGGACACCGGCCTGGCCGAGTCAGCCGAGCATCACGTCGCGCTGATCCGCTCGATCCTCGACGGCGACGAGGAGGCAGCCGCCAAGGATGCCAAGCGTCTGATGGCACTGTTGCGCGGCCATGCCGAGGTCGCCGCGACGCGCTGACCGGCGATCAGATCCCTTGCGCCGCGGTGATGGCGGTATTCTCCCACCCGTCACCGGTCGCGAAAATGCAGCTTCGGCCCTGCACGTCGGTCACCAGCATCGACCAGGTCCCACTTGCCGAAACATAGACCTCGACAATGGCGGCCTGGCCAACCACACCGTAGCCGATCTGCTTTTGTTGCAAGGCCTTTGCCAATGCCGCAACAAGGTCACTGTGGCCGCCGCAGATGAATTGCGCCTGCGCCGATAGCGTCGACAGCGCCAGCGCGGTGCTGATCGCGGCTATCCTGATCCATCGAAACGAAAATCTGTGTGCCATCTGGCACCTCCTTCGCCTTGGCGTTTCGGCAAAGCGAGGCACATAGGCAGCCTCAATATACCGGAACGCTCCAGGCCGGGTTCGACGTCTTCATCACGTCACTCCTTCTGGTTTCCGGTCTGTCGTCAGGGAATCTATCGCATTCCCTGGATTCGATATGGTGAGGCCCCGATCTGAAAACAAGCACCCTTTCCGAGCTCCCGGCGGGTTGCAGGCGACGGTCGGCGTCAGGCTTGTGCAGGTTCGCGAAGTGCCGCCCATTTCAGCAAGGCGTCGAGGGCCGGGCATAGTGCCTGGCCCCAATCGGTCAAGCAGTACTCGACCTTCGGCGGCACCTGGTGGTGCACGATACGGCGCACGATGCCGTCGGCCTCCATCTGCCGCAGCTGCTGGATCAGCATCTTCTGCGAGATCGCCGGAATCGCCCGTTCGAGGTCGGAGAAGCGCAGCACCTTGCCGCCGAACAGATGAAACAGGATCACCAGCTTCCAGCGACCTTCGAGGATGCGCAGCACATTCTCGACACCGCTCGCCGCGGACAACGGCGTCAGCGTCTCAGATTTGCTTTCGGGCCGAACCTTACCTTCAGGTAAGTACCTTACTTTTTCGTCGGTTCTTGTCATTTTCGCAGCATATCGCATTTTAGAAGCCGGACAAGCGCCGCCGGCCGCGACGGGCGGCGGCAACCCGCATCGGAGAGACACCATGACCGCAAAGCTTCCGCAGCCGCTGGCCGACTATTTCGCCGCCAAGAACAGGCATGACATCGATGCCATGCTCATCCCCTTCTCGTCGGACGCCACGGTCAAGGACGAAGGCCAAACCCATCGCGGTTCGACCGCCATCCGCGACTGGATGGAGGCAACGACACGCAAGTACCGGGTGACGGTCGAGGTCGCCGACGCGACCGCCAATGGCGATGCATGGCGGATCGCCGGCATCGTGTCGGGGAATTTCCCAGGCAGCCCTGCGACGCTCCACTACGTCTTCACCCTGGCCGACGACCGGATCACGCAACTGGAGATCGGCGCATGACCATCGTCCGGAAATTTGCGGTCGACGACCGGGAATTTGCCGGCAAGCGCGTTCTGGTCACCGGCGGCACCAAGGGTGCCGGCGAGGCCATCGTTGTCAGGCTTGCGGCGGCAGGGGCAATGGTTGCAACCACCGCTCGCTCGGCGACCGAAACATCATCGTCGAAGCTGTTCGTGCAGGCCGACATCAGCACTCTGGCAGGTGCCGAAAGAGTGGCGGCAGCCACCATGGACAGTCTCGGCGGCATCGACATCATCGTTCACAGCGTCGGCGGGTCGAAAAGTCCAGGCGGAGGGTTTGCCGGACTGACCGATCAGCTCTGGCTGGACGAGCTCAGCCTCAATCTGCTGGCGGCGGTGCGGCTCGATCGCCTGCTTGTCTCGCATATGATCGAGCAAGGCTCAGGCGCGATCGTCCACATATCGTCGATCCAGCGCCGCCTGCCGCTGCACGAATCCACCATAGCCTATGCAGCGGCCAAGGCAGCCCTTTCAACCTACAGCAAGGCATTGTCCAAGGAGCTCGGCCCGAAAGGCATCCGTGTCAACTCAGTGGCACCGGGCTGGATCCACACCAGCGCATCGGAAGCCATGGTGAAGCGGCTGGCCGCCCATTCCGGTTCGGACGAGGAAACCGCCCGCCAGGGCATCATGGATGCGCTGGGCGGCATTCCCATCGGCCGGCCGGCATGGCCGCAGGAGGTCGCGGAACTGGTAGCATTCCTTGTCTCGGACCGCGCCTCGGCGATCCATGGCGCCGAATACGTCATCGACGGTGGCACGATTCCAACAGTGTGATGCCGCTTAAAAATAAGGGCGCGACAAAAGCCGCGCCCTTAACTCGGTGAAATAAATGTCGGACTTCAATTCATCGTCGGGATGACGAATTCCGCACCGTCCTTGATGCCGGACGGCCAGCGCGAGGTCACCGTCTTGGTCTTGGTGTAGAAGCGGAAGGCGTCCGGGCCGTGCTGGTTGAGGTCACCGAAAGACGACGCCTTCCAGCCGCCGAAGGTGTAATAGGCGATCGGCACCGGGATCGGCACGTTGACGCCGACCATGCCGACCTGGACGCGCGAGGCGAAGTCGCGCGCAGCGTCACCGTCACGGGTGAAGATGGCGACGCCATTGCCCATCTCGTGATCGTTGGCGAGCTTGATCGCGCTCTCATAGGTCGGCGCACGCACCACCGAGAGCACCGGCCCAAAGATCTCTTCCTTGTAGATGCGCATGTCGGCCGTCACGTTGTCGAACAGGCAGCCGCCCATATAGTAGCCGTCCTCATAGCCCTGCATCTTGAAGCCGCGGCCGTCGACGACGAGCTTGGCGCCCTCCTTGACACCGGTGTCGACATAGCCCTTGACGCGCTCCAGCGCCTGCGCCGTCACCAGCGGGCCGAAATCGGCTGCCGAATCCGTCGACGGACCGACCTTTAGGCTCTCGACACGCGGGATCAGCTTTTCCATCAGCCGGTTGGCGGTGTCGTTGCCGACCGGCACAGCCACCGAGATCGCCATGCAGCGCTCGCCGGCCGAGCCGTAGCCGGCACCGATCAACGCGTCGACGGTCTGGTCCATGTCGGCATCGGGCATGATGATCATGTGGTTCTTGGCGCCGCCGAAGCACTGCACGCGCTTGCCCGCCGCAGTGCCGCGCGAATAGATATAATGCGCGATCGGCGTCGAACCGACAAAGCCGACGGCCTTGATGTCGGGATCGTCGAGGATGGCGTCGACGACTTCCTTGTCGCCGTTGACGACGTTGAGGATGCCCGCCGGCAGGCCGGCCTCGAGGAACAGTTCGGCGATGCGGATCGGCACGCCCGGGTCACGCTCAGACGGCTTCAGGATGAAGGCATTGCCGCAGGCGATGGCCGGTGCGATCTTCCACAGCGGGATCATCGCCGGGAAGTTGAACGGGGTGATGCCGGCGACGACGCCGAGCGGCTGGCGCATCGAATAGACGTCGATGCCGGGGCCGGCGCCATCGGTGAACTCGCCCTTCATCATATGCGGTGCGCCGATGCAGACTTCGACCACTTCGAGGCCGCGCTGGATGTCGCCCTTGGCGTCGGCGATCGTCTTGCCGTGCTCGCGCGCCAGGATGTCGGCCAGTTCGTCATAGTCGCGGGCGACCAGTTCGAGGAACTTCATCAGCACGCGCACGCGGCGCTGCGGGTTGGTGGCGGCCCATTTCGGCTGCGTCGCCTTGGCGTTCTCGACGGCTGCGCGCAGTTCCGCCTGCGAGGCCAGCGCCACCGTGCCGCGCACGGTGCCGTCCATCGGCTGCATGACATCCTGCTTGCGGCCGCTGGTGCCGGCGACACGCTTGCCGCCGATGAAATGACCGTATTCGATCATGATTTCTCTCCCTTTGTTTGTGATGCTGTATTGTCCGCCTTTGCAGGGGCGATGGCAACGCGAGGGAGAACGCAACCGTTGTGCGTAAATTAGATATCGATTGACGGGCGAGCATCAATTCTCGCAAATAGCGTGTCACAAGAGATCTCCTGGGATTCCCATGAATTGGGATGACGTCCGCATCTTCCTCGCCGTGGCGCGCGCCGGCCAGATCCTTGGCGCCGCCAGGCGGCTGGAGCTCAACCACGCCACCGTCTCGCGCCGCATCGCCGCGCTCGAAGACGCATTGCGCACAAAACTCTTTCGCCGCCTGACCACCGGCAGCGAGCTGACGCCCGCCGGCGAGCGCTTCCTCGACATTGCCGAGCGCATGGAGGGCGACATGATCGCCGCGCGCTCGACCATATCGGGCGAAGGCGACGATATCTCGGGCACCGTGCGCATCGGTGCGCCGGACGGGTTTGGCGTCGCCTTCCTGGCCAGGCGCCTCGGCGAACTGACCGCGCTGCATCGCGAACTGACGATACAGCTCGTGCCGGTGCCGCGCTCCTTCTCGCTGTCCAGGCGCGAAGCGGACATCGCCATTACGGTCGAGCGGCCGACAGAAGGCCGGCTGGTGGCGGGAAAACTGGTCGACTATTCGCTCGGCCTGTTTGCGTCGCGTGCCTATGCCGATGCCAATGGCCTGCCCAAAACAGCGGCCGAACTCGGCCAGCACACCCTCATCGGCTATGTGCCGGATCTCATCGTCAGCCCTTCGCTCGACTACGCGGCCGAATTCAGCGCGGATTGGCGCACCAGCTTCGCCATCTCGTCGGCACTTGGCCAGGCCGAAGCGGTGCGCTCGGGCGCCGGCATCGGCATCCTGCACACTTTCGTCGCGCGTTCGATGCCGGAACTGGTGCCGGTTGACGCCGTCGCACCGATCCGCCGCGCCTACTGGCTGGTCTATCACGAATCGGTCAGGCCGCTGCGCCGTGTCCAGATCGTCGCCAGCTTCATCACCAAGGCAGTTGAGAAAGAGCGGGGCCTCTTTACCTGATTTCGCAAACCGGCAGACGCAATGCGCCGTTCAAGGCGGGTCAAGAACGAACGAATTGCTTGTCCTCCAAATGCCTGGCGGGTTGCGCCCTTCAGGCAGATTGTGCCGGTATCACAATAACGCGACCCGGCCAGGCAGGCCGCCTTTTCCTTGCCAGGAAACCGGCCAGTGTGGCATCAGGCATGCGGTCGCCGGCCACGACGCAGGGCCGCCGGGTGGGGAAATCGTTCAGAAAGCTGGCGCGGATAAAAATGCGAGCCGTTCTTGCCATCCTGCCGCTGGTTTTCGTCTCGGCCTGCGCCAACCCGTGGACAAAAGTGCCGGAAGCCGAATTGCCCAAGCCGATCCGCTACGCCATGGCGCGCCCCTCGCCTTTCGTCATCGGCAATTATTGTGGCCCCGGCACCCGCACGGGCGATCTGTCGGCCCGACCGGTGGACCGCCTCGACGCTGTATGCCAGGTCCATGACGCCTGCTACATCGCGCGCCACAATCATTGCGACTGCGACGGTGCGCTTGTCGCCTCGGCCAGGGCAATCCGTGATGACAAGACAGCCCCCCGCAAGATGCGCGGCGAGGCGGAATTGCTGATCGCCACTTTCGCCATTCCCGTCTGCAAAGTGTTTCCGCAGGGCTTCATGCCGCCGCGCGACCCGGCGCAGTTGAGCGGCATGAAGGCCGGAGCCACCGGGTGAACCGCCGCGCATCCATCATCCTTGCCCTCATCGGGCTGGCGCTCGCCGTCGTTGCCGGTTGTGCCGGCACAGGCCGCAATCCCTGCGACCTCCTGCCGGGACAGGCAGCCTGCACGCGGCCCTCTCTGTCGGCCAGCACGCCCGGGCCGCAAGTCGCGGCGTCGCAGTTTTTTGGCGATGCCGGCACCGGTGACTACGAAAGACGCTTCCTGGCGCTGCTTGCCTACGCAAAGCTCGGCGCCATGGATCGCGCCAATGGCACCGGCCCGTTCGGGCGCAACCGCCGCGACGTGCAGAACAGCGACTTCCAGGCGACCTATTCGACGCTGCAGCAACTCGCCGGACCGCTCGCCAAGACGCATCTGCCGCCGGCCAATGGCGGCGGCGACGAGGGCCATTTCGACGGACGCTGGCGGGTGTCGCGGCAGACGCTCTACATCGATGCGGCGGCGCGGCCCTTGGCCCCCAAGATTTTCGATTTCTCCGGCCTGCAGGCACGCAGCACCGAGATCGTCGTGCGCCAGGCCGGCAAGCAGCCTGCCGACATCGAGGCCAGCTGCGACGGTCCTCTGGCGATCCGCGCCACAGGTGCCACACACACCATCGCAGCCGGCGCGGCATTCCGCTTTCGCCTGTCGGGCGAGGATGACACGGTCAGCCTGTTTCCGAGCGACAGGCTGAACCGTTGCACGGCAAGGATCCGCTCCAGCCTTGCGCCGGCCGGCGCGCCGCTCACCATCCAGCGCGAAGAGACCGCCGATCCGACACTCGCCAGCTTCGACAGCCGCTACCAGCGTTGCCCGGTTCCCAACGACGCCGGCCTCGACGCGCTTGAGCGCACCTTTTATGCCAGCCGCTGGCTGTCGCAGACCTGCGCCCTGCCGATCGGGGAGCCCAAGCTGCTGCGCAAGTCGCGTGACGGCTTCAACGCCAAGGTCGAGGCGCTGATGGGCGCGCCCTTGTCCGATGCGGCGATCGACAGAGGCGACCCGGAACTGCCGCTCGATTTCTCCAGGGCGCCAAGGCTGAAGCTGATCTATCTTTCCTCGCTCGAGTTCAAGGCCGACTTTTCCGGCTGCATCATGGAGCGGCTGATCCGCCATCATGCCGCCCTTGGCACCAAGGTGCGCATCATGGTCACCGACGTGCTGGAGCGCGAAAAGGACGACGCCATGCTGCACCGGCTGGCGGCCGAATTCCCCAATATCGAACTGCAGGAATACCGCTGGCGCGCCGATCATGGCGCGCCGATCGACGAGCAGATCTCACAATTCCACAAGACCCATCATATCAAGATGCTGGCGACGCTGGCGCAGGATCCCGCGCGCTCGCGCGTCATCATCGGCGGCCGCAACATCCATGACGGCTTCCTGTTTCACCAGCCGATCGACCTGTCGCGCTATCCGGACCTGCAGCAATACGGCAAGACCGACGGGCTTTCGCTGAACTACTATTCGAACTGGAGCGACTTCGACATCGAATTTGACGACAAAGCGACGGTCGAGACGCTCGCCTCGCATCTGTCAACGATATGGTTGCGCGACGCCGACACCAATCTGGCGCGCCCCTTCTCCATCCCGGTCCGCGGAGATGGCCGCCCCCTCGGCAATGCCCGACATTTCATTTCGGTGCCCTATGAGGACGACCATGCGCTGGAGGCCTATTTCGTCGAGCTGGTCGACGCCGCCCGGCACCATATCCAGATCGTCAACCCCTACCTCAATCTGACGCCGGGCCTTGCACGGGCCTTTGACCGGGCGCTCGCCCGCGGCGTCAAGATCGACATTGTCGGCCGCATCGATCTCAAGGGCGATATTGGCGGCAGATTCCTCACCGCGCTCAACAAGCTGTTCGTCGAGAAATATGGCGACCGCATCAACATCCGCGAGTTCAAGGCGCCCGACGTGGTGTTGCATTCCAAGATCCTGATGATCGACGAAAGGCTGGTCGCCATCTCCTCGGTCAACCTCAACAACCGCAGCTTCTTCCACGATTCAGAGAACGGCATGATGGTGCTCGATCCCGCCTTCTACGTCAGGATGAAGCCGATCTATGACGACTATCTCGCCCACTCGAACCCGGTTTCCACCGAGGTGACGATCGCGTGGCCCTACCGGCTGCTGTTCGACGAGGCCTGGGTCAGGCAGGCGTTCTGATGCATGTCGCCCAAAAGTGGCCACCGGTTTGGGACAACGACATGCACGAAGGACACGCCGCGCCTATTTCAGATAGCGTTCCTGCGCCAGGGCACGGGCGTCGATATCGGGCACCCGGCTCGAGATGATGTCGGCCAGCACCTTGGCCGAGCCGCAGGCCATGGTCCAGCCGAGCGTGCCATGGCCGGTGTTGAGGAAGAGGTTGGAAAGCTCGGTGCGGCCGATCAGCGGCGGCCCATCCGGTGTCATCGGCCGCAGCCCGCACCAGAAGGTCGCCTCGCGCATGGCGCCGGCGCCCGCAAAGAGATCGCCGACCGAATGTTCAAGCGTGCGGCGCCGCGATTCGTGCAGCCTGAGATCGAAGCCCGAAATCTCGGCCGTGCCACCGACGCGGATGCGGTCGCCCAGCCGGGTGATCGCCACCTTGTAGGTTTCGTCCATCACAGTCGACACCGGCGCCAGGGCGGCATCCTTGATCGGCACGGTGATCGAATAGCCCTTGACCGGATAGACCGGGATCGACCGTTTCATCCGGCGCATGAAGCCCGCCGAGTAGCTGCCCAGCGCCATCACATAGGCTTCGGAGGACTTGAAACCCTTGCTGGTGCTGAGGTTGGCAATGCGGTTTCGGCTGCGGATGACGCGCCAGATCGTCGTGTCGTATTCGAACTTGACGCCGCGCGCCACGCAGAGTTCGGCCAATTTCTCGGTGAACATCTTGCAGTCGCCGGTCTCGTCATGCGGCAGCCTGAGGCCGCCGACGAACTTCTCGCGCACGCCGGCCAGCGCCGGCTCCGCCGCGATGCAGCCGTCCTGGTCGAGGATCTCGTAGGGCACGCCATATTTCTTCAGCACCTCGACATCGCCACCGGTGCCGTCGAGCTGCTTTTGCGTGCGAAACAGCTGCAGCGTGCCCTGGGTGCGCTCGTCATAGGTGATGCCGGTGGCCTCGCGCAGCGCCTTCAGCGTATCGCGGCTGTATTCCGCCAGCGGCACCATGCGCGACTTGTTGATCGCATAGCGCTCGGCCGTGCAGTTGCGCAGCATCTTGACCAGCCACGTCCACATATGCGGATCGAAGGCCGGCCGCACCACCAGCGGGCCATGTTTCATCAACAGCCATTTGATCGCCTTCAGCGGAATGCCGGGTCCGGCCCAGGGTGAGGCATAGCCGGGCGAAATCTCGCCGGCATTGGCGAAGCTGGTTTCCAGCGCCGGGCCTTTCTGGCGGTCGAGCACCGTCACCTCGTGGCCGGCCTCGGCAAGATAATAGGCCGTGGTCACCCCGATGACGCCACCACCCAGCACCATGATCTTCATCGTTCACTCCTTGCCGCGCCGCGCATCCTCAGGACGCCCGTGGACGCGACCGCATTTCTCGATTTGCGCATGATCCCAAATGAAAATCGATGCCGATTTTCGAGAACCATGCGCTGTGGCCCATTCACGCCGCCGAGGGACCGGGGTCGTCGTCTTCTGTCTGCCGCATTCCGATCGTCTCGCCAAGAGGCCGCCAGTCGGCTGCGGCGCTGTAGACGAGAGTGAGCCCGTGCGGTCGCCGCCCGTCGGCCCGGTCTTTCTGCCTGACCGCGCGTCGGGCAGCCTCCGGCTGGTAAAGCACGGCCTTGATCAGGATCGACTCCCGCCGGCCATCGGCGTGCTCGATCGAAGCCGTTTCGCCCTGCGCCATGCCAAGCATGCAGAGCCCGCGCCTGGTTGCCACCGACAGGCTGGAGCCGACCGGTCCGCGCACCTCGTTCTGCACCAGGGTACGCGTCTCGGCGTGACCGGCATCGATGCTGAACACCACCCTGCTGTTCAGCGTGACGATATCGGGGCCGACCGAACCGGTCGGGACGACATCGGCGCTTGAAAGCTTGTGTTCGAGCATGTGCACGATCGGATCCGCGAATGCCCGCCGGCGCTCCAGCATGACTTCGAGGACTGCGAAGTCCTTCGTCGTCAGGCAGCAATTCGTGCTCGTCATCATCGCCTCCACGATCAAGGTCGTTGCGGGCCGCAGGCCGGCGTATCGACGGCTTCAACGGTCACTGACAGTTCCCGGCCGCCACGGCTGCTCCAACGCACCGCCTGCCCGATGGTCGCGCCGATGAGCGCCGTTCCCATCGGCGTCAGTATCGATATCCGGTTTTCGGCAATGTCGGCCTCACCCGGATAGACCAGCATGATGCGCTGTGTGTCCCCGCCTTCGCCGCGAACCGTCACTGTCGAGCCCATACGCACCACGTCGACCGGCATCACCGCCGCGGCCGTGACGGTAGCCCGGTCCATTTCGAAGAGCAGTTCCTCGGCCGTCTCGGGCGTACGGTCGAGCAGGGCCCTTGCCAGGCCGGTCAACCTGTCATGATCGGTGTCGCTGATCAGAATCCGGCTCGATGGACGCAGTCCTGTTGCATGTTGCATGGCAAACCTCATGGATAGGCGCATCGAATGGATGCGCGCTTGCCACCGCACTAACGGCGGCGTGATGAAAAGCCGGCAGCCGCAAAGGGCTGTGCGGCTTGATGGCGGTTTTGGATTTATGAATGCCCCGGTACGGACGGACGCCAGAAGGCGGCCGCGCCGGGGCTACGATCCCGCGATCGGGCAGACCCTGAACAAGGTTCTGGTGTAAGCGAGGTTGCTCATGCCCCGAACCTTGCCGACAGGCGCCCGCTTGTCAAGCGCGGCCAAACCGCTCAACCGCCGACATAGCGCCGGTGAAAGCGCGGGCCGAGACTGGCCAGGATTTCATAGCCGATGGTGCCGGCATGGCCGGCGGCATCGTCGACGCTCTGCGAGGGACCGAGCAGCTCGACCAGATCGCCCTCGCGCAGTCTGCCGGGCGGCAAGGCGGAAATGTCGAGAATGATGGAATCCATGGACACACGCCCGAGGAAAGGCAGACGCACCCCTTCGAACCAAGCCGCCGAAGCGGAGCGGCGCAGCCAGCCATCCGCATAGCCGAACGAAATCGTCGCCAGCTTGAGCGGACCCTTCGCGTGATAGGTGTGGCCATAGCCGATGCCGGTGCCCTTTTCGACGCGGCGCGTCTGCGCCACCTTGGCCTGCAGCGACACGACAGGCAGCATCGGATTGGGCTCGCCAGGCGTCGGGTTGATGCCATAGAGCGCGGCCCCTGGCCGGGCGAGGTCGTAGTGGTAGCGCTGCCCGAGAAAAATGCCGGAGGAATTGGCGAGCGAAGCGGGCGCCTCGGGCAGCATGACGCGCAGCCGCTCAAACGCCAGCCGCTGCTCTTCATTGGCCGGATGGCGCGGCTCGTCGGCGCAGGCCAGGTGGCTCATGACATATCTGACGTCGATGCCGTCGAACGCACCGACATCCCCGGCCAGTGCCTCGACTTCAGCTGGCGCCATGCCAAGCCGCGACATGCCGCTGTCGAGCTGGATGGCGGCCGGGAGCCGGCGACGGGCGCGATGCGCCGCCGCGCGCCAGGCTTTCAACTGTGCGCCACTGTTGATGACCGCGCTGAGGTCAGCCGCCACCGCTTCCGGCTCGGACCCCGGCGGCAGCCCGTTCAGCACATAGATGTCGGGTCCGGTCCCGATCGCCTTGCGCAGCGCAATGCCTTCGGCCAGCAGCGCGACGAAGAAGATGTCGCAGCCTTCCCTGGTCAGCGCCGATGCCACTTGGGCGGCACCGAGACCGTAGCCGTCGGCCTTGACCACGCCGGCGCAGCGCACGCCGCCCAGCCGCGCCTTCAGCCGTCGGTAGTTCTCGCGGATCGCGCTGAGATCGATCGTCAGGATTGCCCCAGCCGCCGCTTCGCTGACTGGCCAATCGGTGACGGTTTTCGCAGCAGCACGGTTGACGGCGTCGTTCATGGCGACCCTCGTTGCATCAGCCATCAATACGACCCCCGCACCGGCGCGGCAACCTCGCGCGGCTACCGCGCCAGATGACGGAACGCCGCCACCACCTCTTCGTAGACCTTGCGCTTGAACGGCACGATCAGATCGGGCAGGTCCCGCATCGGCCGCCACGACCATTTGTCGAATTCGGCGGTGTGACCGCCCGGTGGCGGATTGATCTGGATTTCGCTCACATCGCCATGGAAGCGGAAGGCGAACCATTTCTGCGTCTGGCCGCGATACCGACCCTTGAAGGCAATGCCGACGAGATGGTCCGGCAGATCATAGTTGATCCAGTCCGGCGCCTCGGCGAGCAGCGAGACGCTGCGCATGCCGGTCTCCTCATAGAGCTCCCGCTCCGCCGCCTGCAACGGCTCCTCACCCTTGTCGATGCCGCCTTGCGGCATCTGCCAGAGTTGCGTCGTGCCGGCGAATTCGCTGTCGGGTTCGGCAATGCGATGCCCGACCCAGACCAGGCCCTCGCCATTGAGGATCATCAGTCCGACGCAGGGACGATAGGGCAACGTTTCGCGGTCGATCTTTTTGGCCATGGCGAGATTTCCAGCCGTTTTGAGAATTCGCTCTGGTGAGGCAGGTGGCGAGCGGTTTCGAGAACCGGAGCGGAGCGTACTTAAAGTACGTGAGCAGCGTATGACCCCGGAAATCGAAACCGATTTTCGGAAAGGATCATACGCAAATCGAAAAAGCTACAGCGTCCTTTGCGCGTCCAAAGGACGCGCGGCGCTGTAGAAGCGCAGAAAACGCCGCCAGATGCCCACCGGAGTAGAATTATCAAGACGGCTGTCAGCCCTTTTGCGGATCGATGGCCACCGCCGAAATCGGCACGATCTCGATGCCGCGCTTCCTGGCTTCGGCAATCCAGGACGTCACGGTGTCGACCGTCAGGTCGAAGGCCGAGCCGATGCCGACGGCGGACCCCTTGGCCCGCGCGGTGGCTTCGAGACTGTCCAGTTTCTTCAGGATGGCGCCACGATCCTGCACCGCGTCGATCGCCGTGTCGCCGGCGACGAAGGGCACGCCGTCCTTCAGCGCCAGGTCGGGTGCCAGGCTGCGCGCCGACGAGCCATCGTCGATATAGGCGAGACCCCGTTTGCCGAGTTCGGCCATGAACGGCTCCATCGCCGCCGTGTCGGCGGAAAAGCGTGCGCCCATATAGTTCATGACACCGGTATAGTTCGTCGTCCGCGACAGCGCCCAGTGCAGGTTTTTCAGGTTCTCCTCGGCGCTCGCCGCCACGGTCAGCGTGTTGCGGCCGGGGTTGACGTTGGGATAGTCGAAAGGTTCGAGCGGCACCTGCATGACGATCTCGTGGCCGCTCTGCCTGGCGGCCTGCATCCAGCGGCCGATGCTGTTGCCTTGCGGCGCGAAGGCCAGCGTCACTTCCGCCGGCAACTTGGCGATCGCTGCCTGGGTGCCGGTCTGCGACACGGCAAGTCCGCCGATGACGATCGCCACCCGCGCACCGCGCGCGCCGGACCACGGCCGCGCATAGACATCGAACGGCCGCCTTCCGTCGGCGGAGCGCATCGGCAAGGGTCCGGTTTCGCTGGCTTCGATCAGCGCCTTGTCGGGAAGATGCGCGATCTTCAGGTTCTGGCCAATGCTCGACGGGTCACGGATGACGATGGCCGCCTGCGGAGGACCATCGCCCTCCTCCTTCTGCACATGGATGATCTGCGGTCCGCCCGTCTTCGCCGAAGTCTCCACCTTCGGCGCCGCTGCCGGAGCAAGTGCGGGAGCCGACGCAGCGGGTTCGGCCGCCGCCGTCACTTTCGGCGTCGAAACGGCGACCTCTTGCGGCTTGCGAAACGGCTTTTCCCTGAGCGCGATCGCGGCCGAGACGCCGACCACCGCCAGCACGACAACGGTCGACACGATCACGCCCGCGCTGACCTTGCCGGCAGCGCGCGGCGCCCGGACGGTCTGTCCAAGCGGGCGCTCGATGTCCTTGCCGATATCAGCCAAGCCCTGTCCCCGGAGCACATGGTTCCGAAGGCGACCCCTTCGGGAGGACATGCGCGAATTCATCAACCCTGGCGCTCCCTGGCGCCGCATCTCGGGGCCTCGCCTGCCCCCCGAATCAAACTGCCGGAACCTTTCGGTCCCGGCAGCATCGCATTGCTTCGTTCAGGCGGCCAGACCTGGCCGACCAAACCGTTACTGGTTGAGCACGGCCTTTTCCGGATTGGGCGGGAAGGCCGGATCGGTCTTCTGGCCGCGCAGCAGCTGCTCGGCATAGATGAGCTGCAGATCGTCCTTCGGATCCGGCGGCACATAGGCTGCCGAGCCCGAGCCGGTCTTGCTCTCGTCGGCGCCCTTGATGTGGCCCTTGAGGTCGGACTCGCCGCGGGTCAAATCCCTGCCCTGCAGTTCCGGCGGCAGCGGCTGGTCGACCTTGATGTCGGGCGTGATGCCCTTGCCCTGGATCGACTTGCCGGACGGCGTGTAATAAAGCGCCGTCGTCAGCCTCAGCGCGCCATTCTCGCCGAGCGGAATGATGGTCTGCACCGAGCCCTTGCCGAAGGACTGCGTGCCGACCACCGTGACGCGGCGCAGATCCTGCAACGCGCCGGCGACGATTTCAGAAGCGCTGGCCGAACCGCCATTGACGAGCACGATTATCGGCTTGCCGTTGACGTCGTCGACCTGCTTCGGCTTGGCGTCGAAGCGGGTGACGTCCTTCGGATCGCGGCCGCGCGTCGAGACGATCTCGCCACGCTTCAGGAAGGCATCGGACACGCTCACCGCCTGGTCGAGCAGACCACCCGGATTGAGGCGCAGGTCGAGCACGTAGCCCTTCAGCTTGTCGTCCGGCACCTGCTTCTTGATGGTGTCGATGGCGTTCTCGAGGTCGTCATAGGTCTTTTCGGTGAAGGAGGTGATCTTCATGTAGCCGATATCGTTCTCGACCCGGAACTTGACCGCCTTGACCTTGATGATGTCGCGCACCACCGTCAGCTCGATCGGCTTGTCCGCGCCCTGACGCAGGATGGTGAGCTTGATCGGCGTGTTGACCAGGCCGCGCATCTTGTCGACCGCGTCGTTGAGCGTCAGGCCGCGAACCTCCTCGCCGTCGATCTTGGCGATATAGTCGCCGGCCAGCACGCCGGCCTTGGCGGCGGGCGTGTCGTCGATCGGCGTGATCACCTTGACCAGGTCGTTCTCCATGGTGACCTCGATGCCGAGGCCGCCGAACTCGCCCTTGGTCTGGACGCGCATGTCCTGCGCCTGTTCGGCATTCATGTAGGAGGAGTGCGGATCGAGCGAGGAAAGCATGCCGTTGATGGCGTTCTCGACCAGCGACTTGTCGTCGGGCGGCGTGACATATTGTGCCCGCACGCGCTCGAAGATGTCGCCGAAGATCGCCAGCTGCTTGTAGGTCTCCGATCCCGCAGCGTTCGCCGACGAACCAGGAGCGCCATAGACAAGGCTCATGGCGGACGCGCCCATCAGCGCACCGGCAAACAGAAGCGACAGTTTCCGCATCATTTCACGTCCTTCCAGAAAAACGGTCCGCCCACCATGGGGCCGGATCGACGGGTTTTCCATCCTTACGGAACTCGACATAGAGTTCCGGCGTGGCATTTCCATTCTTCGAAACCGAGGTGCTTGCCACCCGGGCCTCTCCCATCGCGCCGACCGGCTCTCCTGCGAGCACCAACTGGCCAGTCACGACGCTGATTCTGCTCATCCCCGCCAGAACGACATGATAGCCGTCCCCGGCATTGAGGATCAAGAGTTGACCATAGGAGCGAAACGGCCCCGCATAAAGCACATTCCCATCCGCCGGCGCGGTGACGATGGCTCCCGATTGTGTCGCAAGCATGTCGCCAAGCATCACCGCGCCGTTACCGTCATCGGCGCCGAACCGGCGTTTGATGCGGCCGGTGACCGGCAGTGCGATCTGCCCCTGCAGCGCCGAAAACGGGGCTGCCGCGGTGAGCCGGTTGCCTTCCGGAACCGGCAGTGCCGCCAGCGATGCCGTCTTGTCGCCACCGGACTGATCATCACCCGGCTGGACCGCGGCGGCTGCCTTTGCTGCATCCGCCGCCTTGCGGGTCTTGTCGACCTGTGCTTCGAGCGAGGCGATCAGGTCCTTCAGGCTGCTGGCCTTGGCCGCCAGTTGCTCGGAACGCTGCTGTTCGGCCGCCATTTGCGCCTGCGTATCGGCTTCGAGCTTCTGCTTGGCTTCCAGCAGCATGCCGAGCCGCTTCTTTTCCGCCACCTGTTCGCCGACCGCCTCCGTCAGCCGCGCCCGTTCGGCCTCGATCGAGGCCGTCACCCGGGTCTGCTCCTTGAGGTCGGCCAGCAGGCTGTCGGTCTGCTGGCGCAATTCCGGCACCACGGCGCCGAGCAGGATGGCGCTGCGCACCGACGACAGCGCGTCCTCCGGCTTGACCAGGATCGCCGGCGGCGGGTTCAGCCCCATGCGCTGCAGCGCGCCCAGCACTTCGGCCAGCACGTCGCGCCGGGCCACGAGCGAGGCACGGATCTTCTGCTGCTGGTCTTTCAGCCCTTCCAGCTTGGCGCCGATGTCCTCGATGTCCTGGCCAAGCTTCTGCTCGGTCATCGCCGACTGGATCAGCGCCGCGGTAATCGAGGCATGGTCCTTCTTGACCGCGGCGATATCGGCGGCGAGCTTGGCCAGCCGTTCCGACGACAGTGTTATCTCCTTGGAAACCTGTTCGTATTCGGCGCGGCTCTGGTCGGGATCGGGCGCCATGTCGAGCGTGTTCTCGGCCCGCGCCGCGTGGAACGACAACAGGACCGCCGCCGCCGCTATGCCGCAGCGCGCGCGCCAGGAGCCCGCTGTTGATAAACTCAGTGTCGATTTCCAGCCTTCAGACATTCGCGATCTATACTATCCGCGGCTTCGTTAACGAACCATCAACCATGTTTGAACAGCCCGTCCCCGAATGCATGTTGCCCAAAAGTGGTCCTGGTTTTGGGAAAACGACATGCATAAAACTAAGGATTTTCGATCATACGCGGCATTGGGGCGGAAATCCGGGCACCGGGCGACGAATCACGGCTGCCGGCAACTGTAGCGGTAGGCTCACGAGCGATGATAGGGGTGACCAGAGAGGATCGTCGCCACCCTGTAGAGCTGCTCCCCCAGCATCACCCGCACCAGCTGATGCGGCCAGGTGAGCGCGCCGAATGATAGCATCAGATCGGCCTGGTCGCGCAGTGACGGATCGTGACCGTCGGCGCCGCCTATGGCGAGGACCAGCGCCTTGCGTCCGCCATCGCGCAACTGTCCGATGCGATTGGCGAAATCCTGCGAGGAAAGGCTCTTGCCGCGCTCATCGAGCAAGATGAGGGCCGTGCCCGGCTGCAGCTGCGCCTGCAGCCTGGAGCCTTCGTCGCGCTGGCGCTCGGCAGCGCTCTGCGCCCGGCCCTCGGCGATCTCGGTGATCCCGGCGAATTCGAGCCCGACCGTAGGTCCGCTCTTGGCGAAGCGTTCGAAATAGCGGTCGGCCAACTCCCGCTCGGGGCCGGCTTTCATTCGGCCCACGGCATGAACTGAAATCTTCATCCTGCCTCTATAAGCCGCTAGTGCATGTCACCCAAAGGAGAAATCCGATTCTGGGCAACGACACGGAGCGGCTTAATGAAGGGTCTCTTCCTCGAGATCCGGCGCCTGCCACATCTTTTCGAGATTGTAGAATTCGCGGACTTCGGGGCGGAAGACATGGACGATGATATCGCCCGAATCGATCAGGACCCAGTCGGCGCCGGACAACCCCTCGACGCGCGCCGTGCCGAGGCCGGCATCCTTGAGCGCCTTGAGGAGATGGTCGGCGACAGCCGAGACATGACGGTGCGATCGGCCCGACGCGACGACCATGTAGTCGCCGAGGCTCGATTTCCCCTGAATGTCGATTGAGACAATATTTTCGGCCTTGGAGTCTTCCAGACTGGCAAGGACTGTCTTGATGGCACGGGACACGGCGTCGTCTACGCTGATCCTGGCCGGCGAAGGCATGATATCGGCCTTCTTCCGCAGTGCTGTTCTCAGTGTATTTCCTTTCGCAGCAAGAACAACCAAATCACCCCCAAAAGCAGGTGACACCACTTAGATAGGCAGAGTTCCGTTGCAGTTTCAAGACGCAGCCGCAGAAGCAGGTTCGCCAGGCATCAGAAATGAAGCCCGTCGGACAGGGGTCAGCCCGGTTTCCCAGCGTTATCATCTGCCGCATAGGCGAGCTCGACCGGCAGCGGCGCCTGTGCCGTCATCGGTGCGAAACTGCCGGTCTCGGTGGCAGGCACGGCCTGTGTGGTGAACACGCGCAGCAGCACGAACAGGCAGAAGACACAGGCGATGACGATGGCCACATAGATGAAGGCCTGTGTGCCGAAGACGGCCGACAGTGCGGTGACAATGCCCGGCACAATGAAGCCCGACAGCGACCAGGCAAACAACAGCGAGCTGGACAGCGCCACCATGTCGTCCTTGCCGGCACGGTCAGCGGCGTGCGCGCTGGACAGCGAATAGATCGATTCCGAGGCGCCGTCCCACAAGACATAGATCACCAGCAGCGCCGGTAACGCGCCGCCATCGAAGCCGAGCGCGAACATGCCTGCCAACGCGGCAAGCCCGGATGCCCCGATCAGAACATAGCGGCGATCGGTGCGGTCGGAAATCCAGCCGAACGGGAGCTGCAGGATCAGCGTGCCGAGCGGCATCACCGAAAGCAAGAGCGCAACATCGGCCTGGCTATAGCCCTTGGCGGTGGCATGGATCGGCGCAAAGCCGGCAATCGACATCGACAGGCCGCCGACCGCCAGCATGCCGGCAACGCCGACCGGCGAAATCCGCCAGGCTCGGCGCAGCGCCACCGAGGCCGCCTGCGGCGCCGGCGGCTGCGCCAGCCGCGTCATGCCGACGGGCAGGATCGACAAAGCGGTGAAGGCGATGCCGATCAACGGTGCATCCGCGGTTCTGATGTCGACCAGCGCCAGTGTCGCATAGCCGACACCAAGCCCGGCGACGTAGGCGACGTAGAAGAAGGCCATCACCCGTCCGCGTATGGCGTTGGCCACGGCATCGTTCAGCCAGCTCTGCGCGACGATGAACAGGCCGCATATGGCAAAGCCGTACAGAGCGCGGGCAGCGATCCACAGAATCGGATGCGGTCCAGCGCCGACGGCTGCATTGGCAAGCGCAATCAGCGCCGACAGCACCATGAAGGCGCGGGCGTGGCCGACCCTGCGCACCAGTGGTCCGGTGAGGATGCAGCCTGCGAGGCCGCCGGCCGACAGCCCGGTTATGATCAACCCGGCCCAGGTCGGATCGAACCCTTCTGCACCGAGCCGGACCGGGATATAGGCAAACATCAGCCCGTTGCCGATGGCGATCAGCGCCATCGACACGATGACGCTGGCAATCGCGATCAGCGGCGTGGGCTGGCTGCCATGCTCTGGCTTGACTGCGGGCTGGGTCTTGGTTTGGATTGCCATATCAGCCCAGCATCGCCGATCCCTCGGGCAAGCGCCGCTGCAAAAACGACATAGGCGGGCGGCCGAAACGGCGGCCCTCCCCCTTGGCGTGGAGGCCCTAACCTTTCGCCATCCTGCGGATCGCACTCGACGACAGCGACGAACGCGGGCCGTGGATGAAGGTCCAGGCCGGCGCTTTCATGCGCGCGAGCAGCGGCGCGTCGCCTTCATCGATGCGGGCATAGTCGAAGGTCTTGGCGACGACTGACGACAGGAATGACAGCGTCGCGCCCGGCCGGTCGATGACCGCGATCGGGAAGGTCAACACGATCTCGCGCCAGCGCTGCCAGCGGTGGAAATCGCGCAAACTGTCCGCGCCCATGATCCAGACGAAGTCGACGCCGGGATTGCGCGCCTTGACCAGTGCCAGCGTGTCGGCGGTGTAGCGCACATGATGCGCCGCCTCGAAGGCGGTGACCTTGATCTTCGGGTTCCTGGCGATCTTCTCCGACAGCTGCAGCCGTTCGGCCAGCGGCGCCAGCTCGCGCGTGCTCTTCAGCGGATTGCCCGGCGTCACCATCCACCACAACTGGTCGAGCGCCAGGCGTCGTAGCGCGATCTCCGCGACCAGCGCATGGCCGGCATGCGGCGGGTTGAACGAGCCGCCGAACAGACCGACGGCGAGGCCCTTTTCGGCATGCGGCATCTTCAGGTAGCGGGAAGAAACGGCGTTCTCACCCTCCCCCTTGTGGGGGTCCACAGGACGGGCAAGACCCGGGGCTTGCCCAGGTCGGTCGATCCGCGAAGCGGAGCGGGGTGGGGGTATCGCGGAATTCAGCGTCGTTCCCCCACCCGGCTCGCTGCACTCGCCACCCTCCCCACAAGGGGGAGGGTAAGACCAGCGCTCAAGGCCTCACCTGTCCCGACCCGCGCACGCGGTATTTGAAGGAGGTCAGCTGCTCGACGCCGACCGGCCCGCGCGCATGCATCTTGCCGGTGGCGATGCCGATCTCGGCGCCCATGCCGAACTCGCCGCCATCGGCGAACTGCGTCGAGGCATTGTGCAGCAGGATCGCCGAATCGATCTCGTTGAAGAACCGCTCCACCGCCTTCGCATCCTCGGCGATGATCGCCTCGGTGTGATGCGAGGAGAAGGTCTCGATATGCTTGATCGCACCGCTGATGCCGTCAACCAGCTTCACCGCGATGATGGCGTCGAGATATTCGGTCACCCAGTCGGCATCGGTCGCCGGCTTAGCGTCGAAAAACACTTTCAGCACCTCGGCGTCGGCATGGATCTCGCAGCCAGCGGCGCGCAGCGCATCGAGGATCGGCACCAGATGGGTTGATGTAACCGCGCGGTCAACCAGCAGCGTCTCGGCGGCACCGCAGACACCGGTACGCCGCATCTTGGCGTTGACGGCGATTTTCACCGCCATGTCGAGATTGGCCGACCGGTCGATGTAGAGATGGCAGATGCCTTCGAGATGGGCAAAGACCGGCACCCGCGCCTCGCTCTGCACCCGCCCGACAAGGCTTTTGCCGCCGCGCGGAATGATGACGTCGAGCGCACCACCTAGCCCCTTCAGCATCTCGCCGACAGCGGCGCGGTCGGTGGTCGGCACCAGCTGGATGGCGTCATCAGGCAGGCCGGCAGCCTTCAGGCCCTCGACCAGGCAGGCATGGATGGCCGCCGAAGAATTGAGCGAATCCGAGCCGCCGCGCAGGATCACCGGATTGCCGGCCTTGAGGCAGAGCGCACCGGCATCCGCCGTTACGTTCGGCCGGCTCTCATAGATGACGCCGACGACGCCGAGCGGCGTGCGCACGCGCTCGATCCGCAGGCCGTTCGGCCGCTCCCATGCGGCGATCACGTCGCCGACCGGATCCTTGAGTTCCGCGATCTCGCGGATGCCATCGGCCATGGCGCGGATGCGTGCCGGATTGAGCTTCAGCCGGTCCATGAAGGATGCGGACAGCCCTGACTCCTCGCCATTCGAGACGTCGATGGCGTTGGCCTCGAGAATGTCCTGCTCACGGGCGATAATTGCCTGCGCCATGGCGGCAAGAGCGGCGTTCTTGGCGGCGGTGGTGGCGATGGCCAACGGTCGGGCAGCGGCGCGGGCTCGGCGGCCGATATCAGCCATCAGCGCCACGGTATCATCCCCGGATTTTTCATGCAGCTTCAGCATGGCTCATCCTCCGCTTATGTCGCTTCCAGCCCGTACTTGTTCACTGGCCCGTACTTGTTCACTGGAATGACTCACCACGAGATCATCGCGGTGGATCATCGCCGAACGCGCTTCGTAACCGAGCACGGTTTCGATCTCGGCCGTCTTCAGGCCTGCGATCCTTACGGCATCGGCGGCATCATAGGCAACCAGCCCGCGCGCGATCTCGCGGCCCTCGGGCGACAGGATCGCCACCGTATCGCCGCGCGAAAAATTGCCGCTGACCAGCTTGACGCCGGCCGGCAGCAGCGATTTGCCCGACGTGAGCGCGCCGACAGCGCCGGCATCGACCGTCAGCCGGCCAGCCGGTTCGAGCTGGCCGGCGATCCAGGTCTTGTAGCCCTTCACCGGATTGCTGCTCGGTCGGAAGAAGGTGGCGCGCTCGCCGCGTTCGATTGCCATCAGCGGCGACAGCCGCGTGCCCGATGTGATGATCATGGCGGTGCCGGCGGCGGTGGCGATCTTGCCGGCATCGAGCTTCGTGCGCATGCCGCCGCGCGACAGCTCGGATGCAGCCGCTCCCGCCATCGCCTCGATATCAGGCGTGATGCGGTCGACCACCGGAATGAACTTGGCATCGGGATCACGCGCCGGCGGTGCCGTATAGAGCCCGTCAATGTCGGAGAGCAGCACAAGCAGGTCCGCGCCCATCATGGTGGCGACGCGCGCGGCCAGCCTGTCATTGTCGCCATAGCGGATTTCGGAGGTCGCCACGGTGTCGTTCTCGTTGATGACCGGCACCGCTTTCATCTTGAGCAGCGTCGAGATCGTCGCGCGCGCATTGAGGTAGCGGCGGCGTTCCTCCGTGTCGCCAAGGGTCAAAAGAATCTGGCCGGATTTCAGGGCGCCCTTGCCGAGCGCATCCGACCAGGCGCCGGCGAGCGCAATCTGGCCGACAGCGGCGGCAGCCTGGCTTTCCTCGAGCTTCAGCGCCCGCTTCCCCAACCCCAGAATGGTGCGGCCGAGTGCGATGGCGCCGGAGGACACGACGAGGATTTCAGCGCCGCCCTGGGCGAGCACGGCAATGTCGTCGGCGAGCGAGTCCAGCCAGTCGCGCTTCAAGCCGCTCGCGCGGTCGACGAGCAACGCCGAGCCGATCTTGACGGTGATGCGCCGGTATTTTTTCAGCGACTGCATGGCCTTACTTTTCCCAGCGCGTCTCGACCACGGGCGCAGCCTCCGCGCGCGCCTCGGCAATCACCGTCATCAGCGCCCGCAGCACCGCCTCGACCCCCTCGCCGGTGACGGCGGACAGAAGCATCGGCGCGCGCCCGGCGGCGCGCTTCAGCGAGGCGACCTTCTTCTTGCGCGCATCGACATCGAGCGTGTCGACCTGCGACAGGGCCAGTATCTCGACCTTCTCGATCAACCCATTGCCATAGGCGTCGAGCTCAGCGCGCACGGTCTTGTAAGCCTTGCCCGGGTTTTCCTCCTGCGCCGAAACCAGATGCAGCAGCACGCGCGTGCGCTCGACATGGCCGAGAAAACGGTCGCCGATGCCGACGCCCTCATGCGCGCCTTCGATGAGGCCGGGAATATCGGCGATGACGAATTCGCGCGCATCGATGCGGGCGACACCGAGACCGGGATGCAGCGTCGTGAACGGATAGTCGGCGATCTTCGGCTTGGCCGCGGTGACGGCCGCGAGAAATGTCGACTTGCCGGCATTGGGCAGCCCGACCAGCCCGGCATCGGCGATCAGCTTCAGCCGCAGCCAGATATTGAGCTCTTCGCCGGGAAGGCCGGGATTGGCGCGGCGCGGCGCCTGGTTGGTCGAGGTCTTGAAATGCTGGTTGCCGAAGCCGCCATTGCCGCCCTTGGCCAGCAGGTAGCGCTGGCCGACCACGGTGAGGTCGCAGATCAGTGTCTCATTGTCTTCCTCGAACACTTGCGTTCCGGCCGGCACTTTCAGCGTGACGTCGGCGCCCTTGGCGCCGGTCATGTTGCGGCCCATGCCATGGACGCCGGTCTTGGCCTTGAAATGCTGCTGGTAGCGATAGTCGATCAGCGTATTCAGCCCATCGACCGCTTCCAGCCAGACATCGCCGCCACGGCCGCCATCGCCGCCATCCGGCCCGCCGAACTCGATGAATTTCTCGCGCCGGAACGACACCGAACCGGCGCCCCCGTCACCGGAGCGGACATAAACCTTGGCTTGATCAAGAAATTTCATGGGATTGCAGTTTCTTTTATTGGCCTTGCGGCATTGCTCTAAACCTTGCGCCTTGCTCTAAACCAAGGCGCGGCCAAGGGCGAGGCCGTTTTGTGACAATGGCCGCTTGGGGTCGGCCGGAGAAATGTTGGTATGAAGCTTGTAACCTACAACATCCAGTACGGCATTGGGCTTGATGGGCACTACGATGTCGCGCGCATTGCCGACACGGTGCGCGGCGCCGACGTGATCGCGCTGCAGGAGGTGACCCGCAACAATCCGAGGAATGGCGGGCGCGATATGGTCGCCGAGATCGGCGAGGCCCTGCCCGACTATTTTGCCGTCTATGGCAGCAATTTCGAGGCCAATATCGGCTCGCGCATCGAGAACGGCCGCGCCATCACCACGACCTTCCAGCTCGGCAACATGATGCTGTCGAAGACGCCCATTCATCTGTCGCGCAACCTGCTTTTGCCGCGCAGCCGCAGTTTCGAGATGATGAACTTCCAGCGCGGCGCGCTGGAAGCGCTGATCGAGACGCCGCTTGGCTTCATCCGCTTCTATTCCATCCATCTCGATCACCGCAGCCCGGTCGAACGCGCCAGCCAGATCCAGTTCCTGCGCCGGCGCCTATTGAACTATGCGCTTGAAGGCGGCGCACTGTCCGGCGTCGCCGAGATCGGCCTGCCGGAATTGCCGCACCCCGAGGCGTTTGTGGCCATGGGCGATTTCAACATGCTGGCCGGCTCGCCCGAATATGTCGAACTTGCCGGCCGGCCGGACCACCAATTCGGCATGCCGCTGACCGCCGACTTCGCCGTCGATGCCGCCGTGCGCCTCAATGCCGCCGGCGAGGATCTCGCCAGCTGGGTCGACCCCAAGAACCCCGCCAACGGCGGCCGCCACAAGCGCATCGACTATATCTTCACCAGCGCTTCGCTTGCCAGATCGCTGCAGCGCCTGTGGGTCGACCACCAGGCAACCGGTTCGGACCATCTGCCGGTGTGGGCCGAACTGGGCTGATGGCTCTTCATCCGGCTGCGTTTTCGCGTTCGACGATCGCCATCATGATCGTATCGCCGTATTGTCCGTCGATACAGATAGCGTCGCTCTGCACACCTTCCCTGACAAACCCGACCTTGTCGTAGAGAGCGATGGCGCGGGCATTGTCGGCATGTACGGACAGCTCGACGCGGACAAAGCCGGCCTTGCGTGCCTGCGTCAGGGTCGCATTGATAAGCCGCAGTCCAAGGCCACGCCCGCGATAAGACGGGACAATGCCCATACCAAGCGTACCGCGATGGGCGTGTATGGGCCGATCATGGCGAGTGATGTCGCACCAGCCGACAACCTCGCCACTGCAGGCGGCCACATAGCCTGGGTCGCCTCTCGCGATGCGGTCCACCACAAACTGTCTGGCTTGATCCAGCGGTGGCGCCTCAAGAAAGGACAAGTACTTTCGCTCACGCGAAACGACATCGAGCGCGTGATGAAAGCTTTCGATATGCCCCGGCGCCAACGGCACGATCGCGACCGTTTGAATATCGCTGCGGCCGTCAACCATTGGCTTCACCAATGCCATACATCAGAAGTGGACCCAGTTCCGCAGGCTGGTCCAGGTCTTGCGGTCGAGCCTGTAGCGCTCGACCGGCACCTGGCCGGCGACGATCGAGTTCAGCATGCCCTGGCCGGCATACTGGAAGCCGCACTTGTGGATCACCCGGCGCGAGGCCGGATTGATGACCCGCGTCGAAGCATGCAGCACCTGGATCGTCGTCTTCTGGAAGGCGAGGTCGACCAGCGCGTGGGCAGCTTCGGTCGCATAGCCGCGCTTCCAGTGGGGTTCGCCGATCCAGTAGCCGAGCTCCAGCCCGCGATCGGTGGTGTTCAAACCCGCGCAGCCGACGAAGGTGTCGGTGCCGGCCAGCGTCAAGGCATAGACAATGCCGGCGCGGCGCGACTTGGTCATGGCAAGGAAGGCCCGCGCCTCGGCCTCGCCATAGGGATGCGGCATGCGCGCCAGCATTTCGGCGACATGACGGTTGTCGGCAAGCTCGACCAGTTGCGCGATGTCGCTTTCGCGCGGCGCCCGCATCACCAGCCGCTCGGTGACCAGCACCGGGCAGTCTATCGCGTAACTTTCGTCTTCTGAGTCTTCCGCTTCGGCAACCATTTGCAGTCCTCCAGGCAAAGAAAAAGGGAGATGGAAACCCATCTCCCCTGATCCTTTTCCTGGCTTTGCCAGACACCGGTCCCCGAGATGGGCGCCGGTGTTCTAGTGCGGAACCGGCTACTCCGCGGCTTTGGTAATCGGGTTGACCGATACGTAGGTTCGGCCGTTGGCTTTTTTGTTGAACGTCACGGCGCCGGATTCGAGCGCGAAAAGGGTATGGTCCGTGCCCATGCCGACATTGACGCCGGGATGCCAGGTCGTGCCGCGTTGACGAATGATGATGTTGCCCGGGATGACGGCTTCGCCGCCGAACTTCTTCACGCCCAGACGCTTGGAATGCGAGTCGCGACCGTTGCGCGACGAGCCGCCAGCTTTCTTGTGTGCCATCTAACTAACTCCGTTGCGCCGCAAGGCGCCTAAAAGGCCTTATGAACGCGTTCGCGTTCCGTTTCAAGTCCGATCCGGCGACCTGATCGCCGGAAAAATTACTTCTTCGCCAGTTCCTTGGCCTGTTCGCGCCAGTCCTTGATCTGGTCGGCGCTGAACGGCATGTGCTCGTCGATCTTGGCGACATCCTTGTCGGTCAGCTTGGCCAGCTGCGCGAAGGTGATGATGCCCTGCTCGGCGAGATCCTTGGCGGCGACCGGGCCGATGCCCTTGATCACGGTCAGATCGTCCGGCTCGCCCTTCGGCGCCTTGAACAACGGTGCGGCGGCCGTCTCGGCCGTCACTTCTGCCTTGGGGGCAGCTTCCTTCTTGGCCTTGGCCTCCTTCGGCGCGGCCTCGGCCTTCGCCTCGGGGGCGACCTCAGCCTTGGCTTCCGCCTTCACGGCAGCCTTCTTGGTGGGCTTGGCGCCACCCAGCAGGATCTCGGCGATCCGCACGGTGGTCAGAAGCTGGCGATGGCCGATCTTGCGGCGTGAATTCTGACGGCGGCGCTTCTTGAAAGCGATGACCGTGCGGTTCTTGCCCTGCTCGACGACTTCGGCGGTGACCAGAGCGCCATCGACGAACGGCGCACCGAACGTGACATTCTCGCCCTCGCCATGCGCGAGCACGTGGCCGATCTCGACGATATCGCCGACATTGGCTTCGACTTTTTCGATCTTCAGGAGATCGTTGGCGGCAACGCGATACTGCTTACCGCCCGTTTTGATGACTGCGAACATTTTTTGCCTTTCGCTGTTCGGTCGGCCTTGATGAACCGCCTCTGGCGGTTCGGCCGTCTTTTTGTCAGTCTGCGGGTTCAAAAAACAAGCGGCGCGGAAGAACCCTCCACGCCGATTGCGCGCTGTCCCTAACCGAAGGTTGAGTGGGAGTCAAGGCAACAGCCGTTGCCGAGACTGTTATTGGCCGGCAAAGACCGGGCGTGTCAACTTGGCTACCCGGCGTTACCGTCGCCTGGCTGCGGGAGGCGTGGCTGGCCGTGAAACCGTGTGGGCTCGACCGTAAACACCGCCTTGAATCCGCCACTTGTCCGGCAAGCCAAATATCAGTGGATTTGGCCTTGTAACCTGCCCGTTCAGCCGTTATCTAGTGCGCCGCGCCGGCAACGGCCGACCATGACCGCGGAGAGGTGGCAGAGTGGTCGAATGCACCGCACTCGAAATGCGGCATGGGTGCAAGCCCATCGGGGGTTCGAATCCCTCCCTCTCCGCCAGTTTCTGCAGTGACCATTAAGCCGTTGAAAGTGTTTAATTAGTTTCGCAAAGATCCGGGGGCGGTGCCCCACAACGGTGCCCCAAAATGGGCTGGGTTCCTCGGGCAGAATGAGAACATGTTCCTTCAAAGCTACGTTGGCCCCGTCTGCACCTTCATAATTAATCAAAACAGCGAGGCTGAAATCCAAAGGCTTTTTGGAACCGCCTTTTTCATAAATTCGAAAGGGGCGTTTATGACAGCGGCACACGTCCTGAGACAGGCGATCCAACAAGCAGAAGAGGGTGGATTGACTGTTGGCATCATCGCTAAGGGTGAAGGCGGGAAGAGCCCGAAATCAGTGTTCGCGGCAGTTAGTGCTTACTCCTATGCCCCTAAGCCTCACGATGTTGCCATTGGGCAAAGCGCCTATTCCGGAGAGAGATATTTCGTTTGTGAAGACATCCGGGGAGTGACCGCACCGTGGCTCGACGTCTACACCTTTGGTTATCCATTGGATGCGGCGAATGGAAAGCTTTATAATTTGCGGTGTCACAAGGGATATATTCAACGCCTTACGCGACCCGGAGACGTGTTGGGCGACCATCCCGATGGCTTCGAGCTTAGCTTCGCGCCTAGCCGGGGGCTTAGCGGCGCTCCATTAGTTGTCGAATACCATGGAAAGCAAGCAGTGATCGGCGTTTGCGTTTCATCAATTGCGAGCGAAACTGTCGATTACAGTGACCTTTACATCAACGATGACGGCAAGGAGTACCGAGAGCTTGCCAAGCGCGTCACGGAGTATGGTTTTGCTCACGCCATTCTCCCACTTCTGGATTGGAAACCAGCCTCTTTTTCTGGTCTGACGGTCAACGAGATCTTCACCAACTAGGCGGCTCGCGTCACTTTGAGACGATCGGCAATTCAAGGTCTAGATGGCTCCGCGCCGCCATCCTCATCATCTTCCTAGCCGCCTCTTGCTGCCTGCACTGGACCATAATGCCATCATGCATCGGTAGGGCCGCTATCCCCATCCTTGCCAGCCGCAGCAATACGGCAACCAAGATGCAGCTTTCGGTGAACATCAGGTCCAGCGCAATGTCTTAGCCGCGCGGGACGGGATAAGGATCAATGCTGGGCACGGGATGCCAATTGTCCGCCAGCCATATTGCTGTATCTACTTCGGGCGAAGAAATGCCAATCGGCGGCGGGAGGATCAAGTGGACCCTTTGCAGGTATGCGCATACAATAAGCAACAGATTCAGGACATCCTGCGGTCGACGGGACCCCTGCAAAACGAGGCTTGGGGTGCCTCCATCAACACGGCTATTTTTGCTATGGAGCGTGGGATATGGGCAAAGCTGTTTCCACTCCAAGCCGCGAAGAGAGTTGTGCGCCTTGCCATGACAGCTAGGCACTTGGAGACTACCGACACGGCGCGGTGGTATATTGCTTCTATCGTCGAGAGCTTGGCGAGTATCAGGGTGCTCACAATCCGTGGCCCGAGGCCGGTGCCTAAGAGCGAATATCGGTTCGTTCGTGAAGTTCTAATTGACCATTTCGGGAACTCTCACAGATGGTCGGCTAGGCGGCCTCGCTAGTTCGCCCCTGGGTCGCCTTGAAGCCGACCTAACGCTGCCCCCTTGTCGAGCCGGTCTATCCCCCGCCCTCTCTCATTGCTCCGTCATGCATCCCACGATGCAAAGCGCTATGCTGCCATGACGGGTAGACCACCCCAAAGGAGGCAACTAGGTCACATAGTGGACAAGCCGTCGTAAGCGCTCATTTCCCCGCACATTGACGGCCCTTGCAACAACTGATCGCTTTCAGACGGACGCGTCGGGTCAGGCTGCGGCGGCTTTGAGGAAGTTGAAGGGCAGGAGATCGTCGATAGCCACGTTCTCGGGGCGCTGAGGCAGTTCAGTGAGGACGTGGCGCAACCACGCTAACGGCTCGACGCCACAGGCGCGGCAGGTTAACATCAGGCTGTAGACGATGGCGCTGGCCTTGGCTCCGTCGACAGTATCGCTGAACAACCAACTCTTCCTGCCAGTTGCAAAAATCCTGATGTCGCGCTCCAGAAGATTGTTGTCGATCGGCATGCTGCCGTCCTCGGTGTAACGCGTCAGATATCCCCATTGGTTCAGGGTGTAGGAGACGGCGTCGCCGAGCTTGCTGTCCGGCAAGACTTTGGGGCGATGTCGTCGAGCCATGCCTTGAGAGCATGGAGGATGGGGACACTATGTTGCTGGCGGAAGCGGCGAATGCAGTGATCTCGCGTTTCGCCGTCATCGGGGATTTCGTTCCGCGCCTGCCTTTCAACTCGGTAGAGCTGTTCGAAGAACCGGAGTGCCTGTTCCGGCGGCCCGCCGCCTTTCTTCCTCGCCTTTAGGGCATCGACGAAGCGCCGCCTGGAATGGGCCATGCATCCAAGATGCGTTGCCCCTTCCAGCGTGCGCCAGGCGGAATAGCCGTCGCTCATCACGATGCCGCGGTAATCGCCGAGGAAGGCCTGCGGGTGTATCTGGCCGCGGCCCGGCTGATATTCGAGCAGCACGATCGGCTCGTCACTGTCCTGGCCGCTCCGGTATGCCCACATGTACGAGGTGCTGGCGGCCTCTCTGTCCATTTCCTTCAGCACCTGGACCGTGGTCTCGTCACCATGGATGAGGGGCTGCGATCTGAGCCGCAGCTTCAGCGCGTCATAGATGCGGGAGAGATGCTTTTCGCTCGAGCCGATCACCCAGTGGCCCAGAGCGCCTCGGCTGACAGGAACGCCGGCGCGCTCGAATGCCTGCGCCAGGCGGTAGAGCGGTGTGCCGTCGACATACTTATGAACGAGCGCGAAGGCCAGCGTCGAGGCCGTAGCGATGCTGCCCGGCAAAGGTTGCGTGGGCATCGGCGCGGTCACGACCGGCGTGCTGATCCCGGTGCGGTCGCAATGACGGCAAGCATATTTGAACCGCACATTCTGCAGGACCTTCGCCTTCACCTCGATATGAAGTTGCTCGGTAACGGTCTCGCCCATGCGATGCATCTGGTGACGGCAGCAAGGACAAGCCTTCTGGGCGTCGGGAAGGTCATACTCGACACGCTCGCGCGGCAGGTTTTCCGGCAAGGCCTTGCGGCCGCGCTTCTTTCCCGTCGCCCCTTCGCTCGCCGGCAAGCCCGTGTCCGGCAGGACAACGACATCGCCATCTTCGTTGTCGGCGGCGTCCTCATCCGCGGCCTGTTCGGCTTCATTGAAGAGGCGGTCAATGTGTTTTTCACTGCGCGGCGCAAAACGATGCAGTCGTGCAAGCGCCAGCTCTTCCTCGAGTTTGACGACGCGTTCGGTGAGTTGACGGTTCTCCGCCCGAAGCGCAGCAATACGCGCCATCAACTCTTCAACAGTCGGTTCGCCGGGTCGATTCATCAGATTCTTGAATCGAAAGCATGCCGGCGCGTCAATCGCTCAATTCGAGAGCCCTCAACCGGCAACCTGATATTGCCGCACCGGATGGCGGACCATCGCATCGATATCGATGCCGTCGAGGATCCAGTGCAATTGCTCGGTCGTAAGCGTGACCACCGCTGCCTCCCGGCGCGGCCACCGGAACTTGTCCTCGGTCAGCCGCTTCAGGACCAGCACGAAGCCGGACCGGTCAAAGAACAAGAGCTTCATCCGGTCGCGACGGCGATTGCAGAAGGCAAAAACCGCTGGAGCAAACGGATCGAGCGCCATCGTCTCTTGGACCAGAACCGCAAGGCTGTTGATGCCGGCCCGGAAGTCGATCGGCTCGCGGTGCAGGTAGACTTTCAGGTCAGCGCCCAGTCTGAACATGACCCAGTGCTCCGATGGTCGCCGTCAATGCATCCACATCACCGCATTCCAGCGTCAACTTCACGCCGTTCGGCAGTGACGCGCTCACCTTGGCTGGAGAGGAAAAAAGCGCAGCCCTTTTGGCTTCCGACCCATGCACTTCATCACAGGTCGCCGGCAAATCCACCGCAGCCATGCTGCTCTGTCGCAGCAAGACCCGATCGGAAGTGCTTTCAATCTGAACCGGGATGAACGCCGGTGATGAGGACGGCGGGAGGGACTGGGTCTCAGTGCGCTTCTTTATCCACTTCCGAAGAAGGTTCGCATTGACCCCATGTTCGAGCGCAAGCCTCGATACCGACACGCCAGGCTCAAGGCAGGCCGAGACAAGACGGTCCTTCGATGCAGGGTCGTATCGGCGTCGCCCGTTCCGACCAACAAGCCTTACCTGCAATTTCTGATCATCTTCTTCCATCACAAGGTGTCCACCTATTTGGGTGGACACCTCATGCATCAGAGCACTCAACAGCAAAAGGTGCGGGGAAATTCGCGCTTACAAGCCGTCAGCTAAGCTCAGCGGGGTGTTCAGAGGGACCTTAGTGCTAAGGAGGATTGGGGGGCTGAATACTCCTCCCACCACAGGAGCCACAGGGCGACCACCCCCAAGACACCTCTACGTTCCTCCCCTTATGCATTAGAGGAGACATAAGGGGCAAACTTCCAGTAACATGCTGTTATTGCTATACGATTTCTACAGAGACCGGTACGCGTGATATTCCACCCAGCATCGTCTTGAAGGTTTCCCCCATCTCATGCTTAGCGATCTCAGCGTTGGATTGGGCGACAAGCACGGCATCATGCAGCGGCAGGGCGACGATGTTCATGAAGCGGAGACGCTTAAGGACCTCAATGAGTATGTTGCTCTCCATGAACGCGAGCTTGTGGCCAATACCCGTTCCGAAGAGGTGGGCAATAGGCTGGTGGGCGGAGTGGATGGCTGCGACAGCATCGGAGAGCTTCATGCCCCCGAAGTGCTTGGACGTTCCGGTAGGCCAACGCATCAGGCGGCCTTTGTGGAACAAGAGAGCATTGAGCAGCTTCTTTACGCCGGCCCGCGAAGAGCTGTCGCCGAAGACATCATAGAGTTCATCAGGCATCCCTGACACGTCCGCGCGGGCATACGCTAACCGTGGGAATAGCTGCCCGTAATCCACATCGCAGATAGGCTCCCCAGCAGGCTCCTTGGCCGACCCAATGCGCAGTAGGTGAAACCGCATAGCTCGCGGCATGGTCTCCCAGAATGCCCCGTAGAGCCGGCCCCCGTCCGTCCAGACGCCATTGTTAAAGATGCGGCGAACGGAGCGCTTGGTGGGGTCAATCGGCTGGCCATCCTCATCAAGGTTCGAGGGGCTGCCACTTAGGTAGATGGCGGCTGAGGATAGCCACTCGTTGATCGCCTCCACCTCTTTGCGCAGCTTTCGTGTTCTCCCCGTTTCGCGATAGTCCATCTCAACGGCATCCTCTCCCTTCACCTTCGGGGCTTTGAGGATCAGCACCTCGGGAGGGGCATCTCGCGTCATGTCATCCCAAACTGTCACCGACTCGCCGAGTGTTGCGAATAGCTTTGGCCGAGCATGAATAGTCGAAAGTCCGCCTGTGCCAGCCCCGAACTTGTAGCCCGTAGCAACCCGCTCAATCATGGCCATGTCTGGGTGCTCCAGAACAGCAAGGGCATCGAGGAAGGGCTTTCCGTAGACTTTAGGCTTGGAACGACGAGACCCCCACATGGCAGCGCTGCCTTTGGGCACAGCAAGCGGCTGCGAACTGCCCGCCATTTGGATGACCAGAAAGTTGCAAACTAACGCCTCAACGGCCAAACGGAACTTGTCCCTGGCTTCGTCATCTCGCTGCCTGACACGCAAACCAAGTTCCATCTCGGCAACCTCAAGGTCCTTCGCAAGCCCTGATATGGCTGCCTTCAGATTGGGAGCCTTTGCGCGGCGATCCGGGTCCAAGACGATCCCACTCGGCACACTCCGCCTGAACGGCAATACCTCGGTCGGGTCCTCGTCCAACATGTTAGGACCTCATGTGCCCACCAAGCCGTTCGTGCGTGTGGGTGGAGAATTCATTGTTAGCGTGGCCTAGTGTCCCAAGCCGGGCGCCAACCCGCAAGGTGCGACGGATGAGGGCCGTGGCTCAGGGTCTTGGCAGCTATGATCACGGGAATGGCGGCGTCTATCAGATGTGTGGCAGCGTCCTCTAGCGCTTCGCCAATCTTTCGCAGGACCAATCCTGATGAGTTTGGATAGGCATGAATCTCAATTTTCAAATCCGCACCCAAGGGGTTCCACATTGGCGCTCGGTAGTGAAAGCCGGACCGAATCCTGTGTAGAGCCTTTGCTGCTTGGACGTTGCGAAACTCTTTGGATCGGGGACTCCCGGTCTCGTCTTCGATCAATGCGGACACTCCTAGGTAGATTCCCAGGAGCCTAGCTGGCTGTATACCTGCATCTCGCAGCCTCGCGAATGCCACACGAGCCCGATACTCGGCAGGTCTTCTGCGCAAATTCATTGTCGGCTCGACACTTGGTGCAGATGCCAATGCTTCTGATAGCTCCCCAATGGCGAGCTTAACGTCGCTCGACCCTTTCCTCTCGGTTATCCAGGCAGAGGCACATCCCAAGTAAGGTGCCAGCTCTCCAGCCCTAAAGGTGGCGTGCCAAGCGCTTCCGTGGCGAGCGCGAAGGTTAAGGTGGTATCGGCATAGGAGTGAGCCTAGCTGCAACCCAGTACCGTCGACCACACGGCTACAGCCGGGCACTGTGCACGGAGAGGATTGTTGAGTACCGAGTTCAGCGTGGCTCGTCGCAAAAGCAGCATGGCGGTGCCCATTGGTCGGCATTAGGTACCCCATGTGCTAGGATCGCCGTCACCGTACTTTGCTTTCCTGTGGACCCAATCTTGTAGGCTTCCGAGCCTGTTGATTTCGATTTGATCAGCCGGACTTCGACCCGTTATTGCGACTTCCCGCCGCTCCAATTCTGCGTCTAATGACGACAGTTCGTCCCGGTCGGCTAAAGCCTTACCGTTCGACTTGAGGTAGCTGCGGGCCCTTCGGTCACTCGCTGGCTGGTTAAGCAGATTAACCGCGTACTCTTGGTTGGTGATAACGTCCACCTGAACACTAGTAAGCTTCGACACCCCGGCCCTGACCGCAGGAAACGTTCCCCTGGTATGGTCACCTTTTCCGCCGTCTCCGAAAGGGTTACTGTCGCTGCCAACGATCTTCCCATTTTCGTCTTCGAGACCCCAAGCGAAAGCATAGCGTTGATCCCCAAATGGGCCGGCGCCGCTGCTGGTGCTTGTCGCCACGTAAAGCTTGAAACGTCGGATTGAGCGTACTGTCATAGCATTGACTGACTTTCTGTTTTTCTTGCCGACGTTACCTAGGCTGCGACGGCAGTCAACGGAATAGCCAATAGTGGCAGATAAGCCTCAAGACGCGCCAAATGTACTCCGTTCCAAACCAGCTGCCAGTATCCCACCTCACGCGCAGCGTGTTGCAATTTGGCCCCCCGTGAATCATGGTGCTGCCCGAGCGCTGACGCGGCGTTCCGGGGTGTGGAAACCCTGAGTTCAAACATGGTGCCGAACACCTCGGTGCCGATCCTCGACTTTTTTGGTCGGGGAGCCTGTGGCGCATGTCCAGGTTCTCCGGAACTAAAGGCCGCAGGAACCGGAACTCGGTTTTCCAACTCCCCGATCAGGGGTCATGAGGAGGCTGCTTGCGGGGGCGTACCGCAGGCCATTGCCTCAGGGCAAAACCGATGCATACGCTAGCTGCAATCCTTCAAGGGATTCTCTTCAACACGATGTATGGGGCGTGCGCTGTGGGTGCGGTGGCGTACGGCGTAACGTATGTCTCGTCGAGGCCCTCGGCCCGCTCACTGCGTCCCTTCGCTGTTGCCGCAATAGCAACCATGATCGCCATGGTCACGTTGCCCACCGTGCCGCGTTACGTGTTCCACTTCGGCGTGCTGTCCGAAATTTCCCGTCGCCCTTGGGTTTATGCCAGCGACAGAGCCTACGCTCACGAGGTATTCGAACCCCTGACTCTCATCAGCCCTCCATTAACAGCCGTTACCTACACCGCACCGAGTTGGACAACCCAGAACTTCGAGCAGGTCGTGCGGCGCTACGGTCAGGAGGACGAATTAGCGTTGATTCAGGCCGACTGCGATAAGCATACCGTCTGGATAGCCCAACCGGATTCCAGCGGCGCTTTTCGTTACGGGGCCTATTCCCCGGGCGACATGTCCCCAGATGCAATAGGACTCTTTTGCAAAAAGGATTGGAAGGCGGCGCGTGACGAATGGCGCACCGCGCTCAAGAGTGGCCTCACCACCGGCTCGATCAATGGTGCTCTGTTCTGAAGCACTGGCTTGGCGCTACTCCATGTCCGGCACGTCGCCACCCACAAAGAGGGTCGTGGGCTCCCCGTATTCGCCAAGCGAGGGGTTGGCATCACGCGACCACGCAATGACACCGGCATGCTTCGTCGCGAGGCCCTTCGCGGTCCTTATCGCCCGCTCTTCGGTCTGCTGCTCGGCTGGCCCAAAGACTGGCTGAAGGTCGCCGGTCTCATCGCGGTCAAAGGCGGTGACGACGATCAGCTTCGGGGCTTTCTGTTGTGGCAGCAAACTATCCGACACGGAGGTCCTCTTTCCGTTGGGCCAAGAGCCGGTTGAAGTTGAGCGGCGCAGGAGGCAACACCTCAGTCATCTGGAATAGGGGCACCAATGGGTCCCCTTGCTCTGGCGCTATCTGCTTGGCCTTAAGGTCCGTGATTTCTTCGTCGCGTCTGGCTATCCGGCTCTCCAGATTGGCGATGCGCTCGGTCAAGAAATAGCGCCCGACGGCAAACCCACCGCCTCCAAACAGCAAAGCAAACGTTGCGAAGGCTGCCGGGTTTGCGATAACCAGCGCTGCGTTACTCCCAATGAAAGCGATAAGGTCGTGCATTGAGCGCCGCCTCCTATCACCCCACACCGGGCGGCGTGTCGTCGTAGCCAATGGAAACTATCCCCGGATGCCGATGGGCGATGGCGAGTATCTGGGTCTCTAGCTCGCAGTTGTAGACCATGAGCGCCTTCACGGTCTCAAGGGGGCTTTCATACCGGGCGATGAGCTTCACGGCTTCTGAATGCAACTCGGCTTTGGCTTCGGCGTCAAAGTGCATCGTGCCCATTGCGGTTCCTCCTAGCGTGTCGCGCGGCGCGGGGCGGTAAGCGCGTCAAGCCGCTCTTGAAGGTGCCCGTTGAGTACGATCATCTCCTTGAGGGCCTTCATCACGTCGCCCTTGTGGACTGCGACGAAATCCTCGGCGTGAGCCTGGAGGGCGGCTTCTTGGCGACTGTTGAGTGTCACTATGCGGTCCATGGCAATTACTCCCAACGCTGCATGGCCGCAGTGAACAAAAAGAGAACATGAATGTCAAGAGCGAATTGACTCGGCGAGGAACTCATTCCTATTTTTGCTCATGCCAGAGCAGCCCAGAAAACCCCGCCGCCTAGTGCAAACCCTATGCAAAGCGCATGAGGTTGGTCAGCTAATCCGTGTCCGGTGCATCAACTGCAACATCACTCGCCACTACCTGCCCGGGGACCTTGCCAAGCTGGTCGGAGACATTCCGTTTTGGGACGTTGACCGGCACATGCGGTGCGAGCGGTGCAAACGTCGCGACCTTGATGTCGATATCTTGCTGCCGAGCGCATCGGAGGGCATGAAGATACGTGTGAGGCGGCTTGTTGAAATCCGCATGGTGCGAAGGGTCATATGGCGGGATGAAAACTAAGGGAAGTGATTGAGGCTTACGGCAAGACCGCGAGCCCCGACAGACCCTAGGGCGACCAAGCGCTTCTTGGGAGTCCGGCAATCAGATTCCTCACCTCAGCAGGGCAACTTGCATTAGACAGCAGGGGCTCCAACTCCCGCAGCGGGATCACAGTTTCAACATCCCTCTGCGGACCGTTGCTGATACGGAAGCGCAAGATTCCCTTTGCCGCTGCCCAGTCCTTGAAAACAGCTCCAATCTGCGCCAGCCCCTGGGCTCGTATCAGGACGACTTGCTGAGCAAGAGAAGAGCAGTCGTTCTTGTCATTGGGGTCAGGTTGGGAAATACCGCCATTCCCGGGAGTTTCGAAACGGGCATTACCGAAGGTCACAAAACCTTGGACCCACCCATAGCCACGCGGACATAAAGCCGACTGCTCCGAAGGCGCGTACTTGTCCGTGGGAAACCACAAGGTTGTCCAAAGGATCAGGCTTGAATCGTCGTGGCTATCGGCAGGGAACTTATCGATCTGAAACTCGGCCCGCATATCTGAGATTTGCTTATCGAATGCGCATGCAGTGGTGGGCTTCCAAGGGCCGGGCTTGTCCCCGCCACCGTCCCCTCCCCAAGGCAAGATGAGCAGAACGAAGACGACTAACGCAAACGAGAGCGTGGCATATGCCGAAAACTTAAATCGAGGGTTGGCCTCTTTGGCGAAAAGAGCAACTGAGGCAATACCGAGTACCAGCACCACCAAGGCAACTATGCCCAACGGACCGTGAGCGGCCTCTCGAATGATGCCCGGCCAGTCCACTTTCGAAAGGTCACCCATGCCTGCCCCCTCGTGACGACAATTAAACCTTACAGCAACGACAATTGCCCGCCCTCGCGTTGCGGAAACTTGATCTGTGTGGCCGGCTTCTCGACAATCACCAGGGCATCATCAGGTGCCGTGCGCTGTAGCCGCTTCGCTTCCGACCACGGCGCGGTAAGCCACGTCTCGGTTTCCTCTTGTGTCCTCAGGATCACCGGCATCGCCTTCTCGTGGATCGGCTTGATGAGGGCGTTAGGTGCTGTCGTCATGAAGCCGTAAAGCTCGAAGTCGCCAGGACCGTCCTTCACCTTGCGCACCCCATGCCACGGCGTCCAGAGGCCGGCGAAGAAGAACAGCGGGCGGTCCTCATTAAGCGCGAACCAATAGTTTCGCTGTATGCTCGTCTCGGGGTCCTTGTCGCCGGGCGTTGGGCTAGGCTCCGCGAAGCTCGTCACGGGCACCACACAGCGGTTCTCGACGCCAACATACTGCTGCCAATGGCCATACTGGGGATTGCGTATGTTGGTAGTGCCGTAGTCTGCTTTGCCCTTCATCCGCTCCACTGGTGTCGGCATACCCCACAGCAGGTTGGCGAGCTCCCGCCGCCCGTCAAGCGCATTGCGGACCACCGGGCCCGGGCGGTTGGGATAGATGTCAATGGACGGCTCAAGGTTGCCCAAGATGTCCCGCAAAGTCCGGGTCCATTGGCGGACGGCTTCTTGCGATGTGGTGATGTTGTAAAGGTTGCACATGGCCATCACTGTGCCCCAAGGGCGGCAGCTTCGCCAGCTATTGCTGCGCAAGAAATCGGACTGTAATTGTCTGTCAAACCCCGACGGCAAAATGGCTAAAGGACTTTATCGCCAGAGCGACGAATCCGTGATGGTTCTCTACGAGAAGAACTCCATGTTCTTACCGAAGAGCGACTATGAGGAAAGGGGATACAAGCCGGTTTTCGACAATTTGCCGACCCATGCTGAGTGGGTGGCATGGCACCGCGCTAACGGAAGTGAAGGTCAGACGCATGCTGAGTGGGTGGCATGGCGTGAAGCCCACCGAGAGGGCAGCCAGGGCGAACGATAGAGTGCACCGCCACCCGGCGTCTTGTCCTCACATGCACCCCCCTACCTTCACCCGAACTAGCTGCTAGGTGCAGTCTCGTGATCTGCCAGTATCCGAAAAATGCTAGCCCGGCTAATCCCCAAGGCCGCCACCATATCGCTAACAGACATCCCTTCCGCCCTCATCCTCAACACGTCTGTTGCCTTGGCACGGGCTGTGGGCTGCCTACCAGCATACTTGCCATCTGCCTTGGCCTTCGCGATCCCCTCGCGCTGCCTCTCAAGCATCAGCTCGCGTTCAAACTCTGCGATTGAGCCCAGCAAGTTCAGCATCAGCTTTCCCGTGGGAGTGGCAGTGTCGAGGTTCATCGCCAGGATGCGAAGGCCTGCCCCCTTTGCCTTCAAGGCCGCTGTGATCGACACGAGGTCAGCAACGGAGCGTGCCAGCCGGTCGAGCTTAGTCACAACCAACGTGTCGCCCTCACGCACCCATTCAAGCACGGCGGCAAGCTGGGGCCGATTGGTCGCAACTGAGGAAATCTCTTCGCGAAACACCTTTGTGCATCCCGCTAGCTCAAGGTCGCGAAGCTGGGCCTCAAGGCCTGCCTTTTGGTCAGTGGTGGAGGTGCGGGCGTAGCCGACTAGTGCGGAGGTGGTCATGGCATCGGGTCTCCATTGGGTTCATGTGAGACCACTATGCGAGACTGGCAGTCGAAATGTCAAGAGACCATTCATGTGCGACCGTCTGGACGGCCTTTTGCGAGACTCACATGGGCTTGCCCTAGTGAGACGGCGGACCGACTGGAGTTTGCCGCTGAGAGTTCCTAACTGTGTGGACAGAATTTGGGAGACAGCCTTGCAGCCGGCAAATTTCGTATCTTTGATCGGTCAACTTCTAGACTTGGGGGGATTCGGTCTTGGCGCATGGGACCTGCTTCCGCGCTACGTTATCGATCAAGAAATTAGGCGACTGAAGAAGGCCATGGCTACGCTTGAGTGCATCAACGTGCAATCGCGCCGCGACGGCCATACGCCATTCTATGTCAACGACCGAGAGAAGCTCACCGCCGAAGGGATAAGGGCGTGGCGGCGCTACAAATGGTATGTTCCCGAATCCGTCGAGAAGGGTTGGCGTAAAATCAAGGTGCTCGAAGAAGAGCAGGTTGCCCCCATGCTGCCGAAGATCAACCAGATGATTGGGCAGAGGATGATGATGCTGGAGCAGCATGACGACCGCCCCCACCCGCCGCTCGCATTGTCTGTTGCCTTGATCGTTGTCGGAAGCGCTCTCCAAGTTGGAGCCACAGCCTATCAAGCGTTCCTATGACAGCCTTGGCCTCGCTCTAATCTACGTCCTGGTGCGCTGGAATGGAGAGTAGTAAGAACGGCGTGGTGGCAATACCAATCGCTAGCAAATTGCAACGCCGGTAGGGGGCACGGGGGAAACCTCGCCGTCGCTCTCACGTATATGGGGTGTCAAATTTGTGACCCAAAATTTCATTGATTGCAGACGCCCACTTGACTGGCCGTTTGCCGCAGTATGGACGTGTGCTCAATGTTCTAGGACTGTGCTGGGGTCGCAAGGAGAGTCGTTGCAAATGATCGAGCTATTCGTCGCAGCTGCGGTTCTTGTCGGGGGTGTCATCGGCTATTTCGGAAGGCGCTTCGTTGAGAAGTCCGCCAGTGGTGAGCAAGTAAGTCACGTGACGAAGCTGGTGGAACTGAAGGCCAAGATGGACCAGTCAGGAATGGACCTTGAGGACGTGAGAGATTTTGAAAGCCGGGTCTTCTTTAACAAGCCACGCCTTCGTCAACTGGAGGACGCCGTTGAGAAGGTTGTGGATCCCAATACGCCCTCTGATGTTGCCGAACGTCTCTCGCAGAACTTTCAAATCTCGGGGCTAACGCAAGCCGATATGAACCAAAGCGCATATAGCTCGCTCGTGGGGACCGAGGCTTTGCTGAAAACCGTCTTCGATGAGTTGGAGCGGGATATGGGGGCGGATCAATTCGAAAGCCTCAGAGCGACGCAAGACACGTGGACCAAGTATGCGCATGGCCAAGCCTCATTAGCCGCGTCACTTGTCGAGGGCGGAAGCATGCAGCCAATGATTTATGCCGGAGAGCGGGAGCGCCTGACATCTCAGCGTTATGCCGAGTTGAGGGACTACCAAGATAGCCGCAAGCTTTGATTGCCGCTCAACACCTATTTCAGGGAGTATCCGGCAGCCTTCAGTTCTTTCTGAATGCCGTACGCGACCTCCTCAACACTGCGGTCAAAACGCTTATAGACCAAGCCCCCTAAGTCGCTGGGCAACACCACATTACCACGATAAAGACAACAGGTCCTGGCTCGGCCAAGGCGACCGACAAAATAGCCGAACTCGAAGATAACGTTCGGTCTTGCCCGACGCTCCTTCTCTCGTTCGGCATCTGGCTTAGCCTCTTCGCTCGCGAGATAGGCGACTTCATCAGGAGTAAGGAGGATGAACGCAAAGCCTACGTCAGCGTGCTTCTCAAATTTTTCAATGACCGTGTTGCCGCCGTCTGCCTGCCGATGGAGAACCACGGGCTCCAAGCCCATCTCGGCCAGAATAATCTCTAGCTCGGCCTTGGCCGCATCGTCGCGCCCGTGCACAATGAAGACTTTATTCGTGAGGTCTCTGGGGGCGACAGCGCGGGTTGTTGCAAGCAACTCATCAAAGGTGTCTTCATCGAGGATTTTTTTTGCTGCCTCAAGCGCACCCATGTAGAACGCTTTGGCTTGTCTAAAACTATCTTCACCGTTCCCAAGAAGCTGTACGAGTTGCGCAGATTGAAGGATTCGAGTCGGTGCCGAGGTTTTTGCAAAAAGCTCTTTGACTGCACTGCCAACTCTAGTTGTCCAGGTAAGCCATTCGGGAGTGTATGCAGATGGATAGCCACCCGCACCAAAGTCGGCGAAAGTCCTATAGTTGAACTTGACGCCTTCGGCGATTAAGATACCTATTTTCGTCGATGCGTTGCCCAATCAATCCCGCCCTCCAATAGTCCGTTAGTCCGGTATAGGCGCTAGATTTTCAAGCGGCAACTTCACGGCCTCCACAAGCGCTCTCTTCGCCTCCTCCCGGTCCATCCCCGCGTAACCGTGCTGGCTTAGGTCAAGGCTTTTCGCGCGGTCGCTGTCCGTATGTCCGACCACCCACGTGATAGTCCACTCGTCAAAGCCCTCTGCTCCGGCAAGCTTGGCATCACGTGCCTTGCGGATGAACCAGCGGCGGAACGAGTGGAAGTCCACATTGCTCTTGGCCTTATCGTTCGGGCGCTCATCCACCCCTACCTTACGGCGGTACCGGGTGAACTGCTTGGCGGCAGGATCGGAGCGGGTCTCGCGAGACTTTGGGATCGGCGGCAGGTCGGCAAACAGATAGTCCGTGTCCTTCTTGCCCTCCGTACGCCGCCTGACGATTTCCTTAAGGCCACTGTGGATCGGGACGGTACGGCGGGCGTTATCGGTCTTCCCTGCCCACACGCTGAACATCTCATCTCGGCAATCGGAAGCGTGGAGCTGGCAAATCTCTTCGATCCGCATTCCGCTTAGCGCTCCGATTGGCATCAGGTCATTGAGCAGTGGGCCGCCGTCGCCATTGAGCAGCTTGGTCATCTCAGTGTCCGTAAATGGGCGCTTGCCCCTATCAGTCTCCGCATCACGTGCCTGCCGTCGCTCTGCGGGGAGTCTTTGGCCTGCCCATGGGTTCTCGCTGGCTGGCAGGTGCCCCTTGTCGAGAAGCCAGGTCCAGTACTGCCTAATGAAGCCGAGGTAGGCTGTGGCCTTCTGGCGGCCTCTTCCGACGAGCAACGACTCAGAGAGGAACTTGCCGGCATCCACCCGTCTAACGGCTTCAAGAGCCACAGGGAGCCGGCTATCCCGTAACCAGTCACCGAGCCACCCTAGCACTCGCCGGAAGTCTCCTTCGGACTTGAGGCGGTAGCCTTGGTGTTTGAGGAACTCGGTTGCGTGGTGGTCAAGCGGCGTGACCTGCCCGCTGGCGAGCGCGAAGAATGCTTTGGCCGTGTCCAGACCGTTGGTCTCTTCAATCTGATGAGCCCGCAAGTTGATTGCGTATTGAGTGCCCTCATCGTCCATCGAAAGCCGATGTCGCAGCGCCTCCGCCTCCAAGGGATCATTCGTCGCGAACGCCTTCTCGGCTGCCGCAATGATACCTTTGAGCCGGGACACGATGGGCCATTTGCGGACATCCGCGTCCTTGAGGTCGGCGGTGTGGAGGGGATGAGTTAGCTTGCCTCGCCCGATCAAATCTCGGACCCGAGCGGGCACCTTGACGCGGACCCGCCACTGTTGTCCGTGCCATTCGAGATATTGCCTCTGGTTTGCCATTTCGCCCCCGGTGCCCCACGCTGGTGCCCCACAGGTGGGTCCTCAAAGGCCAGAAGTCAAGGCATGCAAGGGGTTCATACCCTTGGAGGAGAGTGTCCCTCCCTCTCCGCCACGATCTCCCTCACTTCTTGCGCGGCCTCATTGCAACGCGCCTGCACCATCCCCCCGTCATGCATAGACAGGGCCGTCACCTCCATCCTCGCCAGCCGCAGCAGCGCGGCCACCAAGATGCAGCTTTCGGTAAACATCAAGTCCAGCTACGGGATTAGCTACCACAAGCTTTGGGAACCCGAACCCGTCGCAACCGCCGCCTCCATGTTGGGAGACGCTGTATATATCTGCCAAGGTTGGGTCGAGGATTCGAATCTCTTCGTCCGCTCTGAATTTCAGCAAGCAGACTGAAGCGTTAATGATGGCCACCAGAGCGATTCATCGTTACGCGGAACCGCTCCAGGAGCGGAAAACAGCACTTGTCGGCGAATGGGGGCTAGGCTAAGCAATTGGTATCTGAGGGTTCTAAGAACAAAAATATGGGAGAAAGTATCGTGACATCATCACGTTGGATTGCGCTTGCCGCGCTGGCGCTGACCTGTTCGACCCCGGCTTTGGCCAAGGACTGGAAGACAGTGACGGTTGCCATGGAGGGCTCCTACGCCCCGTGGAACCAGACCGATGCCAGCGGCAAGATCGTCGGCTTCGAAGTGGACATCCTCAACGACGTCTGCGCCCGCGCGAAGCTCGAATGCAAGATCCAGGCGCAGGACTGGGACGGCGTTATTCCCGGCCTCACCGCGGGCAAGTTCGACATTGTCATGGACGGCATGTCGATCACCGATGAGCGCCTGAAGACCATCGACTTCTCGATCCCCTATGCCTCATCGCCCGTGGCTTTCCTTGCCGACAAGAATGGGCCGCTGGCGCAGCTGTCCAACAGCGGCAAGATGATCGATCTTTCCAAGGACGACGCCGAGTCCAAGGCGGCGCTCGACACGCTGCGCAAGGAGCTGACCGGCAAAAATGTCGGACTGCAGGTTTCGACCACGGAGGCGACGTTTGCCGACAAATATCTCAAGGATGTCGCCAACGTCCATGAATACAAGACCACCGACGAGCATGATCTCGACCTGATGGCCGGGCGCCTCGACGTGGCCTTCGCCGACACCACCTACTTCCTCGGCACGCTGGCCAAGCCCGACGCCAAGGATCTCGAATTCGTCGGGCCGCAGTTCAAGGGCGGCCCGATCCTTGGACCGGGCATCGGTGCTGCTTTCCGCAAGACCGACAAAGACCTGCAGGATATCTACAACAAGGCACTCAAGGCCGCTCTCGATGACGGCTCGGTGTCGAAATACTCGATGCAGTGGTTCAAGATCGACATTACCAAGTAATGTCGCAAAGGGAGCAGTAAAGGCTGCTCCCTTTTTTGCATTGAGGCGGGCGACCCTTCGATGCATCATCTCGACGCCCGGGGAGGCGTAGGTGGACTTTCTCAACAGTCTCGAGGATCAGCTGTCGACGGCCTATGAGCTGTTGGCGGCCGGCTGGGGCTTGCAGCTGCTCTGGGGCATTGGCTGGACCCTGGCGGTCACTGTCGTTTCGATGATGATCGGCGCCATGCTGGGCTCGCTCGTGGCGGCGGCCAAGCTTTCGCATCGCGGCGGACTGAGATTCATCGGCGAGAGCTACACGACCGTGTTCCGCGGTGAGCCAGAGCTTCTGGTCATCTACCTTTTCTACTATGGCGGCACGCAGATCCTGACAGGCGTGGCTAGGTCCACCGGATCGATCGGTTCGACCGACATCTTGAACATGCCGAGCTTCCTGGGCGGCGTGCTCGCGGTCGGCATCATTTCCGGCGCCTACCAGGCCGAGGTCTTCCGCGGGTCGTTCCTGGCAATCCATCGCGGCGAGCTGGAAGCGGCGCGCGCCTATGGCATGTCGGCCTGGCTGCGTTTTCGCCTCGTGATCATGCCCCAGGTGCTGCGTCTGGCGGTGCCGGGACTGGGCAATGTGTGGCAATTGACCATCAAGGATTCGGCTTTGATCTCGGTCACCGGCGTCGCCGAACTGATGCTGACGGCGAACAAAGCGGCGCGCTCGACGCACCATTCGCTGCTTTTCTACACGGTCGCCGGCATCCTCTACCTCGTGATGACCTCGATCTCGACGCCGATCTTCGACAAGGCCGAGCGTTACACCTCACGCAGCTTTCTGCGTCCGAAATAAGAGGTGGCGGTGGATTACAACTTCTACCTTTCGACCATGTGGAGCGTGCTGAAAGCACTGCCGCTGACGCTTGAGATCTGGTTCTTCGGTGTTGCCATCGGTCTGGTTATCGCCACCGGCCTGACCTGGTTGCGGGCATCGGGCTACAAATCCGGCGAATATTTCACCCGGGCCTATGTCTTTGTCTTCCGTGGGTCGCCGCTGCTGGTGCAGCTCTATCTGATCTATTTCGGCCTTTCCCAGTTCGATTTTGTTCGCCACAGCCCGATTCTTTGGCCGATCCTGCGGGACCCCATGTATTGCACGATCGTCGCGATGGCGCTCAACACCGCCGCTTATGAGAGCGAGATTTTCCGCGGCGCGCTCCGGGCCGTGCCGGTCGGGCAGATCGAGGCGGCCAAGGCCTTCGGCATGTCCGCGTTTACACGGTTCCGCATTGTGACATTGCCCATAGCGCTCCGCCTGGCCTTGCCGGCCTATTCGACCGAGATCATCCTGATGACGAAGGCGACCGCGCTCGCTTCCGTGGTGACGATCATGGAGATGATGGGAACGGCACAGAAAATCCAGCACGACACGTTCCGGCCGATCGAGGTGCTGACTTGCGCCGGTGTCATCTATCTGCTGCTCAACCTGTCGATCGCCCGGCTGTTTGCCTGGGTTGAATACCTGCTTTCACCGCATCTGCGTCCCCCGCCCGAGCAGAGCCAGCAAATCAAACCAGTCCCGGAGGTGTTGTGATGTCGGCAAATGTCGCCGCTGCCGCGAAAGCAGCACCGTCCCCGGACGACAAGTCAGCCATCAGCGTCAAAGACATGCGCAAGTGCTTTGGCGATCATGAGGTGCTCAAGGGCATTTCGCTCGAAGCCCATAAGGGCGACGTCATTTCTATCCTCGGCTCTTCGGGCTCGGGCAAGAGCACGATGCTTCGCTGCATCAACCTCCTGGAGACCCCGGACTCCGGCGAAGTGCGGGTCGACGGCGAGCTCATCAAGATGAAGCAAAGCCGCGACGGTCATCAAGCGCCGGCCGATATGCGCCAGGTCGAACGGATTCGGGCCAATCTCGCCATGGTCTTCCAGAGTTTCAATCTTTGGTCGCACATGACCGTGCTCGAGAACCTTGTCGCCGCGCCGACGCATGTGCTGAAGCGCCCGCGCGCCGAATGCCTGGAGCAGGCCGAGGCATTGCTGAAGCGCGTCGGGATATGGGAGCGTCGCAACTACTATCCCCCTCACATGTCAGGCGGCCAGCAACAGCGCGCCGCCATAGCGCGCGCCCTGGCGATGAATCCCAAGGTAATGCTGTTTGACGAGCCGACATCCGCGCTTGATCCGGAACTGGTTGGCGAGGTGCTGCGGGTCATGCGCTCGCTTGCGGAGGAGGGGCGCACCATGTTGGTGGTCACGCACGAAATGAGTTTTGCCCGCGACGTATCGAGCAAGGTGATGTTCCTTCACAAGGGCGAGGTGGATTCGGTGGGTGAACCAAAGGAGATGTTCGCGCGCCCCCCCACTCAGCAATTCGGGCAGTTTATCGCGAATTTCAACAAGTGACCTCGCCATTTCGGCAACCGAGTTGTCACTTTACCGGTACTCTGGAGGCGGCAGAGGCACATAGCCTATCCAACATGCCCTGACGAAGCACGGGGCCCGGCAATCGAGCAAGGGGACCTATAATCAAGTCCTCGGACCACCTTCGGTAACGGCCACATATGCCACGAACTCCCGCCGAACGACCGCTATGTCGAGGCCCGGGGAATGGGCGAGAGGGCGTATCAGGGGCGCTATGCCGGCACGGGCAACCACATCGACTATTGGGACGACATCGGCTTCACGGCCGATGGCGAGTTCATCGACGATATGCTGCATCATGCCGGCATGATCTTATACAGGCGCGGATGAAGCATCGTTCCGGGGTCGTTGATCGGCTTCCTGTTTCCGATCACGGCAGCCTTCTTCGTGGCAATACCATCGGTGACGGGCTCAAACGGGGCGGCCTTCCTGTAACGGGCGAGCAGCTGCTTGTGGCTGCAGTGCAAGCATAGCAGCGGCTTCGGCATCGCGACCTGAACAAGGCACGATCAGCGGGGCTATTGCTGGCGTTGCCGCTGATCGCCTGGCGTTCGACGCCAGCAATGGTGCGCTCATGCCCGTGAGGCTTGGCTCAGCCAGCCCATTCCCCAAGCTCGATCCTGGGTGCGGACAACCCCTCTGCTACCAGCTGATCCCGATCGCTACCAGCTGATCCCGATCTTTGCCTTGCCTGCATAGCTCTGGACATTGCCCGAGAATTCACCCTGGAAGCCGAGCGACGCAAACAGGCCGGAGCTCGATGTGTATGTCGCGCTGGCATTGAGGAGAGCTGCGTTGGTGTCCGGCTCAGCCCCGTCGATGGTGAATGTCGCGCCCGGCAGATCCTGGAACGTCGCTGTCACCTTGCGGCCGGTGCTGCCGTTGATCGCCCAGGCGGCGCGGCCCGACAGCGTCAGCTTCGCGCCATCCTGCAAGAGGATGTCCTTGTCGAGGTTGAGGCCCAGTTCGAAGCGCGTCGCCGTGGTCGTCTGGGATCCGTAGCCGAGCGCAAAGACACCGGAACCGGCGCTGGTCTCGGCATAACCCGGCAGGTGATAGGCCGTGGCCTGGAAGGCGGCATAGGGGGTCAGCACCGCAACCGGCGTCGCGAACCGGTAGCCGCCTTCGACGCGTCCCGACCAGGTCTGCGCGTTGAAGGACGCCTCCAGCGTGTCGCCCGGCACCGCCCGGCTGGTGTTGGTGTCGTTGAACCCGTAGGCCAGCACGCCGCCGATATAGGCATCGCCAAAACCCTGCCGGCCGAACACGCCGACATTGAAAGTGTTGGCATGGCCGGAGCCGAGACCGTCCGACAGCGAGAAGCTGGACGAGCCGCCGCCCATCGCGACGCCGAGACGGCTGTCGCCCCAGTTCCGGACGATGCCGCCGGCGACGCCAAAAATGTCCGAATTCGTGTCGTGCGAGCCGACGCCGGCATCTCCGCCGATCTTCTGCGAACCGCCATAGACGGCGCCCCATGCCTGCCAGCGGCTGGCGAAGACAGACCCCACAAGGTCGGCATTGTGACTGGCCTTGATGCCGAGCGGGGCAAACTGGTCCTTGTCGCCGCCCGCCCCGTCTTCGGCATAAGCCGTCGCCGTGCCGCCACCAGCCGGTGCCGCCTCGCCCTGACCTGCCTGGGCATCGAGCGCGTTGATGAACTGGTCGGCGCTGTCGATGCCGGCATTGGCAGCACCGGCCGCGACCTCGCCCGACACCTGGGAAAGCCCGTTCGCGTCAAGCCCGGCAAACGCGCCGGGCAACGAGCCGGTCCGGTCGAAAAAATCGAGGAGTGCCGTATCGACGCTCTTCTGGTTCTCGTTGAGCCCGGTGCCAATGGTCGGCTCGGCAGTCGTCCGCAGATAAACGTCGTTCGCGGTGTAGTCATAGACGAGGCTGCTTGTAAGGCCCGGCAATGTCGGGGCGTCGATGCCCGCGAATGCAGTGCCGCCTAGTCCCCCGTCGGCATGGAGGATGGTATAGCTCTTGGCCACGAAAGTGCCCGGCAGGTAAATCACCGCCACCGTGCCGCCCGAGAGGTCGGCCGTGCCGGTAACGTTGGTGCGGTCGGCCGTAACAGGCGAAACCTCGACGCTGTATGTGGAGCCAGCGCCGAACGTCAGATCGCCCGCGACCGTGATGGTGCCGATCGAGTTACCCGGCGCCAGAACGCCGCCCACGATCGTTGTGTTGCCAACCGTGCCGGTACCCCCCAGCGTGCCGCCACTGTTGACCGTCGTCAGCACGGACGATGCAATCGACCCGTTCACCGACAGGACGCCACCATTCACCGTCGTCGCGCCGGTGTAGGTGTTGGCACCATCAAGAACGGTGCCGCCGCTGTTCTGGGTGACCGTGCCGTCGCCGCTTATGGCGGGTGAGAACGTGACGGCGTTCGATTGGTTGAAATTGATCGCGCCGTTATTGGTCAGGCTGGACAGGCCCGAAATCGTCCCGGCGACAGTCCCATTCGCAACCGCATTGCCGAGATTGAACGTGCCTGTGGCATTGACGGTAAAGCTGCCGCCGCTCTGGAAATTCAACGCACCCGCGAGGTTCAGCGTGCCTGCACCACCGGCGCCACTGGGTCCAAGATATGAACCGACGAGAACTCCCGGAACTCCGGTGCCACCCAGGATAATTGCGCCCCCACTACCGATGGCGATGGATGTGGTGGAGTCGACTGTAACGGCACCGCTGCCGCCCGCTCCGCCCCCGGCTACCGCAGTGTAAGATGAAGCGCCGCTGCCGCCCATCCCGCCGACCAGCAGCGTTTCGCCTACAGAAAGGCTGGCGCCGTCCTCCAGCAAAACCGTGCCGGCCCCACCAACCCCGCCGACACCGAAGGCGCCCGCGCCGCCGCCGCCGCCGCCAACCAGAATCGAGCGGTTCACGGTCAGCGAGACACCAAAGACGGTAAGGTCACCCGCGGATCCGTCACCGCCAACGTGGTCCCAGCTACCGCCGCCGCCGCCGCCCACGCCGACGAATTCGTAGCTTCCGCTGTTGGTCAGAATAAGCGAAGAGGGGCCACTCGCGCCGGCATCCGGCGTCTTGCCCGAGATGTCGTTGCCGTCACCATCGACCACTTTGCCGCCGCCGCCGCCGCCGCTGTTATTTGCACCACCGCCGCCACCCAAGAGACCGCCAAGGCCGCCGCCAGCACCGTCGGCTCCCGATCCATCCGGGTTGACGCCAGCAGCGCCACCGGGGTTGACGGTAGCAGGGCCCGCGCCGCCGGCAGGGTGCCCGCCGGTACCGCCTGCACCGCCAAACGCACCGCCGCCGCCGCCCGCGGCAGCCGTTGCGCCACCGCCTCCGACGCCGCTGATACCGCCGCCAGTGCCACCCGAAAATTGGTCCCCAACGCCGCCACCGCCACCGCCGATGCCACCGCCGCCGCCATTGCCCCAGCTGCTGGTGCCGCCGTCGCCGCCGCTGCCGACCAGCAGACTATCGGCTGCCGCTGGCAGTACGGCCAACAGGACGGCCGCCATGGCCGTTGTGGCAAGAAGAACGCTCGCACGGCCCGATCGACGAGCCGCGCCCGGAAATGTCACGCCAGACATGCCTTGCCCTCAAAAAAGACCCGTCGCGCGCCCTATCGGCACAACAACATCGGCCGGATGCGCCGACTGCAACGACCCAAGGCGTGTCTCATCATGATTATGAAGGCTTTGAACGAGAATCCGTGCGCCGTTTGCAGTAGAGAGGCCAGACATCTCGGAGAGCAAGAGCGGCATTCGCGCCGCGGGCTTTTCATCTTGGCTTGTTGCTTGCCGGCAACAGGATCACAGAAGTAACCGAGCAGACGATTCAAGTAGTGCATAAAAAAACGGCACAGTCTGCAAAAAATAGCGCCGTCGGGCTTCGGATTCATGCGCCGCGATCGCGCCCGGAAAAACCTCGCCCAACGCCTTGAGCCTGGCAATACAAGCGCCATTGACGTCGGGTGGCTCGGCCATGTCGGTCAGCGCGCGGCCGCAGACCAACACATAGACCAGTACTTCCAGACAAAACGCATTCGCCCGCGCATTAAGTTCATTTGACCGGCTTCGATTGAACGGTAGGCTTGAGAATAAGCCGCCGATTGCCGCATGGGATCGGTTCCCGTCCCATGCGTGCAGAGGCCGTCTGCTTTGAGCATTTTCGATCGATTTTCCCTGGAGGGGCGTGTGGCCCTGATCACCGGCGGCGGACGCGGCCTCGGTTTCGAGATTGCGCGCGCCTTCGCCGAAGCCGGAGCCCATGTCGTGGTGACCGGACGCACCGCCGCGACACTCGACCGCGCTGTCGCCGCCATTACCGGAAATGGCGGCAGTGCGCAGGCTGCGGTCTTCGACGTGGCCGACATCGGGGCGGGCCGCGCAATGATCGCCGAAATCAGCAAGACCCGCGGCCGGCTCGATATCCTTGTCAACAATGTCGGCGCCCGCGACAGGCGGCCGCTCGCCGCGTTCAACGACGACGACATCCTCGATCTGATCAGGACGGATCTTTTGTCGGCGATCTCGCTGTCACGCGATGCGGCGGAGATCATGAAGGCCCAGGGCCATGGCCGGCTGATCGCGGTGACCTCGATCGTCGGCGAGATGGCGCGGCCCGGCGACGCCATCTATCCCGCGGCCAAGCAGGGCCTGACCGGGCTGATGCGCAGCATCGCCGTCGAATATGGCGCCCACGGCGTGACCAGCAACGCCATCGCGCCGGGAATGTTTGCCACCGAGACCAATGCCGCGATGGCGGCAAACCCTGATTTGGTTGCCTTCGCCCGCCAGCGGGTTCCGCTGCAGCGCTGGGGGCGGCCCCAAGAGATCGCCGGCGCCGCGCTTTTCCTCGCCAGCGACGCGGCGTCTTTCGTCAACGGGCATGTCCTGACCGTCGATGGCGGCATGTCGATACAGATGTGACGATTGCGCGGACGGCCTTCAGGCCGAGCCGTTCGACCGGTGCGCGGCGATTGCGCTCAGAAAGACCTGGCCAAACTCCTTGAGCTTGGCAGCGCCCACACCGTTGACTTCGGCGAAGGCGTCGAGGTCGCGCGGGCGGCGTTCGGCCATGTCGATCAGCGTGCGATCGGAGAACACCACATAGGCCGGCACCTGGCGCTCCTTGGCGAGACGCAGCCGCAGGGATTTGAGTGTGGCCAGCAGCGAAGCATCGACGCCTTCGGCACCCGAACCCTCGGCCGCTCGCATCTTGCGCAAGGCGCGGCTGCGCATCTCGACACGGTAGTGGAACGGGATCTCGCCCCGGCCAAGCGCATGGCCCTTCTCCGCGATGGCGAGGCCGCCATGGCCGCTCGGATCCGGCTCCAGGAAACCGTTCGCGACGAGCTGCCGGATCAACGACAGCCAGAGATCCTTCTTGTGCGCCGCGCCGGTGCCGAAGCTCGCGAGCTTTTGGTGACCGCGGGCGAGGATCTTCTCGGTCTCATGGCCGAGCAGGATGTCGATGACATGGGCGGCACCGAAGCGCTCGCCGCTCTGCGCCACCGCCGCCAGGATGATGCGCGCCTCGGCAGCGCCATCCGCACGCGGCACCTGGTCGACGCAGTTGTCGCAATTGCCGCAAGGCTCGGCTTCCTCGCCGAAATAGCCAAGCAGCACCTGGCGCCGGCACTGCGCCGTTTCGCAGTAGCCGATCAGCGTATCGAGCCGGCGGTGCGCACGCCTCTTATGCTCCACCGCTGCATCCTCGTCATCGATGAACAGCCTGCGCATGCGGATGTCGCCAAGGCCGTAAAGCATGTGCGCCTCGGCATTGCGCCCGTCACGGCCAGCGCGGCCGATCTCCTGGTAATAGGCCTCCAGGCTGCCCGGCATATCGGTATGGAAGACATAGGCGACATCAGGCTTGTCGATGCCCATGCCGAAGGCGATGGTCGCCACCATGACGACACCGGAGAGCGTCATGAAAGCGTTTTGATTGGCCTCACGCGCCTCCTTGCTCATGCCGGCATGATAGGCGAGCGCGGTGACGCCGTTCTTCTCGAGGAAGGCCGCCATCTCCTCCGTCTTCTTGCGCGACAGGCAGTAGACGATGCCGCTCTTGCCTGGGTGGCGCTCGATGAAACGCAGCAATTGCCGCTTGCTGTCCTGCTTGGATTCGATGGCGAGCTTGATGTTGGGTCGGTCGAACCCCAGCACCAGCGTTTCGACCCGTTCGGCGAACAGCCGCGCCTCGATATCGCTGCGCGTGCTCTCATCCGCCGTCGCCGTCACCGCGATGATCGGCGCGTTGGGGAAGATGTGCCGCAACCGCGACAGGTCCTCATACTCAGGCCGGAACGCCGGTCCCCATTGCGAGATGCAATGTGCCTCGTCGATGGCGATCAGGCTGATTTCGAGCCTCGAGAGCGCCTCGAGCATGCGCTCGGTCATCAGCCGCTCCGGCGCCAGATAGAGCAGGCGCGTCTGGCCTGATGCCACGCGGCGCCAGGCAGCAACATTGGCCTCGCGGTCGAGCGAGGAATTGATCGTATCGGCAGCCACTCCGGCCAGCCGCAAGGCGGCGACCTGATCCTGCATCAGCGCCACCAGCGGCGAAACAACGAGGGTGAGCCCGCCCATAACCAGCGCCGGAACCTGGTAGCAGAGCGACTTGCCAGCACCTGTCGGCATGACGGCCAGCACATGGCGCCCGCCGAGCAGCGCGTCCATGACATCGGCCTGGCCGGGGCGGAAATCGTCGAAGCCGAACACGTCCTTCAGGACGCGCCGCTTGGGATCCTCGGCCCGAATGCTCGCTGCCTGCGCCGACATCAGACGGACACCGAACCGGAAGCGAATTTTCGGGAATTGGAGAGGATGTGGGAAGCGATCAAGAGACTCTCCGCGTGACGTCTTGGAGTAGCGCAGCCGTTCTCGGAACACAACCGGAACAGTCGTCCGCTGTTGACGGCAGGAATTTATTTGGCGGACTGATTGGCCGTGCCTGGCGAAGGCATACCTTCCCCAGCGACACCTGCACCCCCGCTGGATTCCTTCACGCGCTAGGATGTAAGCTTGGCCAGACGAGCCAGGGAGGGCACGATGCTGCAGGTGAGACAGGACGTCCTCGGCGAACGGTTCCAGCTGCAGCGCGCCGCCTTCGAGAAGCAACCCTTTCCCGACCTGAGCGTGCGGAAAGACCGCCTGAAGCGCCTGCTGGCGCTGACTGAACAGCATGAGGCGGAGATCTGCGCCGCGATCAACGCCGACTTTGGCAGCCGCTCGGCGCATGAGACGCGTCTTGCCGAGCTGTTTGTCGTGCGCGCCGGCATCCGCCACACGCTGTCCCATCTGAAAGGCTGGATGCGGGAGCGTCGTATCGCCACCACCTTGCCGTTCCTGCCGGGCCGAAATCGCCTGCTGCCGCAGCCGCTCGGTGTCGTCGGCATCGTATCGCCCTGGAATTACCCGTTCCAGCTCGCCGTCGCGCCGGTCACGGCAGCACTCGCCGCCGGCAACCGCGTGCTGGTCAAGCCGTCCGAACTGACGCCGGCTTTCTCGGAACTGCTCGCAAAACTCGCCGGCGAGCACTTCGCCCCGGATGAGCTCGGCGTCATCACCGGCGATGCCGAGATGGGCAAGGCCTTCGTGTCGATGCCGTTCGATCATCTGCTGTTCACCGGCTCGACGGCGGTCGGCCGCCAGGTCGCGCTCGCCGCTGCCGCCAATCTGACCCCGGTCACGCTCGAGCTCGGCGGCAAGTCGCCGGCGATCTTCGACCCCTCCTGCGATCTCGATGCGGCAACAGCCAGCATCGCCTACGGCAAGCTGCTCAATGCCGGGCAGACCTGTATCGCACCGGACTATCTGCTGGTGCCCAAGGGACAGGCCGGTTCGGTCGCCGCCAAGCTTGCAGCCGCGGTGGCGCGGCTCTACCCAACGCTGCGCGACAATCCCGATTATACCGCCATCATCAGCGACCGGCACTTTCAGCGCCTGCGCGCCATGATCGCGGAAGCCCGCGACGCCGGCGCCGAAATTGTCGAAATCAACCCGGCCGGCGAAGACCTCAGCGACACGAGCCGGAAGCTTTTGCCAACCCTGGTCAGCAATGCCGGCCCGGACCTGCGGCTGATGCGCGAAGAGATTTTCGGTCCGGTGCTGCCGATCGTCGAATATGCCACCGTCGACGACGCGATCGACCATGTGAACCGGGCGGACCGGCCACTGGCGCTGTACTGGTTCGGCAACGACGGCGGCAATCGCCAGCGCATCCTGCGCGAGACCGTCGCCGGCGGCGTCACCATCAACGACTGCATGCTGCATCTGGTGCAGGAGAACCAACCCTTCGGCGGTGTCGGTGCCAGCGGTATGGGCGCCTATCACGGCGAATGGGGGTTCCGCACCTTCAGCAAGGAGAAGCCGGTTTTCCTGCAGTCGCGCTTGAGCGCCGGCGCTCTGCTGCGCCCACCCTATGGCAAGACGTTCGAGCGGCTTTTCGGCTTGCTTCACCGGATCACCTGATCAAGCGCCATGACCTCCGCGCATTAAGTTTATGTTCACTATGATCCGGCAGGCTTTCGATCCTGCGGTGATGTCTCGAGTACCGCGGCGCGACAAGCGCCCAGGCAACCGCCCGCGCCTTCTCTGAGGGCGCGGGTTTTCATTTTCGGAAATGGTCGCAAAATCGGCCGCGGCTCGCCCTCAGGCAAGAAAATCGGCCCGGTGCGGCGTAAAACTGTCGACCAGCCGCCCCGCTTCCAGTGCCTTGACGCCGTGCACCAGACCGGACGGCACGATAAAGCTGCCGCCGGCCTCGAGGATCTCAGTCCGCCCGTTGGTCACCTCGAAACGGCCTTCGGCAACGTAGCTTGACTGGACATGCGGGTGCGAATGCAGGGCACCGACGCCGCCCTTGTCAAAGCCGAATTCGACCAGCATCAGCTCATCGGTGGAGAGGAGAACGCGGCGGCGGTTGCCGTCTGGCGTCGGCGTCCACGCGGCCTCGCCGGCATGCGCGAAGATCTTCGTCATCGTCATCTCCTCATCGCGGACGCATGCGTCAGAGCCGGTAGGCTTTCTTCGCCAGCGTATAGGCCAATTCCCCTGCCAGCTCATGCGCCTCGTCCTCGCGCAGCCGGTGTTCGGCGACGAGGCGCGCGAGGAAGGCGCAGTCGACGCGGCGCGCCACGTCGTGGCGGGCCGGGATCGAGGGAAAGGCGCGCGTGTCGTCGTTGAAGCCGACAGTGTTGTAGAAGCCGGCCGTCTCCGTCGTCATCTCGCGGAACCTGCGCATGCCTTCCGGACTGTCGTGGAACCACCAGGCGGGGCCGAGCTTCAGCGCCGGATAAACGCCGGCCAGCGGCGCCAGTTCGCGCGCATAGCTGGTTTCGTCGAGCGTGAAGAGGATGACGGTCAGGTCACGCTCCAGCCCGACGCAGTCGAGCAGCGGCTTCAGCGCCGTCACATAGTCGGTCCGCGTCGGGATATCGAAGCCCTTGTCGCGACCAAACTTTCGGAAAACGTCAGGCGAATGGTTGCGCCACGAGCCGGGATGGATCTGCAGCACCAGCCCGTCATCCCGGCTCATCTTGGCCATTTCGGTGAGCATCTGGGCGCGGAACAGTTTGCGCTCGCGCTCATCTTCCGAACCGCGGCGGATGCGGTTGAACAGTTCCTGCGCCGCCGCATCAGAGAGATTGGCGGTCTCGGCCGTCGGATGGCCGTGGTCGGACGAAGTCGCGCCAAAACTCTTGAAGAAGGCGCGGCGCTGGCGATGCGCGTCGAGATAGCCGGCCCAGTTGCCAGTGTCGCAGCCGGTGATCTCGCCGAGCCGGTCGAGATTGGCCAAAAAACCTTCGAAATCGGGATCGACAACCGCGTCTGGACGATAGGCGGTGACAACGCGGCCCTCCCAGCCGCTGTCGCGGATCATCTTATGCCATTTGAGATCGTCGAGCGCGCCTTCGGTCGTGGCGATGACCTCGATGTTGAACCGCTCGAACAAGGCGCGGGGGCGGAAATTCTCCCACTGCAGCACCGTCGCGATCGTGTCGTAATGGCGGTCGGCTGTCGTGGCATTCAGCGGCTCTTCGATGCCGAACAGATGCGCCAGCACATGGTCGAACCACAGCCGGGTCGGTGCGCCGCGAAACAGGTAATAGTGCTCGGCAAAGCGCCGCCAGATCGTCCTGCCGTCGGTCTCTATCGGCGCGCCGTCAAGGGTCGCCACGCCGAGATCTTCCAGCCGCACGCCCTGGCTGAACAGCATGCGGAAAATGTAGTGGTCGGGCACGATCAGCAGTTGCGCCGGATCCGGGAACGGCTCGTTCAGCGCATACCAGCGCGGATCGGTGTGGCCATGCGGGCTGACGATGGGCAGGTTCTTGACGCCGGCGTAGAGGTCGCGGGCAAGCGAGCGCGAATGCGCTTCGGACGGAAACAGCAGGTCCGGATCGGTCAGCGCGACCATGGGAAAGCGGCTCCTCCAGTCTGGATACCGGTACGTTCGGGCCAAGGCGAAGTCAATGTGTGCTGGCAAAGCGGCATCCTTGCGGCAGGCGCAAACAGGTGTTACGCCGCCTGTCATTCACCGCCCCTCAGCCCCGGTATGACGATGACCAGAAGCCATCTGTCCGACGCCACGCTACAACAGTTGCCTGCCGGGGCCAAAATCCCTGCATATGATCGCGGCAGGGTTGCATCAGGCATTGTTCATCTCGGTGTCGGCGCCTTCCATCGCGCGCATCAGGCTGCCTATGTCGATGACTGCCTGGCTGCAGGCGAGATGGAGTGGGGCATCATCGGCGTCTCCTTGCGCAGCCCCGATACGCGCGACGCGCTGGCGCCGCAGGGCGGGCTTTACACGCTGGCGGTCCGCAGCAGCGGCGAGGAGGAGCTGCGCGTCATCGGCTCGATTCAGTCGCTGCTTGTGGCGCCGGAAGACCCCAACGCGGTGCTGGCCGCACTGACCGATCCGCGCACCCGGATCGTCACGCTGACCATCACGGAGAAGGCCTATCTCAGGGCCGCGGGCGGCGGACTGGACGCCACCCATCCCGACATCGTCCACGATCTGGCAAATCCGCGGCTGCCGAAGACCGCGCATGGCTTTCTCGCCGAGGCGCTTGCCCGGAGACTGGCCGCCGGCACCCCGCCCTTCACCGTGCTCTGCTGTGACAACCTGCCGGCCAATGGCGCCACACTGCATCGGCTGCTGACCGAATTCGCCGCGTTGCGCGATGCCGAGCGCGGCTCAACGGGCGATACCGCCATCGCCGGCCACATCGCAAACCAGGTCGCCTTTCCGTCGAGCATGGTCGACCGCATCGTGCCGGCGACCACCGATGCCGACCGGGCGCGGATCGCCGGTGAGCTTGGCGTCGAGGATGCCTGGCCCGTGATGACCGAGCCCTTCCGCCAATGGGTGGTCGAAGACAATTTTCCGGGGGGCCGGCCGGCCTGGGAAAGATTCGGCGTCACCATGGTCGGCGATGTCGGCCCGTTCGAGGACATGAAGCTCAGGCTGCTCAACGGCGCGCATTCGGCCATCGCCTATCTCGGCCTGCTCAGCGGCCACGCCACCGTCGACCGCTCCTTTGCCGATCCGGCGATCCGGCAATTCGTCGATGCGCTATGGGGAGAGGCCATATCGACATTGCCGGACGATGCCGGACTCGATACATCAACCTACACAGCCGAGCTTGCCGAGCGTTTTTCAAACACCGCGCTCGCCCACCGCACCGCGCAGATCGCCAATGATGGCAGCCAGAAACTGCCGCAGCGCATCATTGCATCCGCCATCGAATGCCTCGAAGCCGGTACTGAGATGGTCCATCTCACGCTGGTGGTTGCCGCCTGGATCGCCGCCTGCGCCGCGCGCGGAAAAACCTTGCCCGAAGGCCATTTCACCGATCCGCTCGATGCAGCGTTGACGGCGCTTCTGAGCCAGCAGCTACCAGCGAATGAGACCGTGGCAGCGGTGTTCGACCTTGCCGGCTTCGCCAGGGATCATGCCGAGCGTCAGACACTGATCGAACTCGTGGCCGTGCATCTCGTCCACCTGCGACGGGATGGCCCAGTTCTGGCCTTCGCCGCGCTTGGCATCTAAACAAAAAAGCGAGGCAATGCCCCGCTTTTTGATCGGTGATTTGACGTGAACTTCAGGCTGGCAGGATGGCGCCTTCCAGCGTCGTGAGCTGGCTAAGGAACTGTTCCGCCTTGCTGCGGGCCTGGTCGTCCTTGGCGTCGGCGGCATCTTCCCTGGCTTCCTGGATGCGGCGCGCGAGATCGGCACGGTCGACATCCTTCACCGCCACAGCCGATTCCGCCAGCAGCGTGCAGCCGGCCGGAACGATGTCGGCGAAGCCGCCGAACACGACATAACGTTCCTCGCCACCGGAGGCGGTCTTCACCGTGACGACACCAGGCTTGATCGTGGTCATGACCGGCGCGTGATGCGCCATCACGGTCATCTCGCCTTCGGCGCCCGGAATGACGACGGATTCGACCTGCTCGGAAACCAGCAGCCGCTCCGGCGAGACCAGTTCGAATTTGAAAGCTTCAGCCATGTCAATTTAGTGAGTAGGGAATAGTGAGTAGGGAAGTAGGGAGAAAGGGCAATTGCCCCGGTCACCCAGCTGCCATTCACTACTGACTACTGACTACTCCCTATTCCCTAGATTAAGCCGCTTCAGCCGCCAGGCGCTGTGCCTTCTCGACCGCTTCCTCGATACCGCCGACCATGTAGAAGGCGGCTTCCGGCAGGTGATCGTAGTCGCCGTTGCAGAGGCCCTTGAAGCCCTTGATGGTGTCGGCGAGGTCGACCAGCTTGCCTGGCGCGCCGGTGAACACTTCAGCGACGAAGAAGGGCTGCGACAGGAAGCGCTCGATCTTGCGGGCGCGGGCGACCGTCTGCTTGTCCTCTTCCGACAGCTCGTCCATGCCCAGGATGGCGATGATGTCCTGCAGCGACTTGTAGCGCTGGAGGATCGACTGCACCTGGCGCGCGACGCCATAGTGCTCGTCGCCGACGACCAGCGGGTCGAGCATGCGCGAGGTCGAATCCAGCGGATCGACAGCCGGGTAGATGCCCTTTTCGGCGATGGCGCGGTTCAGCGTCGTGGTCGCGTCAAGGTGAGCGAACGAGGTTGCCGGCGCCGGGTCGGTCAAGTCGTCGGCCGGCACGTAAATGGCCTGCACCGAGGTGATCGAGCCCTTGGTGGTGGTGGTGATGCGTTCCTGCAGCGCGCCCATGTCGGTGGCGAGCGTCGGCTGATAGCCGACGGCCGACGGGATACGGCCAAGCAGAGCCGACACTTCCGAACCCGCCTGCGTGAAGCGGAAGATGTTGTCGACGAAGAACAGCACGTCCTGGCCCTGGTCGCGGAAATATTCAGCAACGGTCAATCCGGTCAGGCCGACGCGGGCGCGCGCGCCCGGCGGCTCGTTCATCTGGCCATAGACGAGCGCGGCCTTGGAGCCTTCGCCGCCGCCCTTCTTGTTGACGCCGGATTCGATGAACTCGTGGTAGAGATCGTTGCCCTCGCGGGTGCGCTCGCCGACGCCGGCGAACACCGAATAGCCGCCATGCGCCTTGGCGATGTTGTTGATCAGTTCCTGGATCAGCACGGTCTTGCCGACGCCGGCGCCGCCGAACAGGCCGATCTTGCCGCCCTTGGCGTAAGGTGCCAGCAGGTCGAGCACCTTGATGCCGGTGATCAGGATCTGAGCTTCCGTCGACTGCTCGACATAGGTCGGAGCCGGCTGGTGGATGGAGCGCATCTCGATCGCGTCGACCGGGCCTTCTTCGTCGACCGGCTCGCCGATGACGTTGATGATGCGGCCAAGCATGCCCGGGCCGACCGGAACGGTGATCGGCGCGCCGGTGTCGCGCACTTCCTGGCCGCGCACCAGACCTTCGGTGGAGTCCATGGCGATGCAGCGCACGGTGTTTTCACCGAGATGCTGGGCAACTTCGAGCACCAGGCGGTTGCCGACATTGGTCGTCTCGAGCGCGTTCAGGATCGCCGGCAGGTGATCGCCGAACTGCACGTCGACGACGGCGCCGATGACCTGGCGGACCTTGCCGACAACGCCAGTTGCCTTGGTGGCAACAGCCGAAGTCTTGGCTGCCGCGGCCTTGGCCGGCGCTGCCGCCGTCTTTGCCGGAGCTGCCTTCGCGGCTGCTGCCGGAGCCTTTGCCGCCTTCGCGGGCGCTGCTGCCTTGGGGGCCGCCGTCTTGGGGGTCGCTGCTTTCGCCATCGTCTTTACCCTTTTTCGTCCTTTGTTTCTCACGCGGTCCGATCGCGGGTCGATGACCCGCGGACCGCGCCTAGAGCGCTTCGGCGCCCGAAATGATTTCGATCAGTTCCTTGGTGATCTGCGCCTGCCGCTGGCGGTTATAGGTGATCGACAGCTTGTTGATCATCTCGCCGGCGTTGCGCGTCGCATTGTCCATGGCGCTCATCTTGGCGCCCATTTCACCGGCCGCGTTTTCGAGCAGCGCCCGGAAAACCTGCACGGAGATGTTGCGCGGGATGAGGTCGGAGAGGATCTCGCCCGGCTCCGGTTCGTACTCGTAGACGGCATTGCCGCCATCCACCACTGCTGCCGGAGCCGAAGCGACGCCGGCCGGGATGATCTGCTGCGCGGTCGGGATCTGGCTGATCACCGACTTGAACTGCGAATAGAACAGCGTGCAGATGTCGAAACCGCTCTCGTTGAAGAGGTGGATGACCTTCTTGGCGATCGCGTCGGCATTGACGAAGCCGAGCGTCTTGACCTCACGCAGGTCGACACGGTCGATGATCATCGATGCGTAGTCGCGCCGCAGGATGTCGAAACCCTTCTTGCCGACGCAGATGATCTTCACCTGCTTGCCGTCGGCCAGAAGCCGGCGGATGTGGTCGCGGGCCAGACGGGCGATCTGCGAATTGAAGCCGCCGCACAGGCCGCGCTCGGCGGTGCAGACGACGAGCAGATGCACGGCATCCTTGCCGGTGCCGGTCATCAGCGCCGGGGCATCGCCGCCGCCGCCGATCGCCTGGGTGATGTTGGCCAGCACGGACCCCATGCGCTCCGAATAGGGGCGCGCCGCTTCCGCGGCCTCTTGCGCACGGCGCAGCTTCGCCGCGGCGACCATCTGCATCGCCTTGGTGATCTTCTGCGTCGCCTTGACCGAGGCGATACGGTTACGAAGGTCTTTTAATGAAGGCATGCTTCAAACCTGATCCCGTCTTGTCGCTTTTGCTCAGGCGAAGGTCTTGGCGAATGCGTCGATCTCGGCCTTCAGCTTGGCGCGCAGATCGTCCGACAGCGCCTTTTCCTTGCGGATGGCGTCGAGAACGTCCTTGCCGGCCGCACGCATGTGGCTGAGCAGGCCGTGCTCGAACTTGCCGACCTGGTTGACCGGCAGCTTGTCGAGATAGCCGTTGACGCCGGCGAAGATCACCGCGACCTGCTCTTCCGTCTTCAGCGGCGAGAACTGCGGCTGCTTCAGGAGTTCGGTCAGGCGCGATCCGCGGTTGAGCAGGCGCTGCGTGGCGGCGTCGAGATCGGAGCCGAACTGCGCGAAGGCCGCCATTTCGCGGTACTGCGCGAGCTCGCCCTTGATCGAGCCGGCAACCTGCTTCATCGCCTTGATCTGCGCGGCCGAGCCGACGCGGCTGACCGACAGGCCGACGTTGACGGCCGGACGGATGCCCTGGAAGAACAGGTTGGTTTCGAGGAAGATCTGGCCATCGGTGATCGAGATCACGTTGGTCGGGATGTAGGCCGACACGTCGTTGGCCTGCGTTTCGATGATCGGCAGAGCGGTCAGCGATCCGCCGCCCAGATCGTCGTTGAGCTTGGCGGCGCGCTCGAGCAGGCGCGAGTGCAGATAGAAGACGTCGCCCGGATAGGCTTCGCGGCCCGGCGGGCGGCGCAGCAACAGCGACATCTGACGATAGGCGACGGCCTGCTTCGACAGATCGTCGTAGCTGATCAGCGCATGCATGCCGTTGTCGCGGAAATATTCACCCATGGTGCAGCCGGCGAATGGCGCCAGGAACTGCATCGGCGCCGGATCGGAAGCGGTGGCGGCGATGATGATCGAGTATTCGAGCGCGCCGCGCTCTTCCAGAACCTTGACGAACTGCGCGACGGTCGAGCGCTTCTGGCCGACGGCGACGTAGACGCAGTAGAGCTTTTCCTTCTCGGGACCGTTGTCGTGCACCGACTTCTGGTTGAGCATCGTGTCGAGGATGATGGCGGTCTTGCCGGTCTGGCGATCGCCGATGACCAGCTCGCGCTGGCCGCGGCCGACCGGGATCAGCGCATCGATGGCCTTGAGGCCGGTCGACATCGGCTCGTTCACCGACTTGCGTGGGATGATGCCGGGTGCCTTGACGTCGACACGCTTGCGTTCGGTCGCCTTGATCGGGCCCTTGCCGTCGATCGGGTTGCCGAGCGCGTCGACGACGCGACCGAGCAGGCCCGGACCGACCGGAACGTCGACGATGGCGCCGGTACGCTTGACGATGTCGCCTTCCTTGATGTCGCGGTCGGCGCCGAAGATGACGACGCCGACATTGTCGGCTTCGAGGTTCAGCGCCATGCCGCGGATGCCGCCGGGGAATTCGACCATCTCGCCGGCCTGGACATTGTCGAGGCCGTAGACACGGGCAATACCGTCACCGACGGACAGCACCTGTCCAACTTCGGAGACCTCAGCCTCCTTGCCGAAATTCTTGATCTGGTCTTTCAGAATTGCGGAAATTTCCGCGGCGCGGATGTCCATCAGCCGACCTCTTTCAGTGCAAGCTTGAGCGAATTGAGTTTGGTTTTGAGCGACGTATCGATCTGGCGCGAGCCCATCTTGACCACCAGCCCGCCGAGCAGCGACGGATCGACGGTGACGGAGATGGCCACGTCCTTGCCGGCAACGCTTTTCAGCGCGGCCTTGAGTTCTGTTTGCTGGGCCGCCGTCAGCTCATGAGCCGACGTGACATCAGCAGTGGTCTCGCCACGAGCTTCGGCAGCAATCTGACGGAACGCCTTGATCATGCCGGGAATGGCGAACAGCCGCCGGTTCTGGGCGACGACGCGCAGGAAATTCCCGGCGAGGCCGGCGATCCCAGCCTTGTCGGCGATCGCAGCGATAGCCTTGGCCTGGTCCTCGCTGGAGAACACCGGGCTGTTGATCAGGCGGGTCAGGTCAGCGCTGCCTTCGAGCATGGCTTCGAAACTGTTGAGGTCGGCCTCGACCTTGGCGACCGAATTTGCCTGCCGTGCGAGTTCGAACAGCGAACCCGCATAGCGTTCTGCAACACCTGAGATTGGCGATGACGATTGAGCCACGGACCGTCTTTTCTCTTGTCTGACAGGCCGCAGATTGTTGGCGCGAGCAAAAACTCTGGCTAAATCTTTGACCTTACTGCATTTTTCCAAGCACGGAGGCGCGGCTTCCGCTATCCCCGGCCGAAAGTCGATTGCCGTCTAGCACAGGCATTTTAAGACCGCAATGCGTCGTTCCGCATGGTTTTCAGGCACTATTGTCGCATCCGGCAAAAGAGTGCCGTCTTGCGCGCCCGAATAGCTAAGGATTCAGGGCACAAAGCCGAAGGCAAAGGCGAGCGGCAACGCCGCCAGGGCCAATTCCACCACAATGGAAACCCAATTGAAAGGTGTGTTGGCGCCATCCGACATCATCGACAGCAGCCGGCCGAAGGCGGTGAACAGCCAGGAGAAGCCGAGCGCCATGTAAACCAGCGGCTGCGCCAGGAGGATGCAGCACAGACCGACGCCGAGATAAAACCCCGACATCCTGCCCCGCCCCTCGGCGATCGCCGCCGCTTTCTCAGGCTTGGCCTGCAGGCGCAGGATGCGGAAGGCGAGGCCAGGTGCCAGGAAAAACAGCAGGCCAAGCAGCACGGTGACGACGGCGCTCGACCAGGCCAGCCATTCGCCCTGGCTCGTCGGCCACGGAAGCGCAAAATCCATCTTGTCCCCTCGAAATGCCTGTTTTGAAATCGCGGGCATTCTAGCGGAGGAAAACCGCCGCGCCAGATGGCTCCGGCACTTTAGGAACAGCGCATCAACCGAGCGCGAATTCCACCGCCGCATCGGCGTGGATGCGCGTCGTGTCGAAGACCGGAATATCGAAATCGCGCTGTCCGATCAGCATGGTGATCTCGGTGCAGCCCATAATGATACTGTCGGCAGCCTCTTCCCGGCGCAGGCGTTCGGCCTCTTCTATATAAGCCGCCTTCGAAGCGTCGGTGACGATGCCCTGGCACAGCTCGTCATAGATGACGCGATGCACCATGTCGCGCCCGGCCGCATCGGGCACCACTGGCGAGAGGCCGTATTTGTCGGCGAGCCGGCCCTTGTAGAAATCCTGCTCCATGGTGAAGCGCGTCGCCAGCAATGCCGGGCGCTGCATGCCGGCGCGCTTGATCACTGCCGCGGTGGCGTCGGCGATATGGATCAGCGGGATGGAGACGGACGTCTGCACCTGGTCGGCAAGTTTGTGCATGGTGTTGGTGCACAAAAGCAGGCCTTGCGCGCCACCTGCCTCGAGCTTGCGCGCTGCTTCGACGAGAAGCACGCCGGCGCCGTCCCAGTCGCCGTGATGCTGCCGCTCGGCGATCTCGGCGAAGTCGAACGACCAGAGCAGCAATTTCGCCGAATGCAGCCCGCCGAGGCGCTCGCGCACGATCTCGTTCAACAGCCGATAATAGATGGCGGTCGATTCCCAGCTCATGCCGCCCAGAAGGCCAAGGGTTTTCATGTGATCGTCCGTTTCTCGCTGGCCTGCATCGTATCGCCGGTATCGCGCCCTTACAAAAAGCTCTGCGGATCGATGTCGACCTGCACCCTGACCGAGCCGCGCTGCTTCGGCCCGTTGGCCAACATGGCACGGATAAAACCTTGCATGTCGGCGCGCCGTTCGCCCTGGATCAGCAAGCGGAAGCGATGGCGGCCGCCGAGCAGGGAAAGCGGCGCCTCGGCCGGCCCTAGTACAAACAGGTCGCTGGCTTCGGGCGCGGCGCGGCGCAGGCCGCGCGCATGGCCTTCTGCTTCGGCCCGCGTCACCGCGCTGACAATGACGCCGGCCAGCCGGCCGAACGGCGGCAAGGCCGCCCGTTCACGCTCGGCGATCTCACGCTCGTAAAAAGCCTCGGCATCGCCGGAGACGATCGCCCGCATCACCGGATGGTCAGGCTGAAAAGTCTGCAGCAGACCAAGGCTCTTCTTGCCGGTGCGGCCGGCGCGGCCGGTCACCTGGCTGAGCAATTGGAAGGTGCGCTCGGCAGCGCGCGGATCGCCATTGGCAAGGCCGAGATCGGCATCGACGACGCCGACCAGCGTCATGTTGGGAAAGTTATGCCCCTTGGCGACGAGTTGCGTGCCGATGACGATGTCGGCCTCCCCATCGGCGATCGCCTCCAGTTCCAGCCGTAGTCGCCGCACGCCGCCCATCAGGTCGGACGACAAAACGATGGTGCGCGCATCGGGAAAATGCGAGACGACCTCCTCGGCGATGCGCTCGACGCCCGGCCCGCAAGCGACCAGATGATCGAGCGTGCCGCATTCCGGGCAGGCTTCGGGGCGGCGCTCATTGTGCCCGCAATGATGGCAGACCAGCTGCCCGCGAAAACGGTGCTCGACCAGCCAGGCCGAGCAGACCGGGCAGCCGAAACGGTGGCCGCAGACCCGGCACAGCGTCAGCGGCGCATAGCCGCGCCGGTTGAGGAACAGGAGCGACTGCTCCTTCCTTTCCAGCGTTTTGCGCATATGGTCGATCAACACCGGCGACAGGAAGCCGCCCCGCGCCGGCGGCGCGCGCCGCATGTCGATCGACTTCAGCTGCGGAAGTGCGGCCTCGGCGAAGCGGGCGGAGAGAATGGCTCTGTTGTATTTGCCTTGGCTCGCATTGACCCGGCTCTCGACCGATGGTGTCGCCGACGCCAGCACCACCGGAAAGCCACCAATATGGCCGCGCACCACGGCCATGTCGCGCGCATTGTAGAAGACACGGTCTTCCTGCTTGTAGGCGGGGTCGTGCTCCTCATCGACGACGATCAGGCCAAGCTCCTTGAACGGCAGGAACAGCGCCGAGCGGGCGCCGGCAACGACGCGCACGCCGCCTTCCGCCACTTGCCGCCAGACTTTTTCGCGCATCCTGGGCGGCAGATCGGAATGCCATTCGCCCGGCTTGGCGCCGAAGCGCTGCTGGAAACGTTCGAGAAAAGCGTGGGTCAGCGCGATTTCCGGCAGCAGGATCAGCACCTGCTTTCCCTGGTCGAGCGCGGCCGCCACCGCCTCGAAATAAACCTCCGTCTTGCCCGACCCGGTGACGCCGTCGAGCAGCGCGACATTGAACACGCCGGCCGCGACATTGGCGCGCAGCATCAGCGCCGCGTCGCTCTGGTCCGGCATCAGTTCCGGTATGGCGTAGCTGGAGTCAGGCGCGGCCACCACCGGGCGCGGCGGGATCATCACCGTCTCGAACACGCCCTGCGCCTTCAGCCCCTCGATCACCGTCGACGACACACCGGCGGCATGCGCCAAGCCAGATCGTGTCCAGGCCAGCCCGCCTTCGGCCGTCTCCAGCACGCGGGCCCGCGCATCCGTCATCCGGTCGGGAACGAGGAGCGTTCGCTGCAGCCCCTCGATCCACGGTTCCGGGTCAAAGGCCTCCGGCGCTCTGAGCAGCATGCGCGCCACCATGCCCGGCGCCGACAGCGTGTATTGCGCCACCCAGTCGACGAAACGGCGCATGGCGCGGTCGATCGGCGGGCAGTCGAAGACCTGTTCGATCGGGCGCAGCTTTTTCGCGTCGATATTCTCGACCGTGCCGTCCCAGACGATGCCGGCGACCTGGCGGGGCCCAAGCGGCACGCGCACGATCGACCCCGGCACAACGCGCATGCCGGCCGGCACGGCATAAGTGTAGGGGCGTTCGGCAGGCATCGGCACCAGCACCGGTGCGGCTGCGACAAAGGGCGAATCTTCGATCATGAGGCGTGACCTTGCCCCGACTTTGGTCTAGATCAAAGAGCAACGCTGAACGTGCCTTCCCAAGCACGACGAACTCGTCAGGAGACCCGCCATGAAATTTTTTGTCGACACCGCCGACATCAAGGATATCCGTGAGCTGAACGATCTGGGGCTGCTCGACGGCGTCACCACCAATCCGTCGCTGATCCTTAAATCCGGCGGCAAGATCGCCGACGTCACCAAGCAGATCTGCGACATCGTCGCCGGCCCGGTCTCGGCCGAAGTCGTGGCGACCGAGTACAAGGACATGATGGCGGAGGCCGAGGTGCTGGCCAAGATCGCGCCCAATGTCTGCATCAAGGTGCCGCTGACGCTGGACGGGTTGAAGGCCTGCAAGACGATCCGCACCCAGATGAACCGCATGGTCAACGTCACGCTGTGCTTCTCGGCCAACCAGGCGCTGCTCGCCGCCAAGGCCGGCGCTTCGTTCATCTCGCCCTTCGTCGGCCGCATCGACGACACCGGCTCGGACGGCATGGAGCTGATCCAGGAAATCCGGCAGATCTACGACAATTACGATTTCCCGACCGAGATCCTGACCGCATCGGTGCGCACGGTGAACCACGTCAAGCAGGCGGCCCTCATCGGCGCCGACGTCATCACGGCGCCGCCGGCAACGCTGAAGGCGCTGGTCAAGCACCCGCTGACCGACAAGGGCCTGGAACAGTTCCTCGCCGATTGGGCCAAGACCGGCCAGAAGATCGGCTGAGGCCGCCCTGCTTCTATGAGAAAAGGCCGGGCGACCGGCCTTTTTTATTACGTGTCGGAAAAGGCCCGATCGCCGTAAGGGCTGACGATCAATCCGTGCTCTCATCGTCTGGCGCGGCTGCCTGCGGGCGCCGGCCCATGATGATCTCGCGCTTGCCGACATGGTTGGGCGCGCCGACCAGCCCTTCCTTCTCCATGCGTTCGACCAGGGAAGCGGCGCGGTTGTAGCCAATGCCTAGGCGGCGCTGGATGTAGGACGTCGAACACTTCTTGTCGCGCACCACCACCTTGACCGCTTCGTCATAGCTGGAATCGCTGTCCTCGGCCGCGACCGATCCCTTGTCGAAGACCGCGCCCTGGTCGTCTTCGACCTCTTCCTCGTCCTCGTCGGCTGTCACGGTTTCCAGGTATTCCGGACGGCCCTGCGCCTTCAGATGCGCCACGACATGCTCCACCTCCGCATCCGACACGAAGGGGCCGTGCACGCGCGAAATGCGTCCGCCACCCATCATGTGCAGCATGTCGCCCTGGCCAAGCAGCTGTTCGGCGCCCTGCTCGCCCAGGATGGTGCGGCTGTCGATCTTGGAAGTGACCTGGAAGGAGATGCGGGTCGGGAAGTTGGCCTTGATCGTACCGGTGATGACATCGACCGAAGGGCGCTGCGTCGCCATGATCAGGTGGATGCCGGCCGCGCGCGCCATCTGCGCCAGGCGCTGGATGGCGCCTTCGATCTCCTTGCCGGCGACCATCATCAGGTCGGCCATCTCGTCGACGATGACGACGATATAGGGCATCGGCGCAAGATCGATTTCCTGCTGCTCGAACAGCGGCTCGCCAGTGCCCTTTTCGAAACCGGCCTGCACCGTCATGACCACCGCCTCGCCCTTGTCGCGGGCTTGGGCGGCGCGCTCATTGTAGCCGTCGATGTTGCGCACGCCGAGCCGCGCCATCTTGCGATAGCGGTCCTCCATCTCGCGCACCGCCCATTTGAGCGCGGTGACCGCTTTCTTGGGATCGGTAACGACGGGGGTCAGAAGATGCGGGATGCCGTCATAGACGGAGAGCTCGAGCATCTTGGGATCGACCATGATCAGCCGGCACTCTTCCGGCTTCAGCCGGTAGAGCAGCGACAGGATCATCGTGTTGATGGCGACCGACTTGCCGGAGCCGGTGGTGCCTGCGACGAGCAGATGCGGCATCTTCGCCAGTTCGGCGATGACAGGCTCGCCGCCGATCGTCTTGCCGAGGCAAAGCGCCAGCTTGCAGCTGGTCTTGCGAAAACCCTGCGATTCGATCAGCTCACGGAAATAGACGGTCTCGCGGGTCTCGTTCGGAAGCTCGATGCCGATGACGTTGCGGCCGGGCACGACGGCAACGCGCGCCGAGATCGCCGACATGGAGCGGGCGATGTCGTCGGCAAGGCCGATGACGCGAGAGGATTTGACGCCCGGCGCCGGCTCGAACTCATAGAGCGTGACGACCGGACCCGGGCGGACGTGGATGATCTCGCCGCGCACGCCGAAATCCTCGAGCACGCTTTCCAGGAGATCGGCATTCTGCTCGAGCCGCTCCTGCGACATGTAGAAGCCCTGCCCTTCCGGCGGCTGCTGCAGCAGCTCTTCCGAGGGAAGTTCATACGCCTCGCCTGTCGTGGCCGGCACGATCTTGCCGACCAGAGGCAGTGGCGAAGACACGCGCATGGCCGGAACCTGCGCGGTCTCCTCCGCGCCTTGCCCGATCTGGGCCGGAGCGGCATTGCCCACAGCGGCAGGGACTGCAACCCGCGCCTGGGCCCGTTGCGGTGCGCTGCTCGCCGCCGGCTGAACCACGGCTTCGTTCGAGTTGGCCGGCCGGACTTCCGGCAGAGCCGACGGAGCCTGCTGGCCTGGAAGGCAGTCGATCACACGGAACAATGCGGTGGGATCGGCCGTAGGCGCGGCGCGGACATCGACCCTCCCGGTGGCAACCGGCGCGACGGCGCGCGGAGCCGCGACGGCCCGCGGCGCCGGCGATGGAGCTTCGATCATGTAGGGCGCCATGAGTTCGAAGAAGACGTGATCCGACAGATAGGGCCAGCGCACAGTGTCGCGGCCTGGTGTTTTGACCGGCGCCGCCATTGCCTTGGCAGACGCTGCCGGTGTGGATGCGCGTGCTGTCACTGCTGTCCTCGGACCCGCCGGCGCAACAGCCCGCGCCGTTTCGCTGGCATGCCTTGGCGGAACCGATGCCGAGGCCGGCGATCTTTCATGCGTCACGGCTTTGTTGCCGGCGGGCGGCAGCGCGGTGTGCGAAGCGGCGCTCCGGCTTTTCATCGCCGCCGACAATGACGAGGACGAGACTCCAGACGACGTCGCAGCCGCGGCAGGCTGTGCGACTGCTTGCCGCGCCGGCGGCGCCGGCGGTTCGCCTTGCTCGGGGGTGATCTGGCGCGGATGGCGCGTGCTGGCTTCATAGTCCGGCGTGCGCGTAAACCGCACATTGGGCGCCAGGAAGAAATAGTCCTGCCAGGCCGGGCTTTCGTTGCCACCGAGATCGACGGATGGCGGGGAATTGCCGGGCCTGGCCGCGCCGGCCCGCTGGCCATCCGCCTTGTTGTTCAAACGCTCACCCTCGGGATTATCGGGCGAAACTGTCAATGAATTGACCCGAGGAAAACGCTTGGATTCCATTCTCAAGACTCACGCTGAACCGTCAGTTGAGCAATAGGGAGCGAGTGGTTAACAGTTGCTTCCCGTCAGCGCCGTTGGAGCGACCGAAATGTATCTTTCGCAGCGATGTGTGGGATCCGGATTCGAGCAGCTGATCGTCATTCGGCGATCACCCGCACATCCAATGCGTCGAGCTAAAAAGGTGAGCTGAAAATAGGGTACCCGACCGCTGCGAGGCGGCCGGACGCAACGATCGAGAGGGCGTCTTCCGTGAAACGAAAAACGGCGCTAGCCAGCCGCCTTGCCGTGCCGGACCAGATCCTGGGCTACGGACAGTTGCAGGGCTTCGGCCAGTTCGCGCGCGGCGCGATTTTCAGCGTCGATCTGCGCCCGGTACGAAGCGAATTCCTGGCGCGGCCTGTCGAAGGACGAGGTGATCGCGCGCTTGCCGACCGTGATGACGGCGCCGGTTTTCATATCGGTCAGCGTATAGCTGGCGTTCAGCGTCACCGAACCGGCGGTCGGCTCGTCTTCGTCGGTTCCAACCTGCACGAGCGCCGCCGAATCGACGGCTTCGGTCACGGTGAGATCGAGCGAATAAAGCGGCGAGGCCGGTTCGCCGGCACCGCGCCCAAAGCCGAAGATCAGATTGTTGCGCACCTGCTGGGCATACCGCGTCTTGACCGGCTTGATGGCGATCGACGCCAGTTCGGCATTGGCGGTCGAGCCCGTCGACAACGGCGCGTTGGAATAGAGCGGCCGCACCGTGCAGGCCGAAACCAGCGCCAGCGAGCCGACAAGGCCGGCAAGCGCGGCGCGGCGCAGCAAACGGCTCAGCTCTGTCTTTTCCCGATCAGGCAACGACATTGACGATCCTCTGCGGCACGATGATCACCTTGCGCGGAGCCTTACCTTCGAGCGCTTTCTGCACGAAGTCGAGAGCCAATACCGCTTTTTCGACCGCACCTTGGTCCGCGTCGCGGGCAATTGTCAAATCCCCCCGCTTCTTGCCGTTGACCTGCACCGGATAGGTCACTTCATTGTCGACGACCAGTGCCGGATCGAAGACCGGCCACGGCCGTTCGGCGACCAGATCGGTGCCGCCGAGCGTCTCCCAACACTCTTCGGCCAGATGCGGCATGACCGGTGCGACCAGATGCACCAGCATCTCCACTGCCTGGCGGCAGGCGCCTTTGAGTGCTGGATCGGCCTTGCCTTCCGCCACCGCGTTGAGCGGCGTGGTCAGCACGTTGGCCAGTTCATAGATGCGGGCGATGGCGCGGTTGAAGCCGAGTTTTTCGATGTCCTCGCCGATCGCCTTCAGGATCTTGTGCGTGGCCTTCGACACCGCTCCCGCCTCACCGGCGTCGGCCGCGACCGGCTTGACGCCTGCCAGTGTCTCGGCGGCGATCGACACCAGGCGCCAGATGCGCTGGATGAAGCGATGCGCGCCGGCGGCGCCATCGTCGGTCCATTCGACGTCGCCCTCGGGCGGCGAATCCGACAGCATGCACCAGCGCGCCGTGTCGGCGCCATAGCCATCGGTGATGTCTTCCGGGCTCACCGTGTTCTTCTTCGATTTCGACATCTTTTCGAGCGAACCGATCGCCGCCTCTTCGCCGGTGGCAATCTCGATGGCGCGGCGCTTGCCGCCGGCATCCTCGATCCTGACCTCAGCCGGCGACAGCCAGCGGCCATTGTTCGACGCGCCGCCGACGCGATACGTCTCGTGCACCACCATGCCTTGCGTGAACAGGCCCTTGAACGGCTCGGCCAGGTCGACATGGCCGGTCTCGCGCATGGCGCGGGTGAAGAAGCGCGAATAGAGCAGATGCAGGATCGCGTGCTCGATGCCGCCAATATACTGGTCGACCGGCAGCCATTCATTGGCCGCCTTGGGATCGGTCGGCTCATGCGCATGAGGTGCGGTGAAGCGGGCGAAATACCACGACGAATCGACGAACGTGTCCATGGTGTCGGTTTCGCGCCGCGCATCGCCACCGCATTGCGGGCACTTCACATGCCGCCAGGTCGGATGCCGGTCGAGCGGATTGCCCGGCCGGTCGAAATCGACGTCGTCGGGCAGCTTGACCGGCAGGTCGGCCTTCGGCACCGGCACCACGCCGCAAGCCTCGCAATGGATCATCGGGATCGGGCAGCCCCAGTAGCGCTGGCGCGAAATGCCCCAGTCGCGCAGGCGGAAATTCACCTTGCGCTCGGCCATCGGCCGGTTGCCGATCGTCTTCTGCTCCAGCAGCTTCGCCACCTCGTCGAAAGCCTGGGTCGGCTTCATGCCATCGAGGAAACGCGAATTGATCATCGCGCCATCGTCGCCATACGCCACGTCGATGATCTGGAAGGTCGCTTGATTCTCGCCCTCCGGCATCACCACCGGCACCACCGTCAGGCCGTATTTGTTGGCGAAGTCGAGGTCGCGCTGGTCGTGCGCCGGGCAGCCGAAAATGGCGCCGGTGCCGTATTCCATCAGCACGAAATTGGCGACATAGACAGGCAGCGTCCAGCTGTCGTCGAACGGATGAACGACGCGAATGCCGGTGTCGAAACCCTTCTTCTCGGCCGTCTCCAGCGCCGCCACCGAGGTGCCCATATGGCGCACCTCGTCGATGAACTTCGCCAGCGCCGGATTGGTCTCGGCGGCTTTCTTGGCCAGCGGGTGGTCGGCGGCGATCGCCATGAAGGACGCGCCGAAAATGGTGTCGGGCCGCGTCGTGTAGACTTCCAGCTCATGCTCGCCAGCAATGTCCGAGGCCAGCGGCCAGCGGATCAGCAGGCCTTCCGAACGGCCGATCCAGTTCTGCTGCATCAGCTTCACTTTTTCGGGCCATTCGTCGAGGCCGTCGAGTGAATCCAGCAGGTCCTGCGCAAAATCGGTGATCTTGAAGAACCACTGCGTCAGCTCACGCTGTTCGACCAGCGCGCCCGAGCGCCAGCCGCGCCCGTCGATGACCTGCTCGTTGGCGAGCACCGTCATGTCCTCCGGATCCCAGTTGACCTTGGAGGATTTGCGCGTCACCAGCCCCTTCTCGACGAAATCGAGGAACAGCATCTGCTGGCGGTGGTAGTAATCGACATCGCAGGTGGCGAATTCGCGCGCCCAATCCAGCGACAGGCCCATGACCTTGAGCTGCTCGCGCATGGTGGCGATGTTCTGATAAGTCCATTCCTTGGGATGGACCTTGTTTTGCATCGCCGCGTTCTCTGCCGGCATGCCGAAGGCGTCCCAGCCCATCGGGTGCAGCACATTGAACCCCTTGGCCCGCTTGTAGCGCGCCACCACGTCGCCCATCGTGTAGTTACGGGTATGGCCGATATGGATGCGCCCCGACGGGTAGGGAAACATCTCAAGTACGTAGTATTTCGGCTTCGGATCGTCATTGTGCGCTTCGAACAGCTTCTTGTCGGCCCAGGCCTTCTGCCATTTGGGCTCTGACGCGCGCGGATTGTATCGTTCGGTTGCCATGGGACGTTTTTCACTTAAAAGCAGGCGCGAACCGCGGGCGACTGGCTCGGCGGTTCAGGGAATGTGGTCCGGGTGTTCACCATGGTTTGGCAAACCCGTCAACCATATGGGCATCGCGGCGGCTAAAAACGCGAGTCAAAACAGCGGGATTTGCATATGGGTGACACCGTTCAGCAGTTTTTCGCGGTCAAGGCGAAGATCGCCGCCGTAGAGCAGGAAGCCCGCCGTGCGGCTGGCGCGGTGACGCTGGTGGCCGTCTCCAAGACTTTTGACGCCGCCGACATCCAGCCGGTGATCGAGGCCGGCCAACGCGTCTTCGGCGAGAACCGCGTGCAGGAGGCGCAAGGCAAATGGCCTGATCTGAAGCAGGCCTTTGCCGATATCGAACTGCATTTGATCGGCCCGCTGCAATCGAACAAGGCGAAGGAGGCGGTGGCGCTGTTCGACGTCATCGAGACGGTCGACCGCGACAAGATCGCCGCCGAACTCGCCAAGGAAATCTCAAGGCAAGGCCGCGCCCCAAAACTCTATGTCCAGGTCAACACCGGCTCCGAGCCGCAGAAGGCCGGCATCGAGCCGCGCGACGCGGTGGGTTTTGTCGCCCGCTGCCGCGATGTCCATGGCCTCGCCATCGAAGGCCTGATGTGCATCCCGCCGGCCGATGAAAACCCCGGCCCGCACTTCGCCTTGCTGGAAAAGCTTGGGCACGAGGCCGGCGTCGCAAAACTGTCGATGGGCATGTCCGGCGACTACGAGACGGCCATCGCCTTCGGCGCCACCAGCGTCCGCGTCGGCTCGGCGATTTTTGGTAGTCGGTAGATCGCGTTAGAGCGAGAATATTTTCGCATAATTCGGCACCAGCATGTGCTCGGCTTTTACTTTGCGGACAAGCCATGACCACCGCGTGTGGCCAAACAGGGGAAGGTGCGCAACGCCGGTTCGGCTACCTCGCGTTACTACCATCGTCGGATCGCCGGTTCGTGGTTTGTAGGACAGAGAGGGTGACTTGCCAGCCAGAATGGAGCGAATATTGGTGGCTGCGACCTTGACGTGTCCCCTGATGTGAAACGCCATCTTGTTTTCAGCAAGATCGGTAATGTCGCCGAGCGCAAAGATGGTTCTTTCTCCTTTCACCCGGAGGTCCGCTGCCACCTTGACATGGCCGTCTGGTGTGAGCCGGCTGGCAAAGTTTTGCTTCATGAAGGCGGTGTTCGGCCGCCCTCCAATGCATAGTATTGCGAGGTCGTAAGCGATGACCTGACCGGCGTCGGTGGTAACCTCGCCACTGCCAGCAAACACGTCTTGCAAATTGGACAAAAGCCCATCGATGCGCTGTCCGGTCAGGATCGTCACACCCCGCTTTTCCAGAATTGAAGCGGCGCGAGCAGCGGCGGCTTCGGAAGTGCCTCGCAAGATGCGTGGCTGGGACTCGACCAATGTGACATGCTTGTGCGGCCATGCTTCGGTAATCTCACCGGCGACTTCGACACCAATAGGCCCGCCGCCGATTAGAAGAATGCGCTCGGCGCCTGCAAGGCGGTCATGGAACCGCTGATAGAACGCATGGCGGTCAGCGCCGCTCCCCTCCTGGCCGCGCACCAGTTCGTTGGCGAAGCGGTTCCCCGTGGCCAGGACGGCAGCCTTCCCAGTGACGAGAAGCCTCCGGCCGGAAGCGTCTTCGACGATACCGCCCTCGCTGGTAAGCTCCGTCAGGCGAGCGGCGACATGATCGACTCGAGGAAGAGCCTTTGCAAAGGGCATGATGGACTGCCTGGAGAAGTCGGGCTTTACCAGATTGCGCGGTGCAGCCATCGACACTTCGAAATAATCGAGCGGATCGACCAGGATCACCTTGGCAGTGGCGGACAATTGCCGCGCGAGGAGAGCTCCGGCAATGCCGCCCCCGTAAATGACGACGTCACCAACCTTTCGCTCCCCGACACGCTCTTCGTTTGCCACTTCCACGCTCACGTCTTTCACCTGTTCGCTCGTTAAATGAGGACGGCAGGGCCAATCCCTTTACCGCTGCAAATTTTGTGATCTAATATTGAATTGGCAAGTAGGATGATTTTTATGGTATAGGATGAAAATGCAGACTATTAAGGAAATGAAGGCTTCAGCGCCTGCCGAAGAGTGTCGCGGACAGCCAATGGAGCGCTTCCACGTCGCGATGCGGATTCTGACGGGGAAGTGGAAAGGCGAGATTCTCTGGCAGCTCGTTCACGGCAAGCGGCGCTTCGGCGAGTTGCGACGAGCAATACCAGGCATCACGCAACACATGCTCACCGCACAGTTGCGCGATCTCGAGCAAAACGGTCTTTTGATCCGCACCTGCTACGCCGAAGTGCCGCCGCGTGTGGAGTATGAACTCACATCCGTTGCACTCGCCCTTCGCCCCGTTTTCGACGAGATTATTCGTTGGTCTGAAAACCATGCCGCGCGGCTGAAACTCGACACCTTCGACACTCGATCCTAATCCCTGGGAAGCCTGCCCCTACCGCAACGATGCTGGTGACCCGGTGTTGGGGATTGGCGACGGTTTTGAGCCAGCACTGGTCCATCATTGCACCACCACTGGAAACGAAACGTTCCGTTCCTATTTGTTTTGTGTCATCACAATTCTCCTGGAGCCTTCACCATGCGCTACAACCAGCTTGGCAATACGGGGATGTTCGTCTCCGAACTGTGCCTCGGCACCATGACCTTCGGCGCCGCCGGCCAGAATGCCCAATGGGGCCTGATCGCCAGCCTCGATCAGAAGGGCGTCAACGAGATCGTCGGCCGCTCGCTCGCCGCCGGCGTCAATTTCTTCGACACGGCCGACGTCTATTCCTTTGGCCAATCCGAACGGCTGCTCGGCCAGTCGCTGAAAGACCTCGGCGTCGACAGGCAGAACGTGGTCATCGCCACCAAGGTGCACGGCGCCATGGGCGAAGGGCCGAACCAGCGCGGCTCGTCGCGCGGCCACATCATGGATTCGGTCGATGCCAGCCTCGAACGGCTGCAGCTCGACCATATCGATCTCTATCAGCTGCACGGCACCGACACGGTGACGCCGATCGACGAGACGCAGCGGGCGCTCGATGATCTGGTTGCCAGCGGCAAGGTTCGTTACGTCGGCGTCTCCAACTGGGCAGCATGGCGCATCGCCAAGGCGCTCGGCATTGCCGACCGCAAGGGCTTTGCCCGTTTCGAGACCATCCAGTCCTATTATTCGATCGCCGGCCGCGGCCTCGAACGCGAGATCGTACCGCTCATCAACGAGGAGAAACTCGGGCTGATGGTGTGGTCGCCGATGGCCGGCGGCCTGCTCTCCGGCAAATACGGCCCCGGCGCGCCCGGCAATGGCGAGGGCCGCCGCGCTTCCTTCAACTTCCCGCCGGTCAACGAGGATCGTGCCTGGGCGGCCGTCGCCGTCATGCGCGAGATCGCCAAGAAGCATGATGTCAGCGTCGCCACGGTGGCGCTTGGCTATGTCCTGGCCAAGCCTTTCGTGATGAGCGTCATCATCGGCGCCAGCCGCATGGAGCAGCTCGAACAGAACCTTGCCGCGACTGAAGTGAAGCTAGACACCGACGATCTCGCCAAACTGGACGAGGTCAGCGCGCTGCCGGCCGAATACCCCGGCTGGATGCTGGAGCGCCAGGCGGCAGGCCGGCGCCCGGCGCCGTTCACGCCGAAGGCCTAACGGGCTCCACGCGATTTTCCGGAAAGCCGCGTGTCCCTTAGAGCATGATCCCGAAAAGTGGGTGCCGGTTTTCGGAAAAGATCATGCTCAAACAAAGAGATAGAGCCCCATCCCGATTCAATCGGGATGGGGCTCTAGAGCGTGCGGCTTTTTCTCGCTTCGACAAGGCCGCACGGGTCGCCTTGAACCGGACGCGTGTTCACAGCTACCATCATGACGACGGAGCAACATACCGGGATGTCAGGGGCGATGATGGCATCATCCGCCGATGAATTTCGAGACCGGATTGTCGCGATCATGGCTGATCGCCAAGCTGCGGCTTCTGCCAGCCCTTACGATTGGAAAGTCTGCGTCGGTGCGGTCAGTGCCGCGCAAGCCGAATTCGAAAAGGTCGTCGTCGCTGGTACGGCGCATGACTACGCAGCCGCCGTCATTTCTCGTTTGGAGCGGCTGCGGGACGCATATTATGACCCGGATGGAGAATACACATCCGGGCGATCGGACATCGGCACCGTCATTGAACAGATCAGGAAAGCACTGAAGTCTATCGGCGAGTAATCACTCATCCGACAGGCCGGGCTCGGCATCAAAGCGGATTGCTGGAGGTATCGCAATCCGCGATCGTCTTTCCAGCAAGGCCCCGGTCAAACCAGCGGATACGCTGTTGCGATGTGCCGTACCTTTTTGCGTTCGGGTCTTTGGAGGCATTTGCCGCCTGATCATCTCCGAGAGATCGAAGCAGTTGCCTGGCCTCAGTCAGATCGGTGTCTTCCAGCAACCCCTTGTCCTGAACATAGCGGCTCCATAGGCCGGCAAAACAATCGGCCTGGAGCTCCACCTGTTCCGATCGGATGATAGCGGCTTCCTGGTTCCCGTCGGTTACATCAGGGTGCGGAACGTCCGAGATGTTCTGCACATGGTGCCCAACCTCTCGGGCGACAATCAACGCCTTGGCGAAATCGCCGGTCAAGCCAATCTCTCGAAGCTCGGGGAACGCCGGATCGAGATAAATTCTATGGTCGCTCGCGCAGTATGATGTCCCTGCAACAGGGCCGCATGCGGTGGCGATAGTGCCGGTATACAGCACCAGCTTGGGCTCCTCATATTTCAATCCGCCGGCTTTGAAGGTGGCGCCCCAGAAATCCTCGGTTTCAGCCAAAGCCACGGAAAGGAGCTGCTTGACGTCATCCGGTTGGGCGTTTGGAGCGGGCACCGCAGCCGTCGAGACCTCGGCTGCCTCGGAGATCGTTGGAGCATGCAGCAATGTCGCGATGGCAAGCAGCGATGCCGTGGCCAAGGACAAGCGGACCAATTCACGCCTCCTGAATTGCCAACGCTCCGGGTGCCTTGGCGCGAGGCGCCTGCGACGACGGATGGGATTTCATATCCTGCCCCCGCTGGGTTGTCGAACAGACCTTGAAAGCCGCGCTTCGTCAGAGCCGCACAGTCTCGGCCAGGAAATCGAGAAAAGCCCGCACCCGCGCCGGCAGATGGCGGCCCTGGCCGACATAGACGGCGTGCGTGGCCTCTTCATCGCCCGGATTGAAATCCTCCAGCAGCGCCACCAAGCGGCCGGCGGCAATATCGGCCGCCACGTGCCAGCGCGCCAGCCTGGAGATACCGGCCCCGGCCAGCGTCATCAGCCGCATCGCTTCGCCGTCGCTGACCAGCGTGTTGCCGGTGATCGGGATCATGATGGCGCGGCCCTCGGCGTCGCGGAACGGCCAGCCGTCGATATGCCTGACGAAGCCGAAGCCCATGCGATTGTGGCTTTCGAGATCGGCTGGCGTCAACGGTATGCCCTGCGTTTCGAGATAGGAGGGAGCCGCAACCACCACCACCGGGCTCTGCCCGAGCTTGCGCGCCACTAGCCGTGATTCGCCGAGCGGCCCAGCCCGGATGGCGACATCGGCACGCTCGGCCATTAGGTCGATGACGCTATCGGTCAGCACCAGATCGACCGAGATCTCGGGGTAGCGTTCGAGGAAGCGCGGCAGCAGCGGGATCAGCCGGTGCACCCCGAACGGCACATAGGTGTTGACGCGCAGCCGCCCGCGCGGTGCGGCACCCGCCGCTGCCTCGCGCTCGGCCGCCGCCATGTCGGCGAGGATGCGCAGCCCGCTGTCGTAGAATGCTGTTCCTTCCGGTGTCAGCTGCAGCTTGCGTGTCGACCGGCTGACCAGCCGCGCGCCAAGCCGGGCTTCCAGCCTCGCGATCAGCTTGCTGACGGCCGACGGGGTCATGCGCAACGCGCGTGCCGCGGCCGAAAAGCTGCCCGCCTCGACGACGCGCACGAAGACTTCGATCTCGCCGGAGCGATTGATGTCGGGTCTGGCCATCTGTGAATCTATTTCACAGACAATGTGCCCGGCGCAAGTCTGGTTCACAGTGCATGGCGACACGATCTTTCGGGTCGGGGCGCGGGTTGGACAAGGCGCTCGTCGCCTTAACGGCCCGTCTTGGAAGTGGAAACCGCCATGCCTCTTGGTCTCTACGCCCTCGCCGCCGGCGCCTTCGGCATCGGTGTCACCGAATTCGTCATCATGGGTCTGCTGCTCGATGTCAGCAAGGATCTCGGCGTCTCGATCTCGGCCGCCGGCCAGCTGATTTCGGGCTATGCGCTGGGCGTCGTCATTGGCGCGCCGCTGCTGACCATCGCCACCGGCAGCTGGCCGCGCAAGACCGTGCTTCTGGTGCTGATGGCGATCTTCACGCTTGGCAATCTCGCCTGTGCGCTGGCGCCCGACTACTGGACGCTGATGGGCGCCCGCATCATCACCGCCTTTGCCCACGGTACTTTCTTCGGCGTCGGCTCGGTGGTCGCCACCGGCCTGGTCGCGCCCAACAAGAAGGCTTCGGCGATCGCATTGATGTTCACCGGGCTCACCATCGCCAACATCCTCGGCGTGCCCTTCGGCACCTGGCTCGGCCAGGCCTTTGGCTGGCGCGCCACCTTCTGGGCAGTGACCCTGGTCGGCCTGGCGGCCTTCGCCGTCATCCTGGCTCTGGTGCCACGCAGCCAAGAGGCACCCGAGAAGAGCGATTTGCGCGCCGATCTCGCCGTGCTGCGCCGTACGCCCGTCCTGCTCGGCCTCGCCACCACCGTGCTCGGCTATGCCGGCGTCTTCGCCGTCTTCACCTACATTGCCCCGCTGCTGACGGAGATCAGCGGCTTCAAGGAAGCCGCCGTGTCGCCGATCCTGCTCGTCTTCGGTGGCGGTCTCATCGCCGGCAATCTCGCCGGCGGCAAGGTCGCCGACCGCTGGCTGGTGCCGGCCGTGCTGGGCAGCCTTGTGGTGCTAGTGCTGGTGCTCGCCACCATGAGCTTCGCCATCCACAGCCAGGTCATGGCCGTCATCTATGTCGGCCTGCTCGGGGCCGCCGCCTTCGCTACCGTGGCTCCGCTGCAGATGTGGGTGCTGGACAAGGCGCAAGGCGCCGGCCAGAGCCTTGCCTCGTCCTTCAACATCGCCGCCTTCAATCTCGGCAACGCCGCCGGTGCCTGGCTTGGTGGCGCGGTCATCGCCCATGGCCTGGGGCTGGGTTCACTCACCTGGGTCGCCGCCTTGCTGCCGGTCGCAGCGCTCGGCGTGGCGGGATTGGCACTGCGTCTCGACAGACATGAAGAGCGGCTGGTCCCGGCTGCCGCGCGCCCCGCATCCATAGAGTGACCTTCGGAATCCATCCCGACAGACGCCATGAGATCAAAACCAGAGAGGAGACACCTATGCCACATCTTGTCCGCCGCACCATCGTCGCCCTTGCGACAAAGCGCCTGACCCTCGCCGCGCTCGCCTTGGCGGCTACGTTGATCGTCAACCCCGCGATGTCAGGCGAGAAGCAGGACTGGGTCGGCACCTGGACTGCCAGCCCGCAACCGACATGGGGTCCCGACTTCGCCTTGCCGGTGAAGATAGCGCCGAAGCTCGAGAACCAGACGATACGCCAGACGATCCGCACCAGCATTGGCGGCAAGCAATTCCGCATCGTGCTGTCGAACGAATATACCAACGCACCGATTCAGATCGGTGAAGCGCATGCCGCGATTGCTGGCGAGGGTTCCAAAATCGTCGCCGGCACCGACCACGTCGTTACCTTCGGCGGCCAGACCAAGGCGATAGTTCCGGCGGGCGCGCCTCTGGTCAGCGATCCGGTGGACCTGCCCCTCGACGCCTTGAGTCACCTGTCCATATCGATCTATCTGCCTCGGGCGACGCCGATCTCCACCTTCCATTGGGACGGCAAACAGACCGCCTATATCGGCGACGGCAATCAGACGGCTTCCGACACAATCGCCGCCGCGCAAACCACCGATGCGCGCATCCTGGTCAGCGAAGTTCTCATCGACGCGCCGGCAAATCATGGCGCGGTGATCGCGATCGGCGATTCGATCACCGACGGCAATGGCGCCACGCTGGACGCCGACAATCGCTGGCCGGACTTCCTGGCAAAGCGTCTCGCTTCGAACCATATTGCGGTGCTCAATGCGGGCATATCCGGAGCCAGGCTCCCGGATGACGCGATGGGCGTCAAAGCATCGGCGCGCTTCGACCGTGACGTGCTGGCCCAGCCCGGCGCCAAGGCTGTGGTGCTGCTTATCGGCATCAACGACATCAGCTGGCCAGGCACGCCCTTTGTGTCTGGAAAATCCCTGCCATCGTTGGCGGCACTCACCGACGGCTATCTGCAGCTCGCCGCCCAGGCGCACGCCCACAATCTCATCATCCTCGGCGGTACGCTGACACCTTTCGAGGGCGCGCTGAGCGGCACGCCGCTCGAGGGTTACTACACGCCGGAGAAGGAGGCGTTGCGCCAGAAAGTCAACGACTGGATCAGAACCAGTGGCGCCTTTGACGCCGTCGTCGACTTCGATGCGTTGCTCCGCGATCCCGCACATCCGGCACGCCTGCTGCCGGAATTCGATTCCGGCGACCATCTGCATCCCGGTGACAAGGGAAACCGGGCCATGGCCGAGGCCATCGATCTTGGCCAACGGATCGGGAACTGAGCAGACCGGCACCTGACTTAGAATTGCAATTGAAAGGATAAAACCATGGATTATCGACGTCTCGGCACTTCGGGCCTGAAAGTGCCCGCACTCTCATTCGGCGCGGGAACCTTTGGCGGCTCCGGCCCGCTGTTCGGCGCCTGGGGCAACAGCGACGCCGTCGAAGCGCGGCGGCTGATCGACATTTGCCTTGAAGCCGGCGTCAATCTCTTCGACACCGCCGACGTCTATTCGAACGGCGCTTCGGAAGAGGTGCTCGGCGAAGCGATAAAAGGCCGCCGCGACGCCGTGCTGATCTCGACCAAGACCTCGCTGCCGATGGGTGACGGCCCGGCCGACTACGGCTCATCGCGTTCACGGCTGATCAAATCCGTCGACGCCGCGCTGAAGCGCCTCGGCACCGACTACATCGACCTGTTGCAGCTGCACGCCTTCGATGCCGGCACCCCGATCGAGGAGGTTTTGTCGACGCTGGGCGAGCTCGTGCGCGCCGGCAAGCTGCGCTATGTCGGCGTCTCCAACTTCTCCGGCTGGCAAGTGATGAAGTCGCTGGCGGAAGCCGACAAGCACGGCTACCCGCGCTACGCTGCGCATCAGGTCTACTACTCGCTGCTTGGCCGCGACTATGAGTGGGAACTTATGCCGCTCGGCCTCGACCAGGGCGTTGGCGCGCTGGTGTGGAGCCCACTCGGCTGGGGTCGCCTGACCGGCAAGATCCGCCGTGGCCAGCCTCTGCCGGAAAAGAGCCGGCTGCATGACACGGCAAGCTTCGGCCCGCCGGTCGAGGACGAGCATCTCTACCGGGTGATGGATGCGCTTGACGCGGTGGCCGGGGAAACCGGCAAGACCGTGCCGCAGATCGCCATCAACTGGCTGTTGCAACGCCCAACCGTTTCCTCCGTCATCATCGGCGCCCGCAACGAGGAACAATTGCGCCAGAACCTCGGCGCCGTCGGCTGGTCGCTGACGCCGGAACAGGTGAAAAAACTCGACGCGGCAAGCGAAGTCACCGCGCCCTACCCGTATTTCCCCTATCGCCGCCAGGAAGGTTTCGCCAGGCTCAACCCGCCGGCGGTGTGACATCTCCCGCCTGGGTCGTGCGGCGCACGGCCCAGGCCCCGGAGTGCCCTATCCCCAGATCGGCCAAAGTGCCGGCTGGCCGCTGCCGATCAGAGCGATGACGATCAGGCAGACGATCCACAGCGCCGGATATTCCCAGCCACCGCCTGCATTGGTGAACCAGAAACCATTCTTGCCGTGCACGAGCACGATCGTGCCCAGCATCAGGGGAATGAGCAAGATCGCCGCCAGCCGCGTGGCGACGCCGAAGATCAGGCCGAGACCGCCGGCCGTTTCGGCGGCGATGGCGATCAAGCCGAAATAACCGGGCACGCCGAGCGACTGGAAATAGTCGGTTGTGCCTTTCGGCGTGAAGATGGCGTATTTCAGATAGGCATGGGCAAGAAACAGGCCGCCGACACTGAGACGAAGCAGCAGCGCGGCATAGTCGAAAGCGGTCATGTCCGTTCTCCCGATCGCGGACGCCGCCCTGGGCACCCTGCCTTGCCGCGCCGCCCGCAAAGGATAGCCGACGGCCGCATTGCTGTCGCCGCACAAGAATGGAAACAGATCGTCTGCAGCAGCGTCAGTGCAGGACGAACTCGCCGTCCACCTTGCGCCATTCATTCGGCGCGATCAGCTTCTGGTGCGTGTAGACAACCGAGTGCAGCGGCCCGTCGAGCTCGGCCTTCCAGAATTCGATGAATTTGATCAGCACCGGAAACTTCGGGGCCAGATCGTAGTCCTGCCAGATGAAGCTCTGCAGCAGATGCGGGTGGTCGGGAAAGTGATACAGAATCTTGGCCGTGGTCAGGCCATACCCTTTGAGCATCAGGTCCATTTCGGAATGGTCGCGCATGGCGGTCCCCAAATTGATTCTCCTGTCCTCCCAACGTCAGAGTGTGCGCGCGGTTGCTTAACTGTCTATTGATTTTTCCTGATCGAAATAGGCTTTTCGACGCGAAAACATACAGTTAGCAGCGGACCTGCCCGAGTGCTGACAGCACTTGGCGGTGCCCCTGCGGCATCCAGCCGCGCGAATCCAACGTCTAATGTTGCCGTCTCGGCGGAACTGGTAATAATGCCGCCGAATTCGCGGCTGCTTCGCCGCGATCCCGCCGGCGTTTCAAGCCGACGGATTGGTTCGGGAGGAAAGTCAGGAATGTCCGAGGTTCATGTCCATCGCGTCCAGCCGGCGTGGAAGAAAAACGCGCTGATCGACAATGACACCTATCTCAAATGGTATGCCGACAGCATCAAGAACCCGGACAAATTCTGGGGCAAGCACGGCAAGCGCATCGACTGGTTCAAGCCCTTCAGCAAGGTCAAGAACACCTCCTTCGACGGCAAGGTCTCGATCAAATGGTTCGAGGACGGGCTGACCAATGTTTCCTACAACTGCATCGATCGCCACCTGAAGAAGCGTGGCGACCAGACCGCCATCATCTGGGAAGGCGACAACCCCTACGACGACAAGAAGATCAGCTACAACGAGCTCTACGAGCATGTCTGCCGGCTTGCCAATGTGATGAAGAAGCACGGCGTCAAGAAAGGCGACCGCGTCACCATCTACATGCCGATGATCCCGGAAGCCGCCTATGCGATGCTCGCCTGCACGCGTATCGGCGCCATCCATTCGATCGTCTTCGGCGGCTTCTCGCCCGATGCACTGGCCGGACGCATCGTCGACTGCGAATCGACCTTCGTCATCACCGCAGATGAGGGCCTACGCGGCGGCAAGCCGATCCCGCTGAAGGAGAACACCGACAAGGCCATCGACATCGCCGCCAGGCAACATGTGATGGTCAAGAACGTCATTGTCGTGCGCCGCACCGGCGGCAAGATCGGCCGGGCGCCCGGCCGCGACCTCTGGTACCACGATGAAGTCGCGACGGTGAAGGCCGAGTGCAAGCCTGAAAAGATGAAGGCGGAGGATCCGCTGTTCATCCTCTACACCTCAGGCTCGACCGGCAAGCCGAAGGGCGTGCTGCACACCACCGCCGGCTACCTCGTCTACGCCTCGATGACGCACCAATATGTCTTCGACTACCATGACGGCGACATCTACTGGTGCACCGCCGATGTCGGCTGGGTCACCGGCCACAGCTACATCGTCTATGGCCCGCTCACCAATGGCGCCACCACGCTGATGTTCGAGGGCGTGCCCAACTACCCGTCGCAGTCGCGCTTCTGGGAAGTCATCGACAAGCACAAGGTCAACATCTTCTACACCGCACCGACGGCGCTGCGGGCGCTGATGGGCGCCGGCAACGACCCGGTGAAGAAGACCTCGCGCAAGTCGCTGCGGGTGCTGGGCTCGGTCGGCGAGCCGATCAACCCGGAGGCCTGGGAGTGGTATTTCAACGTCGTCGGCAACGGCAAGGTGCCGATCGTCGACACATGGTGGCAGACCGAGACCGGCGGCATCCTGATCACGCCGCTGCCGGGCGCCACTGATCTCAAGGCAGGCTCGGCGACGCGCCCCTTCTTCGGCGTCAAGCCGCAGCTGGTCGACGGCGAAGGCAAGGTGCTGGAGGGTGCGGCCGACGGCAATCTCTGCATCACCGATTCCTGGCCCGGCCAGATGCGCACCGTCTATGGCGACCATGACCGTTTCGTGCAGACCTATTTCTCCACCTACAAGGGCAAGTACTTCACCGGCGATGGCTGCCGCCGCGACGCCGACGGCTATTACTGGATCACCGGCCGCGTCGACGACGTCATCAACGTCTCCGGCCACCGCATGGGCACGGCCGAAGTCGAATCGGCGCTGGTCAGCCATGACAAGGTCTCGGAGGCCGCCGTCGTCGGCTATCCCCACGACATCAAGGGCCAGGGCATCTACAGCTACGTCACCTTGATGAAGGGCGTCGAGTCGACCGAGGAACTGCGCAAGGAGCTCATCGCCCATGTCCGCAAGGAAATCGGCGCCATCGCCTCACCCGACAAGATCCAGTTCTCGCCGGGCCTGCCCAAGACCCGTTCCGGCAAGATCATGCGCCGCATCTTGCGCAAGATCGCCGAGGACGATTTCGCCACCCTTGGCGACACCTCGACGCTGGCCGACCCGGCGGTGGTCGATGACCTCATCGCCAACCGGCAGAACAAGAAGGGCTGATGGCAGGCGAAGCGGCAATGGGTTCTGTCAGCCAGCTCTGGCGCTATCCGGCGAGTTCGCTCGCCGGCGAGCGCCTGGACGCCATCCTGGTCGGGCCGGCGGGCATGGCGGGCGATCGCATGTTCGGCCTCGTAGATATCTCGGACAACGAGATTGCGCGGCCCGATCGCGAGGCGAAATGGCACAAGGTGCCGCGCATTCGTACCCGCCTGGCCAATGATCGCGACCTGGAGGTCGCCGTCCCTGACGGCGACTGGCTGAGCGCACCCAGTGTGGAATGCGACCGCGCCATATCGGCCTATCTCGGCTTCGCTGCCTCTATCCGGCCGTTCGGCCGGGAGAATGCGCCACCGGCCTATGCCGGTCCGGTCACCGCGGCCCGCTATACCAAGGCGCCGATCCATCTCTTGACCACGGCCTCGCTGGCGCGGCTGAAGGCGCTGCATCCGGATGGTGCCGCTGACCCGCGCCGTTTCCGCCCCAACATCGTCGTCGACATGGCGGCGGTCGAAGGCTCGTTTCCCGAAACGGAATGGATCGGCCGCAAGCTGGCAATCGGCGAATTGCTGCTGACGATTTCCGAACCGTGCCGCCGCTGCGGCTTCACCATCATCGCCCAGGACGGCTTCGAGCACGATCCCGGTATCCTGCGCAACCTGGTCCGCCACAACGCCCATAATCTCGGCGTCTATTGCACGGTCGACCAGCCGGCCCGCGTCGAGATCGGCGCGCCGATGCGCTTCGTCTAGATCATACCACCAACGCCAGGCCACATGGCGGCCGCATAATCCTGGCACCTCGCGGCAGGCTTGGCGCAGCGTGTAATACGCATGACAGAAAACGGCGTCATACAACCCCTCGGCGCGATCCGTCTTGCTGCCCGACACCTTGAAATCTCACCGATCGGAGTACCGATGACTTCCTTACCCGTTCTTGGCGCTGCCATGACGCTCGCCGACCTCGAAATCCATCGCGACTGGCTCTTCGAAAAACAGCGTGACCTGGAATTGCAGAGCTTTGCCGAGGCCAGTGTTCTCAACGGCGACTGGGCACCACTCGCCGCCCGCGCCAGAAAACTTCTCGACGGACATAAGGGGCGCCTCGGAATTCACGGGCCTTTCTGGGGTTTCACCATTGCCTCGCAGGACCCCGATATTCGCGATGTCGTGAGCAAACGGCTGGTCCAGGGTATCGAGGTCTGCGCCGCCATCGGTGCGACGCAGATGGTTGTTCACAGCCCCTATACGACCTGGTCCTATAACAATCTCGACAACAATCCCGGCGAGCGCGAGAAAATCGTCGGGTATTGCCAGCTCACCTTACGCGACGCCGTCAGGCGGGCCGAGGACATCGGTTGCACGATGGTCCTGGAGAATATCGAGGACAAGGATCCGCATATCCGCGTGGCGTTGGCCAACAGCTTCAACTCCCCCGCGGTCGCCGTCTCGATAGACACTGGCCACGCCTACTATGCCCATGGCTCGACCGGTGCTCCGCCGGTCGATTATTATGTGCATGCTGCCGGCAACCGCCTGCAGCACATCCACCTGCAGGATGCCGACGGCTACGCCGATCGTCACTGGAGCCTGGGTGAAGGCACGATCCAATGGCGCTCGGTCTTTGCCGCGCTGGCGAAACTCGAAAGCAATCCGCGCCTCATCATCGAGATCAGGGACAAGTCCAAGATCCCCGCCTCGGCGGCTTACATCGCCTCGCTTGGCATCGCCGAGTAAGGCGCGAGCGGCTCGCGCTACCGATAAAGATCCGCCCGCGTCGGCGGCAGGCCGCTTGGCCCCCGCGCGCGCTTGGTGACGACGGTCTGAAAAATCTGCGCCGAGCCGCGATCGAAGGTGATCGAACAGCCGGTGAGGTAAAGCAGCCAGAGCCGCGCCTTGGGTTCGCCGACCTCGGCGATCGCCTCGTCGAAGCGGGCCTGCAGGCGCTCGGCCCATAGCCAGCAGGTGCGGGCATAGTGCTCGCGCAGATTCTCGACGTCGGCGACGAGAAAACCATGCGCCTCGAGATTGCCGAGCGTCATGCCGATCGTGTCGACCTCGCCGCCGGGAAAGATGTATTTGATCAGCGCCTTGTATTCCGCACCCTTGCGCAGCGTCTTGCGCGTGCCGCCCTTGCCGCGCCTTGTGATGGCGTGGTGCAGATAGATGCCGCCCGGCTTCAGCAGCCGGTGGACGGTCGAGAAGTAGGTGGCGTGGTTGGCGAGGCCGACGGCCTCGAACATGCCGATGGACGAGATCTTGTCGTAACTGCCGTCGAGTTCGGTGTAGGACTTGATGTCGATGGTGATCTTGTCCTCCAGCCCCTCGGCGCGGATGCGCTCGCGCGCCAGCCGGGTCTGCTCCTCGGACAGCGAGACGCCATGGCCGATGGCGCCATAGTGCTTGGCGGCATGGATCAGCATCGCGCCCCAGCCGCAACCAATGTCGAGCAGCCGGTCGCCGGGCTTCAGCCTGAGCTTGCGGCAGATATGGTCGAGCTTGTCCTGCTGCGCCTGGTCGATGCCATTGGCGAAATCGGTGAAATAGGCGCAGGTGTAGACCATGCGCTCGTCGAGGAAGAGCCGGTAGAAGGCGTTCGAAATGTCGTAGTGATGTTCGATCGCCTGCTTGTTCGAGCCGCTGACGAAAGGATTGCGCCCGGCCAGATCGGCCCGTTTCGTCATCTGTCGTCGCGAGAACAGGACGGCGGGCAGGTCGCGCAGGATCGCCAGCTTCGGCAGCGCCTTCAACCTCAGCTTGCCCTTTGAAGGCAACGCGTAGAGATCGAACAGCGATCCATCCTCGACGTCGATGGTCCTGGAAATCCACATCTCCAGCAGCGTCGAGAAATTCGGCCGGCGGGCCAACTGCCAGACGATGTCCTGATCGTTGATGGCAAGCACCGGACCGCTGGCGGGACCAATCCGTTCCCCGGTCCACAGCCTGACGGCAAAGCCCGGCTTCAGCGCCTCGATCACCGTTCGAACGATGCGCGCGGCTCTTTCGGTGGCATCCATGGTCCCCTCCCGTGACCCGATAACGCCATGTTGTCCGTTTGGGCCGTGGATCGCAAGCCGAAGCCCGCTGATCTGCTAATATATGTCGCCTAAAAGTGAACCTCGGTTTTGGGGAGACGACATGCATAACGACAGAAGCTTAAAGCGCATCGTATGAATCCGTTTCAACGCGACGCGCATTAGGCGGCTTTTCCCGGCTTGGCGCCTTTTTCAGCATGGCACTTGTCATTTGCTGCAACGCACCCCATCATGAGGATGTGTTCAACAAATCGAAAGGAGGTGATCCGATGTCGAGTGATTTCGTTTTCCAGAACGTGGCCTCAGCGGATTGCACTTTCGGGAAGCAGTCTTCCCGTTAAGGCGCGAGATGCGCGGCTGGCGACCTCATAGGTTGCCGCCACAGGCCGCGCCATGGACGGAAACACGGAAGGCCGCCGGCTTCGAAAGAAGCGGCGGCCTTTTCCTTTTGGGCCGAGCCCCTATTTCGTCAACGCAAGGGTTTCGATGTTGCGGGCGATCGTCTGAAAGGCCGTATCCAATTCGATGCCGTCGGCGGCCTGGTAGAAGTGCTTGACTGAACCCGTATCGGGGCTGGCACAGGTCTGCAGCGTCGTGACTGCATTCGCCTCATCGAGTTTGAAGCCGATCGTGAAGATTTCTATGCCTTTGTTGCGCATCGCCGCGCAGAGTTTTGTCGCCGCCGTGCGGGTCGTTTCCTTGCCGGCGTCGTTGTAAACCCCGTCAACGCCGGTGGCGTCGAAATAGGACAGGTTGAATTCGCCGTCCGTCATAAGGATTGCGTACTTGCCAACTTTCTTCGGATCGAACCTGGCAGGCCGCTGCGAAGCATTGAGCACGCTGCCCCAGCTTTCCGAAAGCATGTACCACGTCCACTGGACGCCGATATGGCCGGCGGTGCCGCCCGAGGCGACAAGATCTTTGATGACATTCTTGAGCGTGGCGGCGTCGGCCGTCAAAGGCACGAGCGCCGCGACCGGGCAAGCGGCGGTGCGTGTGTTCGCTGCAAAGCCCGACAGCAGATAGTCGCGGTTGACCATACTGGAGTCAGGACCCGCGTCCGAGTACTGATCGGCCCCTTTGCGTTCGGTGGCGCAATTGTCCGGGCGCGGCGATGCCGAGGCAGACTGAGCGCTTGCATTGCCGGGCGCCTGCTTGCGCTCACTGGCATTGGCTTCGACGTAGACGCTGCTGGCGGCAAGCTGACCGGCATTGACCGAATTGGCATAGGGCACGATCGAAACGCGCACCCGTGGCCTGTTCGGATCCTGGCTACCCAGGAAACTGTCCACCGCATTGGCCGCGGCGGTCTTCAGGTCCTTGATTTTCTGACCGGCCATCGATCCGGTCACATCGAGCATCATCGCCACTTCGATGGTCTTGTCCGAATAGAGCGATGTCGTAGACGCTGTGACGCGTTTCGTGTCGCCCATGCCGAAAACCGGGAAGAACAAGGCGACATCGACGTGGGCGTCCACCTGGACCGTTTTAGCGGTCTTGTCGACGATCAGCCGGTCAAGGGCGACCTGGCCCGCCTGCAGAATTCCGGCGGTGCCGTTGGCGTCGAGAAAAGCTTTCACCGCCTTGTTGGCATCGGCTTCCTTGATGACCCCGGTCGTCAGGTCGCGCGCCGTCGATGTCACCGCGGCGTCGACCACGCCCTGCAGGCTCGATCTGGCGTTGTAGAGCTGCGAGATGTTGACCGAGAAGCCGCCCGCTAGCGCCAAGACCGAGGCAGCAAAGCCGAACAGGACCGCGAAATTTCCACCGCGATGTCTGGCGAACCCGCCGACCGCGTGAACAAGACCCCCGTAATTTCGCATCCAACAGCCTCCGCATGCCTCGGCCTCGTCGCCGCAATGAGGGCAATGCAGGATTCCAGCCGGAAGCCGCTCGTCGAGCGCCAAAACCGAGTCGCGAACCATCAACCTGTTGTTTTTGTTGGATTTCGCCCTTTGCAAAGGTGAACGACCGGTAAACGGGAAAACGCGGCTTCGGCCGTGTTTACGGACCGCTTACCATGCTCAAATCCAGGCAATCGGGGAATGCTCCGCGCCGTCCTGTTGCGGCACAGGGTCTATGTGCCGAAGCGGAGCAACTGTTCCGAGATTGCGGACGCAAAACGCCATCGAGGACTAGGCAAGCATCTGCGCGCTGACCGTCCTGTCGATGCCGTGATAGGGCGGATTGAACAGATTGCCTTCCTGTTCATAGGTCCACACCTTGAACAGGCTGAGCCGGTGCGGGCCAAAGCTGTGCAGCAAGGGCACGTCGGTGGCGTCGCGGCCGCGCGCGATGACGACGCGGCCGGTCCGGGGCCGGTTGTGGCGTGGATCGAACGTGTACCACTTGCCGTCGAGGAACACTTCCATCCAGGCCGAGAAATCCATCGGCGCCGGATCGACCGGCACGCCGATGTCGCCGAGATAGCCGTTCACATAACGCGCCGGAATGTTCATGCAGCGGCAGAGCGTGATCGCCAGATGGGCGAAGTCGCGGCAGACGCCGACCCGTTCCTCATGCGCCTGCGCCGCCGTGCGGGTCGAACGCGCATAGCCGTAGCCGAACGACAGCCGGTTGTGGACATAGTCGACGATCGCCTGCACCCGCGCCCAGCCGGAGGGAAGATGACCGAACAGCTGCCAGGCGAGGTTGCTGAGGTGATCGGTCTCGCAATAGCGGCTGCCAAGGAGGTAACCGAGCACCTCGTCCGGCAATTCGGCCACCGGCACTTCCCTCGCCAGCGTATTGACCTCGTCCGTCTCGCCGCTGTCCTCGATGACCGCATCGTAGAGGATGCGAAAGGTGCCGGCTGGCGCGGTGAAGCGGCGGCAACCATTGCCATGCAGGTCATGGTAGAGCTTGGTCGGCACCGAAGGCGATGTCAGCACCCGCGTCTGCCGCTTGATGTCGGCCTGCCTGTCCTTGTGGATCTCGAGCAGCGAAATCACCGGAGTGGCCTCGATGCATTCAATGGAGATTTCGTAGCCGAGCCGGATCAGCATCGCAGGTCCCCTTTGATCGTCGTGAAAAACAATGCCGTTGAAACGTCGCAAGGTGGCTGTGGTTCCCTGGACCGCTCCAAAATACACCCTCGTGCCTTTCCATGTCCGCGCCTTGACGTTACGGTTGCGCCCTCCCTCGATACGCTCCCCGGATTTCAAGGAAAATCATGTTTGCTGGCAGAAAATTCGCCGCCTTCCTTTTCGACATGGACGGCACCCTCATCAATTCCATCGCCTCGGCGGAGCGGGTGTGGAGCGATTGGGCACGCCGGCACGGCCTCGACGTCGCCGCCTTCCTGCCGACGATCCACGGCGTGCGGGCGATCGAGACCATCACCAACCTTGCCCTTCCAGGCGTCGATCCGGCGCATGAGGCCGACTTGCTGCTGAAGGTCGAGGCCGCCGATCTGGACGGCATCGTCCCGATCCCCGGCGCCGTGGCCTTTCTCAAGGCGCTGCCAGGCGAGAGCTGGGCGATCGTCACCTCGGCGCCACGCTCTTTGGCGCTTGCACGCATGCAGGCTGCTGGCATTCCTGTCCCCGCGGTCATCGTTGCGGCCGAAGACGTTTCCCGTGGCAAGCCGGCGCCCGATTGTTTTCGGCTTGGCGCGGAACGACTCGGCGTCGATGCGCGCGACTGCCTGGTGTTCGAGGATGCCCCGGCCGGCATCGCGGCGGCCGAGGCGGCGCAAGCTTCGGTCATGGTGATCAACGCCACACACGCGCATCCGTTGCCGACACAGCATGCCGCGATTGCGAGCTACGACACTGTCGGCATCACCATCGACGAGCGCGGCTGGCTGGCGCTTGAGGCGCAACGCAGCGCCGCGTAGGTCATGATCTAGAAGTCGCTGGTCAGGCCTTTGACTTCCCAGTCGCCATAGCGGCCGGGTTCCTTGCCGCCGCGGCCACCGATTTCCCGAGGCAGCGCGGCTTCCTTCTCGCGATATTCGGTGCGCCGCGCCTCGGCCTCGGCCAGTGCCCGCCGCGCGGCAGGCGTCAGTTCTTTCGGCGGCGCATCGTCATCCGGGCCGGCGGGCGTTTTACTGGTTTCGTCGGTCATGCGATATTCCCCGCGGATTGAAACAGCGGCAGGCGTTTCCCATCATATAGCCATGAAACCAAGACGATCGACCCCTTTTTGCCAGCGACACGATAGGAGCAGACGATGAACACCATTCGCACCGCCATGCTTCTTGCCGCGATGACGGCACTGTTCATGGGCGTCGGCTTCCTGATCGGCGGTTCGGGCGGCATGATGATCGCCTTTGTGATCGCCGCTGGCACCAATCTGTTCAGCTACTGGAACGCCGACAAGATGGTGCTGTCGATGAACCGTGCCGTCGAGGTCGACGAGAAGAATGCGCCGGAATATTACGCCATCGTCCAGGCGCTGGCCAAGCAGGCCGGGCTGCCGATGCCGAAAACCTATCTGATCGACAATCCGCAGCCGAACGCCTTCGCCACCGGCCGCAACCCACAGAACGCGGCGGTCGCCGCCTCCACCGGCCTGTTGCAGCGGCTGACCCATGAAGAAGTCGCGGCTGTCATGGCGCACGAGCTCGCGCACGTCCAGCACCGCGACACGCTGACCATGACCATCGTCGCCACCTTTGCCGGCGCCATCTCGATGCTCGGCAATTTCGCTTTTTTCCTCGGCGGCAACCGCAACAACAACCCGTTCGGCTTTGTCGGCGTGCTGGCGGCGATGATCGTGGCGCCGTTTGCCGCCATGATCGTGCAGATGGCGGTCAGCCGCACCCGCGAATACGAGGCCGACCGGCGCGGCGCCGAAATCTGTGGACACCCGCTGTGGCTGGCATCCGCGCTTGACAAGATCGCCCGTGGAGCAGAACGCATCCCCAACCCCGATGCGGAGCGCAATCCGGCGATGGCGCATCTCTTCATCATCAATCCCCTGCACGGCGAGCGCATGGACAATCTGTTCTCCACCCACCCGAGCACCGACAACCGCATCGCCGCGTTGCAAGAGATGGCACGGCAGATGGCAGGCGGCGACACCCAGGCTGCGCCACACCAGGCACCGGCGCCTCGGCAGGCCGAGGGCCAACAGCCGTCCGGCCCGTGGGGCCAGGTCGCGCAACCTGAGTTACCGGCGGAGCCTGAGAAGCCGAAGTCCAATCCATGGGGTCGTAACCCGACCGGGCCCAAGGGCCGATGGTCGTGAGCGTGGCAGCACCTCGGCGCACAGGTTCAGGCGATCAGGATCATAAAGACGGCGGCGAATTCGTCGCCGGTCTCGCCGCCCGCAAGGCGGCGGCGCGCCTGCTTGCCGCGGTCATCGACGCCCGTACGCCGCTCGACGGTTTGACCGACCACGAGAACGGCCACCCGCAATACAAGGCACTCGATTTGCGCGACCGAGGCCTGGTGCGGGCCATCCTGGTCACCGCGCTGCGCTTCCGCATGACCATTACTGGGCTGCTGGCGCGGCGCCTGGAAAAGCCGCTGCCGCCCAACGCCACCGCTTTGTCCCACATACTGCATGTGGCGGCGGCGCAAATCCTGTTCCTCGATATTCCCGACAGCGCCGCTGTCGACCTGGCGGTCACCCACGCCAAGTCCGATCCGCGCACCCAGCGCTTTTCCGGACTGGTCAATGGCGTGCTGCGCACGCTGGCGCGCGCCAAGGACACAGAACTGCCCGCCGCCCTTGCCGCCACCGACGAAGCGCCAAAATGGTTTTCCGACCGGCTGAAGGCCGCCTATGGCGCTGACAAGGCCCGACAGATCCTCGAAGCCCATCGCGTTGAGGCGCCCGTCGACTTCTCGGTCAAGGCCGATCCCGAACTCTGGGCCGAAAAGCTCGGCGGCATCGTCCTGCCCACCGGCACGGTGCGCGTGGAAAACCTTGTCGGTGCCGTTACCGAACTGCCCGGCTTCGCGGAAGGCGCCTGGTGGGTCCAGGATGCCGCGGCCAGCTTGCCGGCTCGGCTGTTCGGCGATGTCAGCGGATTGCGTGTTGCCGATCTCTGCGCCGCGCCCGGCGGCAAGACCGCCCAGCTGATCCTGGCCGGCGCCAGGGTCACCGCCGTCGACACCTCGAAGAACCGGCTGGCGCGGCTGGCGCAGAATCTCGACCGCCTCGGCCTGTCGGCCAACATCGTCCAGGCCGACCTCATCAAATACGAGCCGGAAGAACTGTTCGACGCCGTGCTGCTCGACGCACCGTGCTCGTCGACCGGCACGGTGCGCCGGCATCCCGACGTGCCATGGACCAAGACGGCCGCCGATGTCGAAAAGCTCGCCGACCTGCAAAGGCGGTTGCTCGCCCGCGCCATCACGCTGGTCAAACCTGGCGGCCGGATCGTCTTTTCCAACTGTTCGCTCGACCCGCTCGAAGGCGAGGATCTCTATCGCGCTTTTCTGAAGGAAACGCCTGATGCCGTCGACGATCCGCTGCGGCAAGGCGAGATCGCCGGCATCGATTCGTTCCTGACGCAACAAGGCACGCTGCGCACCACGCCCACCGATCTCGACCTCGGCGCGCCGGAGCGCTCGGGCCTGGACGGCTTCTTCGCCGCCCGCATGCGCCGAGCCGGCTAATGCATGTCGCCCAAAAGTGCGTAGCGGTTTTGGGGTAACGACATGCATAGAACAAAAACAAATCGCGTCGCATCCGACCGGCCGGTGCGGCGCTATTTGACTTAACCACCCGGATTTGCTGACTTTTTTAGGGAGGGTATGGGGCACCGGACCCATTCCCAGGAATTCGCCTTCGCACGACTCGTTCAATCATGTAAACTCTGCGCCGGGGTAGAGGACGACCAGGAGGGCTTTTGGCACTGGCTGCCAGCAACACGACGCGTCTGTGGACGCTTGTCGCGAAGGAGTTCTGGCGCAAGACGCGCCGGCGCCTGCGTGCCGGGCCGGTCTACCGCTGGCGCTATTCCGGCCGCACGCCGGAACGTGTGCTGATCGCACCGCCGGACCTGCGCCTCGCCGACCCGCAGATCGCGCTCGAGATCTATTACGGCCGCTATCCCCTGTCGGGGCACCTGGTCGAAACCGGTGGCAAGTCGCCGTTCCAGATCAACGTCCCCAATCATGGCTGGCAGAAGACGCTGCACGGCTTCCGCTGGCTGCGTCACATGCGCGCCGCCGGCACCGAGCTTGCCGCCGCCAATGCGCGTGCCCTGGTTTCGGACTGGATCGCCATGCATGGCAACAACATTGCCGGCATCGGCTGGGAACCTGGCACGACGGCCAAGCGCATCATCGCCTGGCTGCAGCATTCCTCCGTCGTGCTGCAGGGCGCCGAGTTCCCCTTCTATCGCGCCTTCCTGAAATCGCTGGCCGTCCAGATCCGCTACCTCAGGTCGATGGCGCGCGAAATGCCGGACGGCAAGGACCGGCTGCGTGCCCGCATCGCACTGGCCTTCGCCGCCCTGTCCCTGCCGGCGCCGGCTTCGGCGCTGCGCGGTGCCACCCGCAACCTGGCCGAGGAACTCAACCGCCAGATTCTCGCCGATGGCGGCCATATCTCACGCAATCCGATGGCGGTGCTGGAAATCCTCGCCGACCTTTTGCCGCTGCGCCAGACCTATGCCAACCAGGCGGAAACCCCGCCGCAGGCGCTGATCGGCGCCATCGACCGCATGCTGCCGGCGCTGCGCTTCTTCCGCCACCAGGACGGCAGCCTCGCCCGCTTCAACGGCATGGGCGCCACCATCCATGACCGCATCGCCACCATATTGCGCCATGACGACACCGCCGGCGCGCCGCTGCTACACGCGCCGCATTCGGGCTATGAGCGGCTGTCGATGGGCGGCGTCACCGTCATCGCCGACACCGGCCTGCCGCCGCCGGTCGACGTTTCCAACGCCGCACATGCCGGCTGCCTCGCCTTCGAACTGTCGTCCGGCCGCCAGCACTACATCGTCAATGCCGGCATCGACACCTATGGCGCCGCCGAATTCCGGCCGCTGGCCCGAGCCACCGCCGCGCACTCGACCGCCACCATCAACGACACTTCTTCGGCACGCTTCAGCCATTCGCTGCGCGTCAACGACCTGCTCGGTTCGCCGCTGATCGGCGGCCCGCAGCAAGTGCAGTGCAAGCGCATCGACCAGAAGGGCGTCCAGGGCTTCATTGCCCGCCATGACGGCTATGTCCCGCGTTTCGGCTTCCTGCATGAGCGTGAGCTGAAACTGTCGACGAACGGCAATGTGCTGGCCGGCAGGGACCGGTTCCAGCGCCCCGGCAATGCCGCGATCCGCAACAATGGCCGTGACTTCATCACCGTGCGCTTCCATGTCCATCCCGACATCAACCTGCTGCAGGACGAGCATGACCGGCTGGTGCTGACCGCCGATCAGGCCGACAGCTGGGTGTTCACGGCAACCGAAGTGGTGCCCGAGGTCGAGGAATCGATCTATTTCGCCGGTCTTGGCGGCCCGCGCCGCAGCCGGCAGATCGTGCTTGCCTTCAAGGCCTCCGACGTGTCCGAAGTGCACTGGCAGCTGACGCGCACCAGCATTTCCGGTTATCCGGAAAACAATTGATTTGCCGCGCGAAGGCGGGCGACTCGCTCAAATCTGCTGCGGGATACCGAATGCATCATAGGTGCTGAGCGTCGGCGGACCGGCGAAGGCGAAGCGGATCTTGTCGACCATCGCCGCCGCCTGACCGCTGCGGTCATAGCGCTCCGCGTCCTCGACAGTGCTCCAAACGGTGATTGCCATGAACGCGTCGCGCGCCTGATGCTGCTGCAACAGCACGGCGCTGATGTTGCCGGTTGCGGCGCGGATAGCGGGGATCGCCTCGGTTTCGTAGATCGCCCGCAACCGCTCCGTCGTATCCGGCAACGCCGTGAACTGGCCAATACGGACAAATGCCATCGGTGCTCCTCCATCGCGAGGAGACCAGCCTATACCCGAGGCCGGCAAATTGCATATCAAACCGCCGAATGGTGCACGACGCTTGATTTCCTGATGTCATGTGCTACGGCGCGGGCTTGCCCCTCCAGCCGTGAAAGGCCGCCAGCCCATGGCCGTCGCCGCCAAGAACATTCCCGCACCGGATCTCGTTCCCGTCCGCCGTGCCTTGCTCTCCGTTTTCGACAAGACCGGCCTCATCGACTTCGCCAGGGCATTGGCCGCGGCCGGTGTCGAACTGGTCTCGACCGGCGGCACCGCCAAGGCGATCGCCGAGGCGGGCCTGGCGGTGCGCGACGTCTCCGAGCTCACCGGTTTTCCCGAGATCATGGACGGCCGCGTCAAGACGCTGCATCCGTCCGTGCACGGCGCGCTGCTTGGCGTGCGCGACGACCCCGAACACGCGGCGGCGATGCGCAAACACCACATCGAGCCGATCGATCTCCTCGTCTCGAACCTCTATCCGTTCGAGGAAGTCCGCCGCTCCGGCGCCGACTATGCCGCGATCGTCGAGAACATCGACATTGGCGGCCCGGCGATGATCCGCGCCTCGGCCAAGAACCACGCCTATGTCGCCATCGTCACCGACCCAGGCGACTATGCCTCGGTGCTGAACGCGCTGGAAATGAACATCGGCTCGCTGTCGCTGGATTTCCGCAAGAAGCTGGCGGCCAAGGCCTTTGCCCGCACCGCCAGCTATGACGCGGCGATCTCCGGCTGGTTCGCCGAGACGCTCGAGATCGACCACCCGACCTGGCGCGCCTTCGGCGGCAGGCTGACCGAGGTGATGCGCTACGGCGAGAACCCGCACCAGAGCGCCGGCTTCTACGTCAATGGCGACAAGCGGCCGGGCGTTGCCACCGCGCGCCAGCTGCAGGGCAAGCAGCTGTCCTACAACAACATCAACGACACCGACGCCGCCTTCGAACTGGCCGGCGAGTTCGACCCTGCCCACTCCGCCGCTGTCGCCATCATCAAGCACGCCAACCCCTGCGGTGTCGCCGAAGGCACATCGCTCAAGGCTGCTTACGCCAAGGCGCTGGCCTGCGATCCGGTCTCGGCCTTCGGCGGCATCGTCGCCTTAAACCGCACCCTCGACGCCGAGGCGGCGCAGGAAATTGTGAAAACCTTCACCGAGGTCATCATCGCGCCCGATGCGACCGAAGAGGCGGCGGCAATCATCGCGGCGAAGAAGAACCTGCGCCTGCTGGTTACCGGCGGCCTGCCGGATCCGCGCTCGCCCGGCGCGACGGTCAAATCCGTCGCCGGTGGCATGCTCGTCCAGAGCCGCGACAATGCCGTGGTCGACGATCTTGAACTGAAAGTAGTGACCAAGCGCGCGCCGACATCAGCCGAAATGGCCGATCTCAAATTCGCCTTCCGCGTCGCCAAGCACGTCAAGTCGAACGCCATCGTCTACGTCAAGGACGGCGCCACCGTCGGCATCGGCGCCGGCCAGATGAGCCGTGTCGATTCCTCACGCATCGCCGCGCGCAAAGCGCTCGACGCGGCGGAGGCTGCCGGCATGGCTGAGCCGCTGACCAAGGGCTCGGTCGTCGCCTCCGACGCCTTCTTCCCCTTCGCCGACGGCTTGCTTGCCGCGGTTGCAGCCGGCGCCACCGCCGTCATCCAGCCCGGCGGCTCGATGCGCGACGACGACGTCATCGCCGCTGCCGATGAGCATGGCATTGCGATGGTGTTTACCGGGGTTAGGCATTTCAGGCATTAGGCGCCTTACCCTCCCCCTTGTGGGGAGGGTCGGCGCACGATCTTTGCGAAGCAAAGTTCGTGAGACGGGGTGGGGGCAGCGCCGCCCCCCACCCCGCTCCGCTTCGCGGATCGACCCTCCCCACAAGGGGGAGGGTAAAGTCACTCCGCCGGCCGATCCGCCGGATAAGGCGTCTCGATCAGGATCGCCATGCCGATACCCAGGAACAGGATGATCACGGCCATGCCGAGCCGCGCCGAGTCGCTGAGCGCGGTGATGGTTGCCACCAGGAACGGCGCCAGAAAACTGGTTGCCCGGCCGGCCAGCGCGTAGATGCCGAAATAGCGGCCGGATTCGGCTGCTGTCACGCTGCGCGCCATGTAGGAGCGCGACGACGCCTGCACCGGCCCGAAGGCCAGCCCGATCAGCAGGCCGTATAGGATGTAGGCCTTCTCGGCCGCCGTACCGAACAGGCCACCTGAGTCGACTGTCGAAAGCTGGATCAGGCCGAGCAGCGTGAAGCCCGGACCGGTCGAGATGACGCCGATGGTAGCGATGGACAGCATTACCAGCGCAATCATCACCACGGCCTTGGAGCCGAGCGCGGTGTCGAGCCGCGCCGCGATCCAGCAGCCGAAGATGGCAACGACATTGAGGATGATGCCGAACATGCCGATCTCGGTGATCGACCAGTGGAACATGCCCGCCGCGAAGGTGCCGCCGAGCGCCAGCAGCGCGTTGACACCGTCCTGGTAGATCATGCGGGCGACGAGGAAGCGGAAGATGCCGCCGCGCCGGCGCACCTCGGCCAGCGTCGATTTCAGCTCCGACAGACCCTCGCGCACCGCCGGCCCGATCGGGATGCCCTTGATGGCATCGGGGGTGAAGAAGAACATCGGCAGGATGAACAGGAAGTACCAGCCGGCCGACAACGGCCCGGTGGCGCGCGCATCCTCGCCGAGCTTCGGGTCGAGCCCGAACAGCGGGTTGATGCCGATGATCGTCTTGCCGGTCTCCGGCGAGCCGGCGAGACAGGTGACGACGAAGATCAGCGCAATCATGCCGCCGAGATAGCCGAGCCCCCAGGCCGTGTTGGAGATACGGCCGATCTCGCTCTTCGGCACCAGCCGCGGCATCATGGAATCGTTGAACACGGTGGAGAATTCCGCCGCCACCGACGCCAGAGAGAACAGCGCCACGATCAGGAACAGGTTCGAGCCGGGCGCCGCGAACCAGAGCAAGGCGAGGCTGGTGATCTTGATCGCGGCGAAGAAGGCGATCCACGGTTTTCGCGGCCCGGTCTGGTCGGCGATCGAGCCGAGGATCGGCGACAGCACGGCGATGACCAACCCCGCCGCGGCGATGCCGTAGCCCCAGACGGCTTGACCGGTGGTCGGATCGCTCGCCATGCGCGAGACAAAATAGGGGCCGAAGATGAAGGTGGTGACGACCGTGAAGAACGGCTGCGCCGCCCAGTCGAAGAACATCCATCCCCAGATGCCGCGCCCGGACGCACGCTGCACTGCTACCTCGGCCATATCCCCTCCACTCGCCTACGTTTCGTCGGCGGCGCCATGTCTGCATGTTTTCCGATGGTCATGCAAACACAAGCGTCGCGCCACGATACATTGGCTTGTTCACTCTCATCTCCGAGCGAATGGAGCAAGGCACCAACCCCTACCTCCCCCTTGTGGGGAGGTCGGACCGAAGGTCCGGGTGGGGGTCGGCGCCGCCCCCACCCCGCTGCTTCGCAGCGACCCTCCCCACAACGGGGAGGGTAAGCCTCACATCCCCGTCAGATCACTCATCAGCCCCGACGCCACCGACAGCCGCGACACGGTGATGTCGCCGCCTTCGGTCAGCGCCTGCAGCCGCTCGCGGATACGCGCCACCCGCTCGCCACCGGCTTCCAGCCAGGCCGCCACAGGATCCGCCACCTTGGCGTGGCCGGTGAGTGCCGCCACCGCAATGCCGCGCCGTGCAGCACCAATCGTGTCGGTGGCGCGCGACAGCGCCAGCTGGTCATAATAGTCCGACGGCGTGATCGAGCGCGCCGCGTCCTCGACACGCGGGATGCGGAAGGCATCGCTGACGGCGAAGAACGCTCGTGCCGCCGCGACGATGTCGGCGCCGGCCGTGCGCGCCGTCAGCGCGATGTCGGGGATGAGTTCCGCCACCTCGCTCAGCGCCAGCTGCTCGGCGAGCTTTTCCGGCGCGCCGGCCTTGAACAGCCCGTGCCGCTTCTCCTCGATGCGCTCGCGCGAGAAGGCCGGCAGCAGCGAAACGAGCTTGGTCTCCAGCGCCTTGCGGGCTTCTTGCAGCTCTGCGATGCGCTGGCCCAGAGGGGCCGTGCCGGCATCGTTCTTGAGATACCAGCCGCTGGTGACGTAGATCAGCCGGCTGACCATCTGGTAGAGATCGAGCTGCACCTGGCCATCGATCTGGTTGTCCAGAGCGTCGATCTCGCGATAGAGCGCCGGCAGCGCAAAGCCGTCACGCACCACGGCGAAGGTGCGCACCACGTCGGCAGCGGTGCGCCCGGTCGCCTCCTGCAGCCGGTTGACGAAAGACGGGCCGCCGCGGTTGACCAGATCGTTGGCGACGACGCGGGCGATGATCTCGCGGCGCAGCCGGTGGCCGTGGATTTCGGCGGCGTATTTCTTCGCCATCCGGTCCGGGAAGTAACCCATCAGGTCGCGGTCGAAATGCGCGTCATCAGGCACGTCGCTGGCAACGATGTCGGAGAACAGCACGATCTTGGCATAGGCGAGCAGCACGCCGAGTTCGGCTCTGGTCAGCGGCTCACCACGCGCCTCGCGCTCGGCGAGCGCCGCCGGTGAAGGCAGCGTCTCGACCACGCGGTCGAGCAGGCCGCGCGCTTCCAGCGCCGTCATGAAACGGCTCTGATGCGCGATGTCGGCAAGGCCGCGCTTGCGGGCGATCGAAAGCGCCAGCGTCTGCTGGTAGTTGTTGGACAGCACCAGCCCGCCGACCTCGTCGGTCATCTCCGCCAGCAGCTTGTTGCGTGCCGGGCGCGTCAACGATCCCTTGCGCATGGCCGACGCCAGCGCGATCTTGATGTTGACCTCGACGTCGGAGCAATTGACACCGCCCGAATTGTCGATGGCGTCGGAATTGCAGCGGCCGCCACTCATGCCGAACTCGATGCGCGCCCGCTGCGTCACGCCGAGATTGGCGCCCTCGCCGATCACCTTGGCGCGCACGTCGAGCGCGGTGATGCGGATGGCATCATTGGCGCGGTCGCCGACCTCGGCATTGGTCTCGGTCGATGCCCTGAGATACGTGCCGATGCCGCCGAACCACAGGAGGTCGACCGGCGCCTTGAGGATGGCGGTCATGATCTCGACCGGCGTGGCGGTCGTCTTCGCCAGGCCGATGGCCGCCGCTGCCGCTGCCGGCAAGGTGATCGACTTCTGGCTGCGCGAGACGATGATGCCGCCTTCCGACAGCTTGCTCTTGTCATAGTCCTGCCAGCTCGAACGCGGCAGCGCGAACATGCGCACGCGCTCGGCCATCGAGGCCGCCAAATCCGGATCGGGATCGATGAAGATGTCGCGATGGTCGAAGGCGGCGATCAACCTTGTCTGCGGCGACAACAGCATGCCGTTGCCGAACACGTCACCCGACATGTCGCCGACACCGACGACGGTGAACGGCGAGGTCTGGATGTCGCGGTTGATCTCGCGGAAATGCCGCTTGACCGCTTCCCAGGCACCCTTGGCGGTGATGCCCATCTTCTTGTGGTCGTAGCCGGCCGAGCCGCCGCTGGCGAAGGCATCGTCGAGCCAGAAGCCATGCTTCTCGGAAATGGCGTTGGCAGTGTCGGAGAAGGTCGCCGTGCCCTTGTCGGCGGCAACGACGAAATAGGGATCGTCCTGGTCCCGGCGCACGACGCCGGCCGGCGGAATGACACCGTCCAGGCCGATATTGTCGGTGATCGACAAAAGGCTGGAGACGAAATTCTTGTAGGCCGAGGTGCCGGCCTCGAAGATCGCATCGCGGTTGCCGCCGGCCGGCAGGCGCTTGGGGAAGAAGCCGCCCTTGGCGCCGACCGGCACGATGACGGCGTTCTTGACCTGCTGCGCCTTGACCAGGCCGAGCACCTCGGTGCGGTAGTCCTGGGCACGGTCCGACCAGCGCAGGCCGCCGCGCGCCACCGGGCCGAAGCGCAGATGCAGGCCCTCGACCTCGGAACCGTAGACGAAGATTTCGCGCCACGGCCGTGGCGCCGGCAGTCCCTCGACCGCCTGCGATTCGAGCTTGATCGCCAGCGATTGGCCTTTCTGTTTCGTATCGGCAACGAAATGATTGGTGCGCAGCGAGGCTTCGATCAAATTGAGATAGCGGCGGATGATGGTGTCGTCATCGATGTTGGGCACATCCTCCAGCGCGTCCTTGATCTTGGCCTTGAGGTGCTTTGCCGCCACGACGCCTTCGGTCTCGGCCGTCGGGCCAAGCCTTGCAATGAACAGCGCATGCAGGCCGCGCGCGATGTCGGGATAGCGGTTCAATGCCGCGGCGATGAAATCCTGGCTTTGCGGAATGCCGACCTGCTGCAGGTAGCGGCCATAGGCGCGCAGGATGGTGATTTCGCCGGACCACAGGCCGGCGGTCTGGGCAAGGCCATTATAGCCGTCATTGTCGACATCGCCGCGCCAGACCGACAGGAACGCATCCTCGAACAGCGCGCCGCCATCGGTAAGGTCGATCGGCTTGCCGTAGCTGTTCTCGAGCTCCATGTCGTGGATGAAGACCATCCCGGATTGCTCGTCGCCGACCTCGAAGGTGCGCTCGCTGATGACGCGGAAGCCGATGTTTTCCAGCACCGGCACACGCCGCGACAGCGCCACCGGACTGCCATGGTGATAGATCTTCAGCGCCGCCTGATGCGGCTTCTGCTCGGCGTGGCGATAATAGTCGATGGCGATCGGATTGCCGGCACTGATCCTGGCGATGCGCCCGGCATCGACCAGCGCCACCGCGGCACTGAACGAGTCCCGGTAGCTTTCGGGTAGCCGCGCGGCGATGGCCTTCAACGCCTGGTCGCCGCCACCGGCGTCCGCCGCATCGGAAAGGGCATCTTCCCAGGTGCGCACGATGTCGCGGATCGCCGCCTCGATCGTCGCCTGCTCGACCTTTGGCGTCTTGCCGCCGGAGCGGCCGATGATGAAATGCACGCGCGCCAGCCCGCCTTCGGGGAAGGCCGGGTAATAAGCCGACAGCCGGCCTTCGAACACGGTCTTCAGATAGGCGCCGATCTTCTCGCGCACGACGCTGTCGTAGCGGTCGCGCGGCACGAAGACGAGGATCGAGACGAAACGGTCGAACTGGTCGGCGCGCACCAGCGCCCGCACCCGCGGCCGCTCGATCAGGCCGAGAATGGCCGCGGCGTGCTTGCGCAGGATCGGCACCGGCACCTGGAACAATTCGTCGCGCGGATAGCTTTCCAGCACGTTGATCAGCGCCTTGCCGGAATGGTCGTGCCGGTCGAAGCCGGACTTGGCGATGATGGTTTCGGCCTTGGACCGGAGATACGGGATCTTCATCACCGAGCGCGTGTAGGCGGTCGAGGTGAACAGGCCGACGATGCGCAGTTCACCCGACAACACGCCCTTGGCGGTATAGGTCTTGACGCCGATGTAATCGAGATAGATGCGGCGGTGCACGGAAGACTTGGCATTGGCCTTGGTGACGATCAGCGGCTCGGGCCCATGCAGGAAGGCGCGAATCTCAGGCGTTGTCGTCACCGCTTCGGTGCCGCGCCGCAGCACCAGCACGTCGGGATCGCTGAGGATGCCGAGGCCGGGCTTGTCGGCGCGCTCCAGATTGCCGCTTTCCTCGCCGCCGGTGTATTTGAACTCGCGCATGCCGAGGAAGGTGAAATTGTCGTCGCGCAGCCATTCCAGGAAGGCGATCGCCTCGGCGACGCTCTTCTTGTCGAGCGGCACCGGCGAATAGCGGAATTCCGAGATCGCCTGGTCGAGCCGGGCCAGCATCGGCCGCCAGTCGTTGACGGCGGCATGCACCTGGCCGAGCATCTTGCGCAGCCGCTCGGTCAAGCCGTTCGCCGCCTCTGTCGTCAGCCGCGGTATATGGACGTGGATGACGCTCAGTCGGTCATGATTGCCGTCGTCCTTGGCGAAATTGCCGTCGCCAAGGATTTCCTCGACACCGCGTTTGCCATGGCGGACGGTGATGACCGGGTGGGTCACAAGGGTCGGTTCGCCTGATGTCTCGGTGATCTCACCGAGGATGGAATCGAACAGGAACGGCATGTTGTCGTTGACGACGGTTATGACCGTCACCGGGCGGCCTTCGCGAACGACGCCCGAATCGGTCTCGACGGCAACGACGCACTCGCCCTTCTTGTGGCCGGCGACCGCCTGGCCGGCGAGGTCGGCGGCGCGTTCGAGGTCGGCCACTTCATAGGCGGCGATGTCTTCCGCCGGCGCGCGGGCGAGCAGATAGTCGGCGAGCCTGGCTGGCCTTTCCTCGGTCTTTGTCGCTGATGTGGCTTTTTTCTTCGGCTTAGCTGCGGATTTCACGCTGGCCATGACGCTATTCCCTCCCGTCGAATGCTTTTACGACTATCGTAGCAGATGACCGCTGTTTGGCGACAAAGGTTTGACGGCTTGCCAAGAATTATCCGAATTCGGCGGCAGGCCATCGTCCAATGAGGAGAAACGACCCATGACCGGCAAAATCACCGCACTTGATCTGGCCTCGGGAGAGTTGAGCGAGCCGACGAAAACCTATTTCGCCAAATGCGAGGAGAAGCTCGGCCTCGTTCCCAACGTGCTCAAGGCCTACGCTTTCGACGACAAGAAGCTGCGCGCCTTCACCGACATGTACAACGATCTGATGCTGGGCGAGTCAGGCCTGTCGAAGCTGGAACGCGAGATGATCGCGGTCACTGTCTCCTCCATCAACCATTGTTATTACTGCCTGACTGCGCATGGCGCCGCGGTGCGTCAATTGTCCGGCGATCCGGCGCTCGGCGAGATGATGGTGATGAATTTCCGCGCCGCCGCGCTTTCGCCGAGGCAGACCGCGATGCTCGAATTCGCCGTCAAGCTGACCGAGGAGCCGGCGAAAATCGTCGAGGCCGACCGGGCGGCACTGCGCAAGGCCGGCTTCAGCGACCGCGACATCTGGGACATCGCCTCGACAGCAGCCTTCTTCAACATGTCGAACCGGGTGGCCGCGGCAATCGACATGCGTCCGAACGACGAATACCACGCCATGGCGCGATAGCGGATCGCAGCTACCACCCAACCCGCGCCGTACATTAGCGGCCACGCATTCTCGTTGCTTGTTTGCCGGTTTGGTCCGATGATCGGCAGGCGGCATGACCGCATGCCGGTTCGATGCCGCTCATCACGGGAGGAGAACATGGCGAAGTTTCTCTATGTCTATCATGGCTCCGGCAAGATGCCGACGACCGAAGCCGAGCGAAAGGCGATGACGGACGCCTGGACAGGCTGGTTTGGAAAGCTTGGCTCGGCTGTTGTCGACCCAGGCAATCCGGTCGGCATGTCGAAGACCGTCCTGCCCGGCGGCAAGGTGGACAACAATGGCGGCAGCAACCCGACCGGCGGCTACTCGATCATCGAGGCGAAGGACATCGACGACGCTGCTGGCAAGGCCAAGGATTGTCCGATCCTGATGGAGCCCAACTGCAACGTCGAGATCGCACCGATCATCAATATGATGGGCTGAGGCTCCGCCTCAGGATCGCGCCGCAATCGCCGCGGCAGCGCCGGCCATCGTCGTGGCGCTGACGCGGTTGGCGATCTTCATGGCGCGCTTGCTCTTCAGCAGCTTGCGCGCCTGCGAGGCGGCGAGCACCCAGGCGAGATCGATGGCGATCAGCACCACCGCCATGGTCGCCGTCAGCTCGACCCAGCCGACGATGCTGACCGAAGCGAGGTCGATAATGGTCGGCAGCAGCGCCAGGTAGAACATCATGATCTTGGGGTTGCCGAGCGTGACAGCCATGCCGGCGAAAAACAGCTTTATCGCCGAATCCTCGCGCGGCATCTCGCCTTCTTTCGCATCGACAGGCGCCGTCCACATCTTCCAGGCAAGCCAGGCGAGATAGGCGACACCCACCCATTTCACGACAACAAAGGCGAAGTGAAAAGTCTGCGCCACCACGGCCAGCCCGAACACCGCCAGCGACAGCCAGATGCCCTCGCCGATCCACATGGCGAGCAGGAACGGAAACACGTCGCGAAAGCCCTTCGCGATGACGCGCGCGACGAGGGCGGCAATCGACGGGCCGGGAGAACCGGCAGCGACGAACAAGGCGGCGGCGAAGATCAGCAGCGAGGTGAGATGCATGGCACTGCCTTCCAAGCGGTTGAAGGGTGGACGATATCCGATCGATATCACCGCTTGCAACGTCGGTGGCAGCAGATCCCCGACCGGCTCCGCGTTCGGCCATGCCCTTGACTGCCATGCCTGACTTGCAGTCAGGTCGATCTTGCCGAGCAGGCGGGAGGAGGAGTTTTCGTGGTTGTGCAAAGTTGGCGCACGGTCGTCGGACGGTTCTTCATGCTGGCTGTCCTGGTAGCCAGCATGGCGCTGAGCGGAGCGCCCCAGGCCGTAGCATCGTCGAGGAAGCCGCCGAAGTACGATCACGTCGTTGTCGTGATCATGGAGAACCACAGCTTTGAGCAGATTTCACTGGCGGGACGAGCTGCTCCCTATCTGAATAGGTTGGCAAAAGGCGGCGCCCTGTTCGATCGATCCTATGGGGTCGCTCATCCCAGCCAACCCAATTACTTCGCGCTGTTCAGCGGCTTGACACAAGGCGTCCATGACGATGGCATGCACAGCTTTGCAGCGCCGAACCTGGCCGCTCGTCTTCGGGCTCACGGCAAGACATTTACGGGCTACGTCGAAGCCGGATCGCCGCGAAAACATAATCCCTGGGAATCGTTTGCCGACGCGAAGGGATTTGAGAAGTCTCTTGCCCACCTCCCTTGCGACTACGCGAAGCTACCATCCGTCAGTTTCGTGATCCCCAATCTCGAAAATGACATGCATGACGGCACAATAGAGGCGGCTGACACTTGGTTGAAAAATCGCCTTGGAGGCTACGCCGCATGGTCGAAGAAAAACAACAGCCTTTTGATAGTGACTTTCGATGAAGACGACTACCATACAGAGAATCATATATTTACTATATTCTACGGAGCTGGAATCGAACCAGGACGTTACTCCGAAAAGATCGATCATTATTCGGTCTTGCGGACCATTGAAGACATAGAGAGCATACCCCCCTTGGGTACCAGCGTCATCAGAAGGGTGATCGCAAGTGTCTGGAGCCGACGGTAATTTCGCGCTGGACATGTCACAAGCACCGATCGCCGGCGTCGTCGCCTCGACAATTGGTCGTCTCCAGGCCAGTTGGAAGCCATCATTCGTCTGAAGCCACTGGCACCCTTGCAGTCCCCATTGGCTACGGCTAGAAGACCCGCCGCGAAACAATTTCGAGCTTCATTTTGCCTCAGTAACCGCCGGTCTCGTCAACTCCCCCGACACACCTGCATGGCGCCGCGTTCGTGGTGCCTGTTTTATGTTCATGTGTTCCTCTGGGCGGCGGTTCGAGACCGGTTTGGCACTGCTGAACCGCTGTCGCGCGCTTTCCGCCAGCGACACCTGACTTCACAATCTCCGCAGCCTACCGCCACGCCGCGCCCGTACGGGCATCTCAATCATGCCGACCTGATGAACTTCCCGACGGGAAGGGCTTACCGGCATGTCTTCTACTCTGCGTATCCACTGGGCGATCACGCCTGCAATCGCACCTCAACCACTCATCAACTGCAATCGCTGCGGCGGCGTGAAGGCCTATCGCTGCAGCGGAAAATTCCGCGTCAACGCCAACGGCAAGCGCATCGACGTCTGGCTGATCTATCGCTGCGTCGACTGCGACAATTCCTGGAATTTCGGCATTTTCGAACGCTGCAACCGCCGCGATATCGAACCGGCGCTGCTGCAGGCACTCGAGAGCAACGACCCGGGACTGGCTCGGCGCCATGCCTTCGACATCGTCGCCTTGCGCAACCAGGTGGGGCGTGTCGAGAAGTTTGCCGATGTCGCCGTGCAAAAGCGCTTGCTTGGCGGCGCCGGGGAAAGCGCAGCGGCCCTGGAACTCCAGCTTGGGCTCGAAATGCCGACATCGCTCCGGCTCGACCGCTTGCTTGCCAATGAGCTCGGCATTTCGCGCTCGCGGCTTCAGGCGCTGGAGGAGCGGCGCCTGCTGGTCATCGATCCAGACGGCGCCAAAGCCCTGCGCAAGCCGGCCCACGCCAGAACAACGATCCGCTTCGACCTGGCCGGCGAGCCGGATCACGAAGCCATCATCTGCGCGGCCGGCGGCTGAACGAAAGAGGGGCGAAGCATCAGGTGCTCCGCCCCTCTCATACGCAATCAGAAGTCAGAAAATTACGCCGCGCCGACCACCTTGGCCGACTTCTCGAAACGCTTGCGCTCGTTCGGATCGAGATAGAGCTTGCGCAGGCGGATGGTCTTCGGCGTCACCTCGACCAGCTCGTCGTCCTGGATCCAGGCCAGCGCGCGCTCCAGCGTCATGCGGATCGGCGGGGTGAGCTTGACCGCCTCGTCCTTGCCAGCGGCGCGGATGTTGGTCAGTTTTTTCCCCTTCAGGACATTGACCTCAAGATCGTTGTCACGGGAGTGAATGCCGATGATCATGCCCTGATAGACCTTGACGCCCGGATCGATGACCATCGGGCCGCGGTCTTCCAGGTTCCACATGGCGTAGGCCACGGCCTCGCCCTGTTCGTTGGAGATCAGCACGCCATTGGTGCGGCCCGGCAATTCGCCCTTGTAGGGCTCATAGGCGTGGAAGAGGCGGTTCATCACGGCGGTGCCGCGCGTGTCGGTCAACAGTTCCGACTGGTAGCCGATCAGGCCGCGTGTCGGCGCGTGGAAGACGATGCGCTGGCGGTTGCCGCCGGAGGGACGCAGTTCCACCATCTCGGCCTTCCGCTCCGACATCTTCTGCACGACGATGCCGGCATGCTCCTCGTCGACGTCGATGACGACTTCCTCGACCGGCTCCAGCAATTCGCCGTTCTCGCCCTTCTGCATGACGACGCGCGGACGCGACACGGCGATTTCAAAACCTTCGCGGCGCATCGTCTCGATCAGCACGGCCAGCTGCAATTCGCCGCGGCCGGAGACGAAGAACGAATCCTTGTCGGGCGATTCCTCGATCTTCAGCGCGACATTGCCTTCGGCCTCGCGCAGGAGGCGGTCGCGGATGACGCGGCTGGTCACCTTGTCGCCTTCGGTGCCGGCGAGCGGGCTGTCGTTGACGAGGAAGGACATGGTCACGGTCGGCGGATCGATCGGCTGCGCATGCAGCGCCTCGGTCACCGCCAGATCGCAGAACGTGTCGGCGACGGTGCCCTTGGACAGGCCGGCGATGGCGACGATGTCGCCCGCCTGCGCTTCCTCGATCGGCTGGCGCTCAAGGCCACGGAAGGCAAGTATCTTGGAAATGCGGCCGGTTTCGATCTGGGTACCGTCATGGTGCAGCACCTTGACCGCTTGGTTCGACTTCAGCGTGCCGCTCTCGATGCGACCGGTGATGATGCGGCCGAGGAAGGGGTTGGCTTCCAGGATGGTGCCGATCATGCGGAACGGGCCGGGATGAACCGTCGGCTCCGGCACATGCTTGATGACGAGGTCGAACAGCGGCGCCAGGCCCTGATCCTTCGGGCCCTCCGGGTTCTCGGAGACCCAGCCATCGCGGCCCGAACCGTAGAGAATTGGGAAATCGAGCTGGTCGTCGGTAGCGTCGAGCGCTGCGAACAGATCGAACACCTCGTTGACCACCTCGACATGCCTAGCGTCCGGACGGTCGATCTTGTTGATGACGACGATCGGCTTCAGGCCGACCTTGAGCGCCTTGCCGACGACGAACTTGGTCTGCGGCATCGGCCCTTCGGCGGCGTCGACCAACACGATGGCCGAATCCACCATCGACAGGATGCGTTCGACCTCGCCGCCGAAATCGGCGTGGCCGGGCGTGTCGACGATGTTGATGCGCGTGTCCTTCCAGTCGACCGAAGTCGCCTTGGCCAGGATGGTGATGCCGCGTTCTTTTTCGAGGTCGTTGGAATCCATGGCACGTTCGGCGACGCGCTGATTGTCGCGGAAGGAGCCGGATTGCCGCAGCAATTGGTCGACGAGGGTGGTTTTTCCATGGTCGACGTGCGCGATGATCGCGATATTACGGATTTTCATGTTCTGGTCTCGGAAGCGTTGCAGGCAGCAGGCCAAAGGCGCTGCCTCTTTCGGTTGCGCGGCTCATACAGGGTTTTTCGCAGTTGCGAAAGAGGACGCGCGACACCAAATACTCATCAAATCTTAAGCATCTGCGTGTGAGATGATTTTGTTAACCAAGGCGGGAACCTTTTGAGGTCCCGGACAGTTCGACCATCATGACCGACAAACTCAACCGATTTTGGCCACTCATCGCTTCGGTGGCCTTTGCCTTGCTGCTGGCGGCCAACGCCGCACAGTCGGCTGCCGCGACGCAGAAGGGCGCGCGCGCTGTTGCGCAGTCCGACACCCAGACCGCCGAACAGGCCTTTGCCGATGCGCCTGATGGCGTTGACCCGATGGTGACGGGACCGGTCAGCACCGCCTTCAAGCAGAGACAAGCCAGCGCCAACTGCGACACCGCAGTGTGGCCGAACATTCCGATGGTCTGCTACCCGGACTGAGAATCGCATCGCAGAACTAGCGGCGAGGTCGAAGCTGCTAATCTCCCTCCTCGAGGGGGAGATGGCCGGCAGGCCAGAGGGGGTCGGTTCGACCAGGCTCAGCTCATTATCGCAGGCGCAGGAGGTCAGCACTTCACGCGCGAGGGCCCCCTCTATCGCCTTCGGCGACATCTCCCCCTCGAGGGGGAGATTATAGAGCTCGTCCCGTCCTATGCGGCCTGCGGTTCCGGATCGAAAACCGGCCGGCTGGTGTTGATCAGCAGCGAGATACAGGCCGCCGCGATGGCCGTCATGCCGGCGATCAGGAAGGCCAACTCGTAATTGCCCTGCAGCTCGCGCATGGTGCCGCCGAAAGCGGCGGCCGTCGCAGCACCCACCTGATGGCCGGCGACGATCCAGCCGAACACGATCGGCCCGCTGCGGTCGCCGAACGCCTCGTTGGCGAGCCTGAGCGTCGGCGGCACGGTGGCGATCCAGTCGAGGCCGTAGAGCACGGCGAAGATGATCAGGCTGGTCGCTGAGAAGCCGGAATAAGGCAGGTAGATCAGCGACAGGCCGCGGATGGCGTAATAGACGCCGAGCAGCTTGCGCGGATCGAAGCGGTCGGTGAGCCAGCCCGACAGCGTCGTGCCGATCAGGTCGAAAATGCCCATCATCGACAGCAGGCCGGCCGCCTGCACCTCGCCGATGCCCATGTCGCCGCAGAAGGCGATCAGATGCGTGCCGACCAGACCGTTGGTGGTGAAGCCGCAGACGAAGAAGGTGGCGAACAGGTACCAGAACACCCTTGTACCGGCGGCGCGGCGCAGCGTGTTGAGCGTGTGCGCCAGGAAATTTCCTTGCGATGCCGGCGATGTCGGCGGCACGTCGTCGGCCTCGGCGCCGTAGCGCACCATGCCGATCGAGGCCGGCCGCTCCGGCACCAGCAGCCAGACCAACGGTATCATAGCTGCCGTGGCGACCGCGACCGCAATGACAACCGGCTGCCAGCCACCCGATTGCGCCAAGGCGGCGATCAGCGGCAGGAACACCAGCATGCCCGACGCGCTGGAGGCCGACATCAGCCCCATGACGAGACCGCGATTGGTCTTGAACCAGCGATTGACGATGGTGGCGCCAAGCACGCTGGCGACGGCGCCGGAGCCGATGCCGGAGAAGACGCCCCAGGTGATGAAGAGGTGCCAGGGCTTGGTCATCAAAAGGCTGAGCGCCGTCGAGCCCGACATGATCACCAGCGAGGCAAGCAGCGTGCGGCGCAACCCGATCCTTTCCATCAGCGCGGCGGCGAACGGACCGGTGAGACCATAGAGCAGGATGCCGACGCCGGCGGCCAGCGAGATGACGTCGCGCCGCCAACCGAAGCTGTTTTCGAGCGGCAGCATCATGACCGAGGGTGCCGAACGAAGCCCGGCCGCGACCAGCAGGCAGAGGAAGATGACGCCGACCACGACGAAAGCGTAGCGCTGGCCAAAGGGACGGGATTGAGCTATCATGTTACTGACCGGTACGTTGCAGGGTGGGAACATGTATACGTACCGATCGGTACACGTCAATCGAGTCACATGATGCCAACGGACAAAAATATTGAACTGACCATCAGCGACGGTCATGCATCGGCGCCACCGAAGGCCGCCAAGAAGATCCTCGACGTCGCCTATGACCTGTTTTATCGACGGGGTATCAGGGCGATCGGTGTCGACGAGATCGTCAAGCGCGCCGGCGTCACCAAGCCCAGCCTCTATCGCAGCTTTCCCTCCAAGGATGAGCTGGCCGCTTCCTATCTCCGGCAATACGATCTTGAATATTGGGAGCGTTTCGACGAGGCGGTGAACGCCCATCCCGGCGACCCGCGCGCACAGATCAAGGCTTTCCTGACCCGCATCGGCAAGCGCACGCAAGTGGCGGATTATCGCGGCTGCGGCATGACCAATGCGGCGGTCGAATATCCCGAACATAGCCATCCGGCCCGCGTCGTCAGCGAGGCCAACAAGCAGGAACTGCGCCGCCGGCTGCGCGCCATGGCCGCCGCGATGGGCGCACAAGACGCCGACACGCTGGGTGACGGGCTGCTGCTTTTGATCGAAGGCGCCTATATCAGCGGCCAGCTGTTCGGCCTCGGCGGTCCGGCGCAGTCGGTCGCCCGCAACGCCGACCTCCTGATCGAAGCGAGCTTGAAGAAATAGCGATTGGCAGTACGCTGCTCCGGCCCGAACCGGAGGTGTCCGTCATGCGTGCCATTCTGATCCCGCTTGCCCTCGCCGGCCTGTGTCAGGCGGCCCATGCCGGCGACATATCGAGCGCCTATACTGATCTCGACTCCAAGAAGGACTGCGTGACCTACGCGCAGGCCGATGAGGGCGATGGCGACTGGGCCGATCTCGCCTGTTCGGGCTATCGCGGCTTATCCCGTGCTGATCGCCCATGACGACGCCCGCGAATCGCTGTTCTACGGCTTTCCGCCCGGCGGCGACATGACGTCCGTCTGGGAGAGTTTTTCAGGCTTCAATTCGTCCGGAGCCAAGGTCGAATGGCGCATCGAAACCAATGGCGACAAGGCCGTGCCCTTCGCGGTCATCCACCGCCGTACGATCAGCAATGGCGAGGACGAGAGCAAATCGACCGACGTGCTGCTCGTCGCCAAGGTCGGTCAGATGGATGCGCGAGAAAGCTGCACCGTCGGTCTCGTGTTGGCCACCGGCAACCCACAAGCCAACGACCAGGCGCGAAAACTCGCCGACGAGAAAGCGCGAACCTTCGCCTGCGGCAAGGACCGGCACACCGTCATCGGCAATGTGCCGCCCTTCGGTCGGGTGGATAACTGAGCACGTTGGAGATTGAGGACAGCGCCCCGCAGCTTCGTCATCAACTCTGAGGAATGGTGGCGTCTCTGAGCCTGGCGTTTAGGGTGACGACGATTTTTCGCATGACTGCAGCGATGGCCACCATTGGCTTTTTGCCGTTGGTGATGAGGCGTTTGTAGAAGGTGGCGAACTCGCCCCTTCCGGCAGCGGCGTGCAATGCGGGCATGTAGAGGATGCTCCTGATTTCCGGTCGTCCGCCGCGGATTTTGCGGTAGCCTTGCTTTTGTCCGCTGTCGTTTGGATGAGGCGCGAGCCCTGCAAGGGCTGCAGCCTTTCGGCGTGTCATGGTGCCGAGCTCGGGCAAGATGGCCAGCAGCTTGGCGGTCACGATCGGGCCGAGACTGTCCATGGCCGTGCAGATGGCGGCTCGATGCTTGAGGGCGCTGCTACCGGCGATCAGCTCGCGCATGGCTGCATCGATGGCTTGGATCTGACGCTCGACGACTTTGATCACGGCCTCGAAGGAGGCAGCGAGCTCGCGGCCACCAGGTGCCTTGGCGCGGTTCTTCTCTGCGATCTTGATGGCGATGAGTTCCTGGCGGCGGCGCACCAGGGCGCGCAAGCGGGTCTCGTCGGGGTCCGGGGCTTGCCAAAGGGTCAGCTTTTCCCAGCGTTCGCGACCGTAGGCTCTCAACATGGCGGCATCGATGGCATCGCTCTTACCGTGCGTGCCGTAGGAGCGGATGAAGCTCTTGACCTTGAGCGTGTCGGCGCGATGGCAGGCGATGCCGGCGCGCAGGCACTCTTCGAGCAGCAGGCTCTCATGGCCACCGGTCGGTTCGCAGACCACGAGATCGGCCTGTTTGTGGCTCTTGAGGAAGGCGCGGATCGTGCGTCGCTGGTTGTCGATGACTTGGGTGGTGGTGCCGTCGGCGGCGGTGATGGTGTCCTTGGCGATATCGAGGCCGAGGCACAGGCTCGGTTGTTGATGCAAGAAGGCCATGCTGGTGGTATCCTTCTAAGGCTTCGGATTGTTTGCGGGCGTGGCGCAAGCCAGCGGCCAATCAACTCTCCAAGCGATGGCGGACAAAGACGGCAGGGACCATGATGACGTCGGGTGTTGCCCGATCCCAGGGACGGTCGCCTGCCGCCGGGACTGCCGGTTGTGATGGGCCGCAGTCCCGGCCGCCACACTACCCAATCCTGCTCAAACAATCCTGGGGCGAAGCAAGGAGCGCAGCGACGCGGCGCAGACCCCGGGATCCATGCCGCGACATAAATACTGCCGCAACGGCGCAGAATTCTGTGCCGCTGCGTACTTCGGCTAGCGTCACGGCATGGATCCTCGGGTCAAGCCCGAGGATGACGAAGCCGAGTTACTTGCTCTTCTTCGCCCGTTCGATCGCGTCGACGATCATCTTCTTGGCATATTTGGAATCGTGCCAGCCTTCGATCTTGACCCATTTGCCGGGTTCGAGATCCTTGTAGTGCTCGAAGAAGTGCTGCACCTGCTGACGGGTAATCTCGGGCAGATGCGTGTATTCGGTGACGTTCTCGTAGCGCAGCGTCAGCTTCGGTGACGGAACCGCGATGACCTTCTCGTCCTGACCGGCATTGTCTTCCATCACCAGCACACCGATCGGCCTGACATTGATGACGCAGCCCGGCACCAGTGCGCGCGTGTTGCAGACCAGCACGTCGATCGGATCGCCATCGCCCGACAGCGTGTGCGGCACGAAGCCGTAATTGCCGGGATAACGCATCGAGGTGTGCAGGAAGCGGTCGACAAACAGCGTGCCGGCCTCCTTGTCCATCTCATACTTGATCGGCTCGCCGCCGATCGGCACCTCGATGATGACGTTGATGTCCTCAGGCGGATTCTTTCCGATGGCTATGGCTTCAATGCGCATGGTTTTGTCCCTCTCTCGATGGGGAGGAGATAGCGGGCGGCGCAGAATGGCGCAATGCGGCGAATGGTATTCACAGACGTCAGGCGAGACGCGATGCCATCCGATGCGTTCAATCATCCGCACAAGATGTTTCAGCGTCGTGATTTCACTGGGATACGCACCGCGTACCGGCCTTGCGGTCCACGATCATCCCCGGGCTGTCATTCCCAGACGAAGGCGACCTTCTTCAGCGCTTTTTGTTCGAAGATCTCGACACCCTCGGCGACGTCTCGGCCGCCGGCGCCGGCATAGAAGGCCAGTGCGTTCTGGTTGTCTTCCAGTGCCCAGACCACCATGCCCTTCAGGCCATGGTCGGCGAGCCGCGCCCTGGCTGCCGAAAACAGGCGACGGCCGAGACCGATGCCCTGGTATTCCGGGCGCAGGTACAATTCGTAGATCTCGCCTTGCTGCTTGAGTTCCCGGGCACGGTTCTTGCCGATCGTCGCATAGCCGGCGATCGTGCCGCCGATTTCGACGACCAGAACGGTGGCGGCGCGGCGAATCGCATTCGCCCACCAGTCGGCGCCGCGACGATTGATCATCGATGTCAGCGTGCGGTGCGGAATGATGCCGGCATAGGCGCCGCGCCAGGCTTCCAGGTGCACTTCGGCGATGGCGCCAGCGTCGCGCGGGTCGGCTTTCCGGATGTCGATCGTCAGCGTATTCATGATTTGTTAACCATAAACCCGCACCGGCCGATTGCAAGAGTCCGGGCGGCCCGCCGACCGCTTTCTCACAGCCGATCCTGACATTGCCGACATTGGGCAGAGCCCGTCTGAAAACGGGCCGGACAAGTGAGCGTCTAGAGGCGGGTTCTCAAATTTCGACCAGATGGTCGTCGAGTTCGTTGGTATCGCCCGAGGTGACCGGGAAATGCTCGGCCAGCACCGCGCCCACCTGCTCGATCGCCTTGACGAAGCCGTCGGCGAGCCGGTCGTCGCCGGCATGGGCGGTGAGATCACGCACCACGCCGTCCCAGACATGCTGGCCGACCTTGGCGTCGATACCCGAATCGGCGACCACCTCGGCGTAGCGCTCGGCGATCGAGACGAAGATCAGCACGCCGGTGCGCGCCGTGGTGCGGTGGACGTTGCGGGCGAGGAACTGCTTGATCGCATTGGCGTGCGCGGCTTGATAGCGCAGCCGCCGTGGCACCATATGGATGCGCAGGCCGGGCAACGCCCACAACAGGGCCAGCACGCAGGCCAGCGCCAGCAATTGAGCGATGACGAAATGCGGCAGGCGGATGGTGAGCCACCATGCCTCCAGCCCGTAGGCGACGGCGAGGCTGACGACCAGCATGCCAAGCGTCGCCATCAAGGCGGCGGGGGCGAAATAGCCATCGCTGGCATGGGCGACGACACAGTAGATCTCGCCATCGGTTTTGGCCTCGGCGGCGCGGATCGCGTCGGCGATGCGCTCGTGGTCTTCGGGGCTGATCGGTCGTGTTACCATGATCTTGTCTCACCAGCTTCCTGAAGAACCGCCACCACCGGACGAGCCGCCGCCGCCCGAAAACCCGCCGCCGCCACTGCTCGACCCGGACGACCAGCCACTGCTCGAGCTTCCCGACGACCAGCCGCCACCCGACGAACCCGTTGTCCAGCCACTGGAGCCCGAGGACGATCCGCTTGGCCCGCGGCCGTAACGAAACGTCATGCCCAGCCATCTATACACGCCCGGTGACAGCTTCGTGCCAAACATCGGCGGCAGGAATGCCATTGCCAGGCCGCCGAAGAACATCGTCGCCCACAGGATCAGGAAAATCGTAACGATAGGGTCCATGGGAGTGCTGCTGTCGGCGGGATTGCGCTTGCCGCGCGCTTCCAGCTCCTCCGGATTGCCCTCCAGCACCATGACCATGTCGTCGACGGCCTTCGAGATGCCGCCGGAGAAATCGCCGGCGCGGAACGCCGGCACCATGTCGTTTTCGATGATCAGCTTGGTGTGCAGGTCGGTCAGCGTGCCTTCGAGCCCGTAGCCTACTTCGATGCGCATCTTGCGATCGTTCTTGGCCACCAGCAGCAGCACACCGTTGTTTTCACCCGCCTGGCCGAGCTTCCAGAAGCGGAACAGCCGGTTGGCGTAGGGTTCAATCTCCTCACCATCGAGGCTGGGAATCGTCGCGACGACGATCTGGTCGGAACCCTTTTTCTCGAAATCGGCAAGCTTCTGCGTCAGTGCCGCCTTGGTCGCGGCATCGATGATGCCGGCATTGTCGACGACCCGGCCCGTAAGCGCCGGCAACTCAGCGGCGAAAGCCGCGAAGCAGGACAAAAGCAGCGCCAAAGCGGCCAGGAGAGCATGGATCGCCGGGTTGAAATGGCCAGGCCTCAACGGGCTGATGGTGCGTGTCGTCATGCCGTCACCAGCTTCCCGAGGAGCCGCCACCGCCGGACGAGCCGCCGCCGCCGGAAAAGCCACCACCACCGCCGCCCGAAGACCAGCCACCGCCGGAACTTCCAGAAGACCAGCCGCCACTTGACGAGCGGCGTCCGGGCTCGAAGGTCATGCCAAGCCAGCGATAGCGCCCGGGCCCGAGCTTCTGGCCGAAAATCGGCGGCAGGATCGAGGCGGCGATGCCGCCGAAGAAGATGATCGCCCAGATGCCGATGAACACCGCGAAGAACAGATTGTCGGTGTTGATCGGCGGCTGCTGGTTGCGCTCGCCGCGCGCCACCAGCTCCTCCGGATTGCCTTCCAGCACCATGACCATGTCGTCGACGGCCTTCGAGATGCCGCCGGAGAAATCGCCGGCGCGGAAGGCCGGCACCATGTCGTTTTCGATGATCAGCTTGGTGTGCAGGTCGGTCAGCGTGCCTTCCAGCCCATAGCCGACCTCGATGCGCATCTTGCGGTCGTTCGGCGCGACCAGCAGCAACACGCCGTTATTCTCTTTGGCCTGGCCAAGCTTCCAGAAGCGGAACAGCCGGTTGGCATAGGGCTCGATCTCCTCGCCGTCGAGGCTGGGAATGGTGGCGACGACGATCTGGTCGGAACCCTTTGTCTCGAAGTCGGCGAGCTTCTGCGTCAGCGCCGCCTTGATCCCGGCATCGATGATGCCGGCATTATCGACGACGCGGCCGGTGAGCGCCGGCAGGTCCGCGGCGATGGCCGCAAACGGAAGCGCCAGGACGAAGAGCACAACGGCGACAAGGCGACCCAATCGCCGTCCCTCATCGGCCCGCAAGATCACGACGGTTGACCCTGGCTATCACCCGCCCTGCTTCGTGCCGAAATCGACCTTCGGCGGCTGCATCTTGTCTTCGTCGACGGTGAAATTGGCGAAAGGCTCGTTGCTGCGGAACCAGAAGGTCGCCCACAGCACCGACGGGAACGTCTTCAGAGTGAGGTTGTAGTCCCTGACCGCCTGGATGTAGTCGCGCCGCGCCACCGCGATGCGGTTCTCGGTGCCCTCGAGCTGCGCCTGCAGCGCCAGGAAATTCTGGTTGGCCTTGAGGTCGGGATAGGCTTCCGAGACCGCGATCAGCCGCGACAGCGCGCTGGTCAGCCCGGCCTGGGCATCCTGGAACTTCTTGAGGGCTTCGGGATCCTTCAGCGTTTCCGGCGTCACCGTGATCTGCGTTGCCTTGGCGCGCGCCTCGACCACCGCGTCGAGCGTGTCCTTTTCATGCGAGGCATAGCCTTTGACCGTCTCGACCAGATTGGGGATGAGGTCGGCGCGGCGCTGGTACTGGTTCAGCACCTCGCTCCAGGCCGCCTTGGCGTTTTCCTCCGCTGTCGGGATCGTGTTGTAGCCACAGCCGGCAAGCAGCGGCAGCACGATTGCCATCATCAGGAAGGCGGGCAGCGTGCGGAATGTCGATGGTCGAGCAAGGCGCTGGGCAAGCATGATGGGGTCCCTCGGTAGAAGTTGCATGCGAAGCATTACCACAATCAGCGCGCAAGAAAACGGCCACGGACGGCAACTGCCGACCCGGATCGCCCCGCGCCTCGCAAGGCCCTGTGATTGGCCGCGCGAACGCGATAAGGTCCGGTCAAAACGGGACATCATCATGGCGGATCGCCAAGACAGCGACAGGGAATCGCGCCGTATCCTCGAGCGCGTCGCGCAGGAGACCGATCCGGCCGGCACCTCCTTCGTGGCGCGGACGACGAAAGGCGTACGCGACCATGTCGCCGCCACCGACGCCGACCGCACCGACCCGATCGAGGTCTGGGGTACGCGCATTGGCAGGATACTCGGCCTGCTTCTGGCGCTGGGCCTGATGGTCTGGCTCGTGCTTTTCCTCACCCGGGGCAGCTAGGAATCAAAAAACAATGAGCGCCGAAAAACCCGACGCGCCGCGTGCGGTCATCGTCATTTCCAGCCATGTCGCCCGCGGCTCGGTCGGCAACCGTGCCGCAGTCTTCGCGCTGGAGACACTCGGCTTTCCAGTCTGGGCGGTGCCGACGGTCATCCTGCCCTGGCATCCCGGCCATGGCCGGGCGACGCGCATCGTGCCGCCGCTCGACCAGTTCAAGGCGCTGATGGCCGATCTCGAGCGCGCGCCATGGCTGGGCGAGGTCGGCGCCGTGCTGTCGGGCTATCTCGGCGAGGCCGGCCAGGCCGAGGCCGTCGCCTCGCTGGTCGCCGCCGTCAAGGCCAGGACGCCTGACGCCGTCTATATCTGTGATCCGGTGATGGGCGATTCAGGTGGCCTCTATGTGCCCGAGCCCACCGCCGCCGCCATGCGCGACCGGCTGATGCCGATCGCCGATATCGCTACCCCCAACCGCTACGAGCTGGAATGGATGGCCGGCGCGCCACTGCCCGATTTGAAATCGGTGATCTCGGCGGCACTGCATGCTGGACCGTCAACCATGCTGGTGACCTCGGCACAGTCGATGATGATTGGCGGCACAGGCAATCTGCTGCTCGACGGCACCCAGGCGCTGCTCGCCGAACACCGCCTGATCGACAAGCCGCCGAACGGCCTGGGCGATCTGACGGCGGCCGTCTACCTCGCCCGCATCCTTTCCGGCCAGCCGCCGATCAAGGCGCTGCAGTCGACCACGGCGGCGGTTTACGAGATCCTGGCGCGCACCGCAAAACGCGGCGGCGACGAGTTGCAGCTCGAAACCGACGCGCAGAGCCTGTCGCACCCGATGGCGATGGTGCAGCTGCGCCACCTCACGCATCCGGGGCGGGACCGCCGGGCGTGACCTCGGCCGGGGTTGTGCTGGTCGGCGCCGACGGCTGCAAGGCCGGCTGGATCGCCGTGCGGCGCGACGCCGGCTCAACGCCCTGCGTCGAGGTCTTCGACAGTTTCGCGGCGCTGCTTTCGGCAAATCCAGACGATGCGGTTTTCGCCGTCGATATGCCGATCGGCCTGCCGGAGTTTTCAAGCAAAGGTGGGCGTGGACCGGAAGCGCTGGTGCGACCGCTACTCGGCGCACGCCAGTCCAGCGTCTTTTCGATCCCGTCCCGCGCCGCGCTCTATGCCGACACCAGCGATTTCACCACGCTCGAGGCCTGGTATGCCGCGCACCGCCGGGCGAGCGACGTGGCCAAGGCCACATCCGATCCGCCACGCGGCGTTTCGATCCAGGCCTTCGGCATCTTTTCGAAAATCCGCGAGATCGACACATTGCTGATCGCACGCCCCGATCTGCGCGGCCGCGTCTTCGAATCGCACCCGGAAGTCGCCTTCTGCCGTCTGAATGGCGATCAGGCGATGCAGTTGCCCAAGAAGATCAAGGGCAGCGTCAGTCCGGCCGGCATGGCGGAGCGCAAGGCGCTGCTTTGCCGGCACGGCTATGACATGGGCTTCCTCGACCAGCCGCCGCCGCGCGGTGCGGCCGCCGATGATTTCCTCGATGCGGCTGTCATGACGCTGATCGCCGGCCGCATCGCCGGCGGCACGGCCAGGCCGTTTCCGGACCCGCCACGCGCCGACGGTTTTGGCATACCGGTCGCCATCTGGGCATGACAGTGTCTGCGGCCGTCCCGCTTTCGCGCATGGCATTTATGGCCAGCCCCCCACAATTCTGCATTGCTCGTGACGGGCTTTTGCCGTTAGAGCCTTTCTCGACCGCAACGAGCTGCCGCCTCCAACCCCGGAAAGGCCCTAGCCGCCCATGCCTCATCTTCCCGACCACCTCCTCGCCGGCTACCGCAATTTCATGAATGGCCGCTATCTCACCGAGAGCGGCCGCTATCGCGAGCTCGCCCGAGAGGGGCAGGCCCCGGAAACCATGATCGTCGCCTGCTGCGATTCGCGCGCGGCCCCCGAAGCGATCTTCGACGCCGGGCCAGGCGAACTCTTCGTGCTGCGCAATGTCGGCAATCTGGTGCCGCCCTACGAGCCGGACGGCGAGTTCCATTCGACCTCGGCCGCGCTCGAATTCGCGGTGCAGAGCCTCAAGGTCAAGAACATCGTCGTCATGGGCCACGGCCGCTGCGGCGGCATCCGCGCCGCGCTCGACCCCAATGCCGCGCCGCTGTCTCCCGGCGATTTCATCGGCAAATGGATGAGCCTGATCGCGCCTGCCGCCGAAACCGTCTCGTCCAGCACCTTCATGACGGCAGCGGAGCGCCAGACGGCACTTGAACGCATTTCGATCCGCTATTCCATCGCCAACCTCAGGACCTTTCCCTGTGTCTCGATCCTCGAGGGCAAGGGGCGGCTGTCGCTGCACGGGGCCTGGTTCGACATCTCGACCGGCGAGCTCTGGGTGATGAACAAGGAGACCGGCGATTTCGAGCGGCCGGTGCTGGAATGAACGGCAAGGCGCGCCAAGTGATGAACGTCCGGTCGGTCGTTTTCACGGCCGCCGCAGTGCTGGTAGCGATTATTGCCGCCCGCGCCGATGATCGCGCCATCATCAGCCGCTGGTATTCGGCGCTGCTGGTCGCCGACCGCACCGAACTCGCCGACCTGCTCGCCGACGATGTCCGTATCAAGCTCGATGACCTCGGCATCGTCCAAAGCAAGCAGGAATTCATCGCCTCGCTCGACGAATGGAAAGGTGCCGTTGCGGGTGCAGCGATCCGCCACCGCGTCGAGAAGAGCGAGGGCGGCGTCACCACGGTGATCGCCTGCTACGATTTCCCCGACAATGACATGCTGATGCAGGAAACCTTCGCCGTGGCCGACAACCACATCACCGCCAGCTCGCAGGCGGCAATCGCCGAAAACTGCGAGGGCTATTGAGGCGGACCGGCCAACTGCCATATTGCGGGCCTGCGGACCGCGCCCTACATCGGTGACGCCCTCCTTCTTGATCCCAGCGAAAGACCCTCCATGCCCTCCACGAAAGCCGTCGACCTCGCCGCCCATCCGCTGACCGCGTGGCAAGGGCCGCTCGGCCTGCCCGACTTTGCCCATATTGGCGACGACGATTTCTCCCCTGTTTTCGATGCGGCACTGAAATCGCATGAGGCGGAGATCGATGCGATCACCGACAACAAGGATGCGCCTACCATCGAGAACACGCTTGCCGCGCTGGAACTCGGCGGCGAGGCGCTCGATCATGTCTCGTCGATCTTCTGGTGCCGCGCCGGCGCCCACACCAACGAGACCATCCAGGCGCTGGAGCGCGACATTTCGCCAAAAATGTCCAGACACTTCTCGGCGATCTCTATGAACGAGAAGCTGTTTGCCCGCATCGACGACCTCTACCAGCGCCGCGAGAGCCTCAGCCTCGACGCCGAGACCTTGCGGGTGCTGGAGAAGACCTGGAAGGGTTTTGTCCGCTCCGGCGCCAAGCTCGACGCCGAGGGCAAGAAGCGGCTGGCAAAAATCAGCGAGGATCTGTCGTCGCTCGGCACCAGCTTCGGCCAGAACGTGCTCGCCGACGAACGCGACTGGGCGCTGTTCCTCGACGAGGTCGACCTTGCCGGCCTGCCTGATTTCGTGAAGAGTTCTATGGCCGAGGCGGCCGAGATGCGCGGCCAGAAAGGCCGCTACGCCGTCACTTTGTCGCGCTCGATCTACGAGCCGTTCACGACCTTTTCGGAACGCCGCGACCTGCGCGAGATCGCCTTCCGTGCCTTCACCATGCGCGGCCAGAATGGCGGCGCCACCGACAATACGTCCGTTGTGCGCGACATGCTGAAGCTGCGGGCCGAAAAGGCCAAGCTGCTCGGCTACGCCTCCTTCGCCGCGCTGAAGCTCGACGACACCATGGCCAAGACACCGAAGGCGGTGCACGACCTGCTCGACCCGGTCTGGGAAAAGGCGCTGGAAAAGGCCGCCGCCGACCAGAAGGAGTTGGAGCGGCTGGCGACGGAAGCCGGCAGCAATGAAAAATTCGCCGCTTGGGACTGGCGCTTCTACCAGGAGAAGCTGCGCGCGGAAAAATTCGCTTTCGACGAGGCGGAGTTGAAGCCGTATCTGCAGCTCGACCGCGTCATCGACGCCTGCTTCGATGTGGCGACCAAACTCTTCGGCATCACCTTCGAGGAGAAAAAAGGCATTGCCGCCTGGCACCCCGACGCGCGCGTCTTCGTGGTGAAAAATGCCGATGGCAGCGAGCGCGGCCTGTTCCTCGCCGATTATTTCGCGCGGCCCTCAAAGCGTTCCGGCGCCTGGATGAGCGCGCTGAAGTCCGGTTACAAGCTTGGCCGCGGCTCGAAGCCGGTGATCTACAACATCATGAACTTCGCCAAGCCGCCGGCCGGCGAACCGGCATTGCTGTCGGTCGACGAGGCCAAAACCCTGTTCCACGAATTCGGCCATGCGCTGCACGGCATGCTGACCGACGTCACCTGGCCGTCGGTTGCCGGCACGTCTGTCAGCCGCGATTTCGTCGAACTGCCCTCGCAGCTCTACGAACACTGGCTGACGGTGCCGGCGGTGCTGGAAAAGCACGCGCTGCATGTCAAGACCGGCAAGCCGATGCCGAAGGCGCTGCTCAACAAGATGCTGGCGACGCGCACTTTTGGCGCCGGCTTCGCCACGGTCGAATTCACGTCCTCCGCCTTGATGGACATGGCCTATCACGCTCGGCCCGACGCTCCGGCGGAGCCGCTTCGTTTCGAAGCCGAAACGCTCGATAAGCTCGACATGCCCGACACCATCGCGATGCGCCACCGCACCCCGCATTTCGGCCATGTCTTTTCGGGCGACGGCTATTCGGCCGGCTACTATTCCTACATGTGGTCGGAAGTGCTCGACGCCGACGCCTTCGCCGCCTTCGAGGAGACCGGCGATCCCTTCAACCCGGCGCTGGCCGAACGGCTGAGGAAGAACATCTACGCCGCTGGCGGCTCGAAGGATCCGGAAGAGCTTTACACCGCGTTTCGCGGCAAGATGCCTTCGCCGGAAGCGATGATGGTGAAGCGGGGATTGGTGTGATTAGCCGATCTCCCCCCTCGTGGGGGAGATCGGCAGCTTCCAAGGATCCGCCACCCGCGGCCAGACCGGCCGCGTCAGCTTCTTGTAATCGGTCACCGCCGGATTGCTGGGGTACGAACTCGGCGCCGTGACATAGATGATCTCGGCGGCGATCGGCTCGAAGCCGGCGTAGAAATGGTTGGTCGACTTGATCAGCAAGATATCCTTGGCCATCGGATCGACGCCGATGTTGGAAAAAATATCTGGCTCGAAGGTCTGCGTTCGGTTGGTGTTGAGGATGATGTCGACCTCGGTGCCTTCGATGCGGACCAGCGCGGTCGGCCCGAGCGTCACCCGGCTCGGTCCGAAACTCTGCCAGCCCTCGGCAACGGCCTTCAGCACCTTGACGCGGGCGTCGATCGGCTCGCCGGCCAATGGCCCAGCCTTGCCGCCGAAGCGCAGGTCGATGACGGCACCCTCGCCCGCCGCCTGACAGAAGGTCACGGCGATCGGATCCCAGATCGTCGCCACTCCGACATTGTTCAGGCCACGTTCCAGCATGGCGCGCAGCACCACCGTGCCGTCACCGGCAACGCCGCCGCCGGGATTGTCCCAGATGTCGGCGATCACCACCGGCTTGCCCGAAGTCTTGGCGCGCACGGCCAGCGCCCGGTCGATGCCGTCAGCGGTATCCAGCATCGTCATCGCCGTCTTTTCGCGCAGTTCGTAGAGTTCGCGTCCCAGCCGCTCCGCCAGAGCATCGCCCTTGGCCTTGTCATTGTCGGTGACGACGAGGATGCGCGTGCCCATTTCCGGCACATCGGCGGCCATGAAACCGTGGATGACCGAAACCGACAGCACGCCATCCTTGCCGTGCAGCGCCTTGATGCGGTCAACGAAGGAGCGCATCGGCTCGCGGCTGGTCGGCAACACCTGGATCATGCGGCAGTCGAAGGTCGAGATGACGGGCTTGATCTCGCCGCGCGCGGCCGCCAGCCCAAGCTCGACGACATGCTCGCCGCGTTCGTAAAAGTCGGTGTGCGGGAATTCGAGGAAATAGGCCATGACATCGGACGCCGCCACGCGCTTCGGCGTCAGATGGCTGTGCGGATCGAACTCCGAGGCGATCACCACGCCGGGCCCGACGATCGCCCGCACACGTTCCAGCAGATCGCCCTCGCAATCGTCATAGCCTTGCGCCACCATGGCGCCGTGCAGGCCGAGGATGACGGCATCGACCGGCAGTGCCGCCTTGAGCTGACCGAGAATTTCGTCGCGCAGCGCCTCAAAAGTCTGCCGCTGCACCAGACCGCCGGGCTCGGCCCAGGTGGCGGTGCCCTCGATCACGGTCAGGCCTTCTTTCGCCGCGCGCCGGCGCAAGGCGACGATCGGCGAGGAGCACAGGGTCGGCGTCTCCGGATGCTTGCCCGGCCCGGCATAGAACGCCATCTCGAACGAGGCCCGGTCGGTCGGCACCGGCGAGAAGGTGTTGGTTTCCGTCGCCAGCGAGGCGGTGAAGATGCGCATGAAAGCTCCGTGGTGGACTTTTTTGTTTTTCGCAATTCCGGGCGGAAAACCGCTACACACTTTTCCTGGACTTGCTGGGATTGCTATTTGACCGCCCCGAGCGCCAGTCCGCGGACGAGATAGCGCTGCAGCCAGATGAACAGGATCGCCACCGGCAATGTCGCCAGCAGCGTCGCCGCCATGACGTGATGCCACTCGATCGTGTAGCGGCCGGCGACCAGCGAGAACACCTGGATCGGCAGCGTGTAGCTTTCCTGGCTGCGCAACATGGTGAGCGCCACGACGAATTCGTTCCAGGCGTTGATGAAGGTGAAGATCGCCGTCACCGCGATCGCCGGCAGGCAGAGCGGCAGGAACACTTTGCGCAGGGTCAGCCAGCGGCCGGCACCTTCCATCCAGGCCGCCTCCTCGAGATCGCGCGGGATGGTGTCGAAATAGCTCTGCAGCATCCACACGGTGAAGGCGACGTTGAAGGCCATGTAGATGAAGCCAAGCGCCGTTGTCGATTCGACCAGCCCCCAGGCGGCCATCAGCCGGAACAGGCCGAGCACCAGCACGATCGGCGAGATCATCTGCGAGATCAGCAGGAACTGCCGGAAGGCGCCATAGCCGGCAAAGCGAAAGCGCGACATGGCATAGGCCGCCGGCACCGAGATGAGAATGGCGCCGACCGTGGCAATGACCGAGACATAGAGCGAATTCGCCAGCGCCTGGCCAAAGCCGGTCGCCACCCACATGTCGGCAAAATTCGACCAGCGGAACTCGCTCGGCCACCAGGTCGGCGACAGCACCTCCTGCCTTGGCTTGACCGCGGTGAGGAACATCACCGCAAAGGGAAAGATCGTCACCACGATCAAAGGCGCCAGCAGCAGCCAGGCGATGACGGTGCGTCTGAGTTTGCTGGTCATGCGCGCTGCTCCCGCATGGCGAGGCGCACATAGATCATGGTGAAGACCAGCAATATGGCGAACATCACCAGCGACACCGCAGACGCCTCGCCCAGTTTACCGATGCGGAAGGCGAGCTTGTAGAGGTGGGTGACCAGGATGTCGGTCGAGTTGGCCGGCCCACCCTGCGTCATCACCCAGATGATCGGGAAGGAATTGAAGACGTAGATGGTGTTGAGCACGATGGCGATGTTGATGAACGGTTTCAGCAGCGGAAAGGTGATCTCGCGGAACTGCTGCAGCGGCGTTGCCCCTTCGAGCGCAGCCGCCTCGTAGAGATCGTCCGGGATCGACGACAGGCCGCCGAGGAAGATCGTCGTGGTGAACGGCACCGTCACCAATATGCCGATCAGCACCTGCATCGGGAACGCCGTCTCGGCGCTGGCCAGCCACTGGATGTTGTGGTCGATCAGGCCAAGCCCGAGCAGCGCCGAATTCAGCATGCCGCTTTCGCCGCTCAACGCCCAGCGCCAGACCACCGCGGTCATGGTCAGCGACACCGCCCAGGGCAGCATGATGATGACGCGGGCAAGGCCGCGGCCATAAAAATCGGTGTTGAGGATCATCGCCACCGGCACCGACAAAAGCAGCGCGCCGCCAACCACCAGCACGGTCCATAGACCGGTGCGCCAGAGTGCTGTGACGAAGTCGGGATCGGCGGCGAGTGCCGCGAAATTGGCAAGGCCGCTGAACTCGCGCAGCTGGCCGAAACGGTTGACGTCATGCGTCGAGATCTGGATCAGGTCCCAGACCGGCCAGAAGATGACGACGGCGGCCAGGAACAGGCTGGGCAAGGTCAGGAGATAGGGCAAGAAGCGATTTTGCATCGGCTGGTTTGTACCGCGTTGCGAGGCATCTGTAGCGCGCTGGCTTGCCAGCTAGGCTAATACTGAGTTGTTCTTTTTAGGCGCTCAGTTTCAAACTCTTTCCCAGCGTTTGCGCTGCCCCTCACCTGCCTGCCGGCATCCTCTCCCCGTATAGTGACGGGGAGAGGGGCGCTTTCATCGCTGCCTTCGCCAATCGCCAACGTCCCAAGAAGGGCGCGAGGTCGCGGCCAGCCTCTTTCTCCCCGTCACTATACGGGGAGAAATGCCCGGCAGGGCAATGAGGGGCGGCGCTGACATCGCCGATCTATCCTTTGTCCGAAGCGCTTTCTTTCTTTTGAGGCTTATGACGACCCAGGAGGGAGTGGCGCGCCCCGCCTGAGTCTGGGGCGCGCCACGGGCGCAGGGAGATACGCCCTATTTCTTCAGCACGGCCGCTATTTCTTCAGCACTGCATTGGCCTTGGCCGCCGCGTCCTTCAGGCCTGCCTCGGGGTCGCCGCCGAGATAGATCTTCTGCATGGCATCCGAGGTGATCTGGGCGACTTCTTCCCAGCCTGGGATGACCGGCGCGAAGCGGGCATCGGGCAACAGCGCGGTGAAGGCGGCCAGATCGGCGTTGTTGACATAATAATCCATCTTGGCCTCTTCCTTGTTCACCGGCAGGAAGCCTTCGCCTTGCGTGAACTTGGCGCGCTGCTCCGTGGTGAACAGGAAGTCCATCAGCTTCCAGGCCTCATCCTTGTTCTTGGAATTCTTGAACATGATCATGGAATCGGTGACGCCATAGGTACCGCGCGCACCGGTCGGACCAGCCGGAATGGCGGCGACGCCATATTTCAGGCTCGGTGCCTCGTCCTTGATCTGGTTGGACAGGAAGGGCGCGGTGATCATCATGCCGACCTTGCCCTGCTTGAACAGGTTCTGCACATCCTCGCGGTTGTTGGAGGTGACGCCCGGTTCGGTCAGCCCCTCGTCGATCATCGACTTGTAGAGCTTGGCGGCCTCGAGCGCGCCCGGCGTGCCAAGGCCAGACGTGCCGTCCTTGTTGAGGATTTCGGTGCCCTGCGACCACATCGCGTAGTAGTAATAGACGTCGGTCTCGATCTCCTTGCCCTGCAGGCCGAAGCCGAAGGTGCCGGATCCCAGCGCCTTGATCTTGCGCGCATCGTCCTGCAGCTCGGTCCAGGTTGCCGGCGGCTTGGCGATGCCGGCCTTCTCGAACAGCGCCTTGTTGTAATACATGGCGCGCGCCGAGGCGGCGATCGGCAGGCCGTAGGTCTTGCCGCTCATGATCGAGGGCGACAGGAAGGTGTCGATGAAGCGGCCCTTGAATTCGGGCGTGATGTAGCTGTCGAGCGGCTCGGCGACATCCTGCTGCACGAAGTCGATCAGCCAGCGCGTGCCGATGATCGAGAGGTCTGCATTGGTGCCGGCGGTGATGTCGGTGGTCAGCTTCTGCAACAGCACATCCCACGGCACGACTTCGAACTTGACGGTGATGCCGGGGTTCTTGGCTTCGAACTCCTTCTTCACCTCTTCGAAATAGGGGCCGGTCTTGGCGCTGTATTCGGCGACGGTGACGCGCACCTCACCCGCATTTGCCTGCGCCGCGAAGGCCAGCATGCTCATTCCGGCCATCAGGCCGACAGTCCATTTGGCAAGGCTCATCTGATCTCTCCCATTGTTCCGCGCATTTGCGCTCCTTGTGCCGATGGCTGGCACAAGATTTATGTGACTTTCCTACATTATCGAGGAATTCACGGCATGCAAGCGGATTATCATGTTGCTTAATTACATTCCTTTCGGTAGCCTGCCGGCATCTGCCTGACCTGCGGGAGGAGCAAGCGCCGTGGTTTCGAAAGCCGAATTCGAAGGCCGCACTGTCGTCGTCACCGGTGCCGGCGGCGGCCTTGGCTCGGCGATCGTCACGCTGCTGGCCGGAAGGGGCGCGCGGGTGGTCGGCTGCGACCAGTCCGAGGAAGCACTGGCGAGCCCGCACCTCGCATCGCGCCATGTCTTCAACCTTCTCGACCGGGCTTCGATCGAGGCGGGGATCGCCGCTATACTCGACAGGGATGGCGTTCCCGACATTCTGATCAACAATGCCGGCTGGACGCGCGCCGAGACGATTTCCGCGCTCAACGCCGACAAGATCGAGCACGAGCTCGACCTCAATTTGACCGGGGTGATGACTTTCGCCGACCCTATTGTGAAGGCGATGGCCGCGCGCGGTTCAGGCAGCGTCATTTTCATCTCCTCCGTCAACGCCATCGCGCATTTCGGCAACCCCGCCTATGCCGCGGCCAAGGCCGGCATCAACGCCTATGCCAAATCGATCGCCGTCGAGCTCGGCCGCAGCGGCGTGCGCGCCAATGTCGTCTGTCCCGGATCAATCCGCACCGCCGCCTGGGACCATCGCCTGGCCAAGGACCCGGAAATCCTGGGCAAGCTCAAGCGGCTCTATCCACTCGGCCGCATCGTCAATGCTTCGGAAGTGGCTGAAGCCGTGGCTTTCCTTGCATCCGACCGCGCCTCGGGCGTAACAGGCGTGGTGATGCCCGTGGATGCGGGCCTGACCGCCGGCTGCCTGCCGTTCATCGACGACATATTGGGAGCGTGACCATGACCGACGTCCTGTTTCGCAACCTGTCGAAATCCTTCGGCCAGCACAGGATCCTCGAGGACATCAGTCTCGATATCAAGAGCGGCGAGTTCGTGGTGCTGGTCGGCCCGTCCGGCTGCGGCAAGTCAACCTTGCTGCGCATGCTGGCCGGCCTGGAGACAATCACATCAGGCGATCTCCTGATTGGCGGCGTGCGCGCCAACGACCTGCCGCCGCAGCAGCGCAACATCGCCATGGTGTTCCAGTCCTATGCGCTGTTCCCGCATCTGAAAGCCTCCGACAACATCGGCTTCGGCCCAAAAATCCGTGGCGAGAACCGCGCCGCGATCGACCAGAAGGTCAAGAAGGCGTCCGGCGTCCTCAACCTCTATTCCTATCTCGACCGCTATCCGCGCCAGCTCTCGGGCGGCCAGCGCCAGCGTGTCGCCATGGGCCGCGCCATCGTGCGCGAACCCTCGGTGTTCCTGTTCGACGAGCCGCTCAGCAATCTCGACGCGCAGTTGCGCGTACAGATGCGGACCGAGATCAAGGCGCTGCACCAGCGGCTGAAATCGACCATCGTCTATGTCACCCACGACCAGATCGAGGCCATGACCATGGCCGACCGTATCGTCGTGATGGACCGTGGCCGGATCCAGCAGGTTGGCGCGCCGCTCGAGCTTTATGACCGGCCGGCCAACAAGTTCGTTGCTGGCTTTCTCGGCTCGCCGTCGATGAGCTTTGTCTCCGGGGCTCTCATGACAACGCCTGAGAAGAGCTGGTTCGAGTCAGCCGGCGGCGGACGGCTCGCGCTTGCCGGCAAGGCAGCACCCGCGGGCAATGCGGTGGAAGCGGGCATCCGGCCCGAGCATTTTGTCATCGGTGAGGCCGCCGACGCCATGGCGCTCAAGGTGGATGTCGTCGAGCCGACCGGTTCCGAAACCCATGTCTATGGCGCCATTGGCAGTGATACGGTGCGCGCCGTGTTCCGCGACAGGGTGCCGGTCAGGCCAGGCGACCTGCTGCCGGTCTCGGTCGATCCCGGCAACATCCATCTGTTCGACAAGGCGACGGGCTTGCCGCTATAACGCCTACCCCTGCGAAGGCAATGGCATGACGACGAAGCGACAAACATGAAGACGCCGGCCGACATCATCACGCGGCTGCAGCTGATGTCGCAGGACGGCACCAAATCGGACCGCCGGCTGGCTAGCCTTGTGCTCTCCGATCTCGATTTCGCCTCCAAGGCAGCAATCTCCGAAATTGCCGCGCGCGTCGGCGTCAGCGAACCGACGGTGACCCGCTTCTGCCGCAATCTCGGCTGCGAGGGCCTGCGCGATTTCAAATTCTACCTGGCGCAGGCCATTGCCATTGGCGGCCAGTATCTGTCACCCGAGCCGTTGAGCCGCGACGCCCGCGAGCAGCGCATCGCCTCCGCCATCACCGAAGCGGCGATCTCGGCCATCCAGCGCGCTAGCGAGAACCTTGACATGACGACGCTGGTCGCCGTCGCCGAGCGGCTTGCGACCTCAGGCAATGTGCTGTGCATCGGCTCCGGCGGCATCTCCTCGATGATGGCGACCGAGATGCAGAACCGCCTGTTCCGGCTCGGCCTGCCGGTGCTGGCGCAGATCGACGGCCAGTTGCAGCGCATGTATGCCGCCGTCGCCACATCAGAAACCACGCTGGTCGCCTTTTCGGTGTCCGGCTATGCGCGATCGGTCATCGAGGCGGTGCAGGTCGCCCAGCAATATGGCGCCACCACGGTCGCCATCACCGCGCCCGATTCGGCACTGGCCAAGGCCGCCGACACGGTCATCCACCTGCTGCCGCTCGAGGATGGCAACATCTACAAGCCGACATCGTCGCGCTACGCGCTGCTGGCGATCGTCGACATGATCGTGACATCGGTTGCCGAGACACGCGGCCCGAAGGTGCTGGAGAATTTGCGCCGCATCAAGCAGAGCGTGAACACGCTGAAGGTCGACGATCCAAGGCTGCCGTTGGGGGATTGAACGTCAGCCAGAAGATTGACCGCTGAGTGCTTCGATGCCTCGTGCCAGCGCTTCCGGATCGCCGGCTATGCGCAACGTCTTGAGCCGGGCCGTGCCGCCGGCGACCACCGAAACGGCCGACGCCGGCACTCCCAGCGTTTTGGCGACCAGCTTCTCCAACGCTTGATTGGCGGCACCGTTTTCCGGCACGGCGCGGACCCGCGCCTTCAGATGGCTTCGCCCATCCGCCGATGCTTCGACGCCTTCGAACCTGTCCACGGAAGACTTTGGTGTCAGCCGCACGAACAGGTCGATGCCGTTCTGGCGGATGCGCAACGGCGCGCTCATGCAGTCGTCGGGCTCACAACACCAGCGGCGCTATCGTGGTGAGGATGAACTGCCTGACGAAGAACAGGATCAAGAGCAGGATGATCGGCGAGATGTCGATGCCGCCAAGATCCGGCATGAACCGGCGGATCGGCCGCAGCGCCGGCTCGGTCAGCCGATAGAGCATGTTGCCGATGCTGCCGACGAACTGGTTGCGCGAGTTGACGACGTTGAAGGCATAGAGCCAGGAAAAGATCGCCGAGGCGATGATGATCCACCAGTAGAGGTCAAGCGCCATGACGATGGTTTGAATGAGGGCGAGCATGCCGGTCTCCAATTGTTGCCGACATGTAGCCATTGCACGCGAGACGGGCAAGGGTTGGCTTTCCGTGGGCACGCCAATGCCGACTATGATCGCTTTTTCAATCGGCTCAGCGCCGGTGAATCAACACGGGCCGGTCATGGCACCGAGGCTTCATGGACAAACCCTGTCCTAGAGCTCTACAAAGCAGCGGTGGGCACGCGCGACATGAGTCGGCGCGGCGGTAGTTTGATTCAAGGGAAAATGCATGCGCATTCGGTCGACGATGATAGGGTTGGCAACAGTCGCCTTGGTGGCGGTTGGGGCATTCGCCGTGCCGGCCCACGCCGACGGATTCCAAAACATCGTGCTGTCCGCCACCGAGCACGCGGAGCAGACGCAGGCGACATTTTCGCCGGATACGGCGAAGATTTTCCTCTCCGCCGACCTGACGGATGCGGTGGCTTCGGGATCGAAGCTCACCGTGAGCTGGATCTCGGTCGATTCCGGCGGTGTCGCGCCAGCGAACTACAAGATCGACGAAGTCAACTTCGAAATCGGCACGATCGACAACCACGTCGACTCCTCGATGACCAAGCCGGATGCCGGCTGGCCGGTCGGCACCTATCAGGTGCAGATAGCCGTCGACGGCACTGTGAAGGAAACGGTCGATTTTTCCGTAAAGTGACCGGCGGGACGCCAAGTGGCTCCTGCTCCATAAGCTGTCTGTAGCGCGGCACAGCCCGTCATCACCCGATGCCAGGGGGAACGGCTCGTCAAGACCTTCGAGCGGACGCCTGGAAGGGCGAGGCAGGATGATCGACGAGATGTCGATGCCGCAGAGGTCAGTCATGAAGCGCCGGATCGACCGCAATGCCGGTCCGGTCAGCCTATAGCGCGGTGGCGACGAATGCGCGAATACGCGAGCCGGCAAGGGCCGCGTTCCACCGACGCCGGCCTGACGCCCCGCGGCCGGTAATTTCGGCAAAACGCCGCCTTGACAGAAATCCGCCGCGCCAGATAAATGCGCCATCCGTTGGACGGGGCTGTAGCTCAGCTGGGAGAGCGCGTCGTTCGCAATGACGAGGTCAGGAGTTCGATCCTCCTCAGCTCCACCATCGGAACAATCGGATTTCCGCTTTTTGGGCGCGGCGCCAAGGCGCACGCACTATCCCATGCATCGTGATGCGCGGCGCCCGACACCAATGTCCACCCAAAAAAAGCCACAGGCGATTTCGCGATCTCCGAGGCAAGACAATTGTCAATTGGACTTATGGCGATGGCCGCTGCCGGATCGGCGCTATTTTTTTTGAAGGCAGTCCCATTAGACTGATGTTCTCAAATCAGTTTTTCCTGTGTGTTGTGACAAGGCGTTTCGGCGGGGGCGACCGAAGGCGCTATATGGATTCTGAGTCGAAATGAAGAATTCGCCTGCGAAAGCAAAGACGTGTCCATTCGCGAGAACCTCGCTGCAAATCTCAGACGGCTCTGCAAGGACCATGCCTCCGTTAGCGCGGTATGCCGTGAGTTGGGTATCAACCGCACGCAGTTCGAGCGTTACCTGCAGGGGCAGACCGTTCCGAACAAGGCCACGGCCAAGCTGATCTGCGACTACTTCCGCATCGACGAGGCCGAACTGTACCAGGACCCTGGTACCCCGGAGCCCACGGCTCCTGGCCTGCCGCCGATTTCCGAAAGCCTGTTCAACCAGATGATCCGCCCACCCGCCCCATCGATCGCAGGCGGCACCTATTTCACCTACTTTTCGATCCCGACCCGTTCCGACCTCTTGATGCGGTCGGTGACCTTCGTGCGTCGCGAGGCCGAACTGGTCACATTCCGCCGGGTCACCGGATGGTCGGAGCGCCGTGGCTCGACATGGGCGCGGGCGCGCGGCAACCACTATGGCGTGGCGATTTCGCGCCTGAACTGGATCTATTTCAGCGGCGTCAACCGTCGCCAGACCGGCGAACCGTCCCTGATCTCCGTGCAATGGGCTCCCATCTCCGAGCCGGTGCTGACGGGCAAGGCCATGCTTCTGACCGAGGCTGGGCCGGCATTCGTATCGGTCATCATGCGGCAGGATATGTCCGGTATCCGGCCACGACATGCGATCCGCATGGCGCATGTCGTCAGGCTTGACGATCCGGGCATCGATCAACTGGTCGTCAGCCTCGCCCGGGACGGTCTGGGCTAGCCGATCGGTTACGCTAAATAAGAACAAGAATATCCCGAAAAAGCGTATGCTAGCGAATGCCTACTCCATATCTGAGTAAAATCGATTTTTTAGACTTTATTGGCAGGAAAGATATTTTAGATCACGTTGGCTTTACTACAATTTTAACAAACCATTAACTCTTTCGACCTTACCTTTCTTCTCGCGGATCCCGCTGTGGGGATCTTTCAACAGATCCCATTGGGGGGTCGGGAAAGGGACAAAAATGGCCAAGAAAGTGAACAATGCCCCGAAGCTGACGGTCGCCGCGGGCACGCAGACCGTCTTCTTCTCGCAGGGCATGCACTACAACAAGCGCTGAAGTCGTTCGGCGCCGATGGGCTTTTCGCCTGTCGGCGCCTCACATTCACAAAACGGCATTCAGCATCATGAAAATGCGCTCTTCAAAAACGCTTGTCTTCTATCCCGGGACCAACAAGGTCACGGCCTGCAACTTCCTGACCAGAAGCGTCTTCGAATGCAGCCCCGAGGTGATCGGTCTTCTTGCATCCTGGGACGAATGGGCCTCCACGGCGGAAATCGCCCGCGCCCACGGATGGTCGAAATCCGACCTGAATGCCGTCGTCCCGCAATTGCTTGATTTTTCCGCCCTGGTCACCGCCGGCTCGCCGCTGGCCGAACAGGAAACAAAATTCTCCGGACAGTGGAGCTGGGGCATCCCGACCGCGCTGATGCATTTCTGCGTCCAGGACGCAGAGTTCATGACCATCGAACAGGCCGAGGCACGCCAGATCGAACGCGCCGGTCACGTCGCGCAGCCCGACCTCCTGCTCAAGAATGCCACGGGCGCCATTCGGCTGCCCAACGCACTCGACGACAACGAACTTCTGAGCCTGATGGCGCGGCGCCGCACCAACCGCACCGCGGCCGCACCCACCATCACCGCGCAGCAGCTCTCCGACTGCCTGTTCGCGGGCATGGGCATCACCGGCGAGACCAGCAATTGCGTCGGCGCCCTGCCGCTGGGCATGACCCCTTCGGGCGGCGCCCGGAACCCCTACGAGGCCTATGTGGTTGCGCTCGGTGTCGAGGGTCTGGAGCCCGGCGTCTATCACTATTCCGCTGCCGATCACGACCTCGGCAGGATCTCGGCCAACCATCTGCCAAAGATCTCCGAACTGGTCGGCGGGCAGGAATGGGCTGATGCCATGCCTTGCCTGATCCTGCTTTGCGCAAGGCTCGACCGCACCATGTGGAAATATGAAGATGCCAACGCCTATCGCGTCGTGCTGATCGAGGCCGGCCATATCGGCCAGAACATGATGCTGGCGGCGACCAGGCATGGTCTGTCGGCCTGCCCCACGGCAGCGCTCAGCCATTCGCCGATCAAGCGTCTTCTCGGCCTCGACCGCCTTACCGACGCACCCATCTATGCGTTGACACTTTCAACCCCGGAACCAAGCCCACATTCGGTGGGTCAGTCGATTAATTAGCCATCTTATAATGTCCAGTGCAACCAGTACGCGTTCCCTGAGTTTCACCAGATGACAGGAGCAGAACGTGCCAAATCAGACCCTACGTCAGTCAGAGATCGATAGTCTTCAATATATCGCATCGATGAGCAATGAGTTGGTGCAGATGGCCGAAGCAAGCCGTTTTCCCATGATCTCCTATCTGCTGGGCATGGCCTATGCCGAAGCCTTCGATGTCCTGCGCGGCGCGCGGCCGGCAAGGCATGCGCAGCTCAGCGGCAACCCGATGCATCCCAAGCCGAATGCAAAGGAAAGCCACGCTCTGCCAAGGAGAGCGTAGCGAATGCAACCGTCAGTCCTGTGCGCGCCGGCCGGCTCGCGGCCGAACCGGTGGGAGACGATCTGTGCGCTGCAAAGCCTGCTGCCGCTCCTGAAAAAGGCCGCAGCCGACCTTGATCGCCCCAACATGGTCTACTGGTTCGAGCAGGCCGACGCCGAAATTGCCAACATCATCAGGGGCCGGCCATCCGACACCGCCGCGATCCCTGCCTTGATCGCCCGCAGCCCACAAAAGGACATTATGCATAGAGATTTGAGGGGGACCCGCCAATGAACATGATCGTACCCATCAGGAGCGCGGACGCCAGGGACAGCGTCTTCGGCCGGCTCCAAGCCTTGATCGCCAGCCGGCCGGGTTCACCGGATGCCGCGCGCCTCGAGGCCCGACACCTGATTTCCCTGGCAATGGCCGACACCTGGCAGGCCGACAGCCTCTGGGGCGCGGCGGACGCCTTTCACGTTCATTTCGATTTCATGATGCAGACAATCGAGATCAATGGCGCCGACGACCCGAACCTGAAAATCCTGCGCACGAAATGCCGCTTCTACCTGGAGCAGGTCGAAGCGCTGTGCCAGTCGATGAGCCATTGACCGGTGCTTCGGACAGCACCAGTGCTTGGTAGGGCCGAGCCCTTGCTCTAATCCCGCAAATTGAACACGAACGGCGCTGTGCGGCTGACGCGCGAGCCGAGTTCCGGCGGCGGTGCCGGCACGGTGGCGCCCTGCAGCACGGCGAGCGCAGCGCGGTCGAGGTCAGCATCGCCTGAGGAACGGGCCACGCGCGCCGACATCACCCGGCCGGACGAATCCACCGTGAAGGTCACGTTTACATTGCCCTGCGCTCCCCTGGATTTCGCGGCGCTGGGATAGCGCTTGTGCCGATTGATCCATGCCGTCAGCCGGGATTCCCACTTGGCCGGGCTGACGCCTGAAACCCCGGCCGCCGATTTCGGCGCGGCCGCCCTGGTCGCCGGCTTTGTCTCCGCGCTTGCGGTGGCGACCGTCTTTGCCGGCTCGGCCTTTTCCTTCTTTGGCTTCGGTTTGGGCTTTTCGACCGGCTTTTTTGCCTTAGCCTGGACCGGTTTCTTTTCCTTGGCCTCCTCAACCGGCTTTGGCTGCGGCAGCGGAACGACGACCTCTGGCGCGGCGGCCTCGACAACGTCGGGAATGACCTCATCCGGTGGCGGCTGATCGACAGGTTCGGCCTCGGTTGTCTCGGCCGGCTCCGTCTCGTCGGGCGGCACCGTGTCCGGTTGCTCGGCGGTCGGCTCGGTCTGTTCGGTCACTTTCTCGGGCTCGGCCTCGGTGACCTTTTCGGTCTCCCCGACGGGTTCGGTCTGGTCGGGCATCGCCACATCCAGCATCGCGGCCTGTTCCGGCACGGCCGGCGTCACCACCATCGGCGCCATTTCAATCACCGGGGCCGGCGGCGGCCCGCCATCCGTCTCGATCGGACTGAAGCTCTGCACCGCATAGGCGACCGCGACATGGGCGCCAAGCACCAGCGCCGCCGCACCTGTCCACAGGCCAAGATCGCGCCAGCCGAAACGCGACAGCTGTAGCGTGGGCAAGGCGTCGGACTGCGTCATGGCGCGGCCGTACCCGCTGGAGAGGGTGCCGGCGCATCGGCAGCGGGCGCCGTTTCCAGGCCGACCAGCGCGATCTTCAGATAGCCGGCGCCGCGCAACAGGTTCATCGCCTCCATCAGGTCGCCGTAGGCGACCGCCTTGTCGGCGCGCAGGAAGATGCGCGTCTGCTTGTCGCCCTTGGTCCTGCTGTCCAGCGTGGCGGCAAAGGCCGGGCGCGGCACGGTGTCGTTGCCGATCGCCAGCGTGAGATCATCCTTCAAGGTCAGGAACAGCGGCGTTTCGGGCCGCGGCGCGGGCGTCGCCGTCGAGCCCGGCAGGTCGACATTGACGTCCACCGTCGCCAGCGGTGCGGCGACCATGAAGATGATCAGCAGCACCAGGATGACGTCGATGAAGGGCGTGACGTTGATCTCGTGGCTCTCCTCGAGATCGTCGTCCATGGTCTGTCGGATTCTGCTTCCCATGGCGTCGCTACTCCGCCGCCAGCGCCGTCGCCGGCGGGATCGTGCGGAAATCCAGGTCACGGCTGACCAGCCTCTCGACGCCCGCCGACGCGTCGGCGAGGATCTGCCGGTAGCCGGCTATCGAGCGGGCGAAGACGTTGTAGATGACGACGGCCGGTATCGCCGCAACGAGGCCCATCGCGGTGGCCAGAAGCGCTTCGGCGATACCGGGTGCGACCACGGCGAGATTGGTGGTCTGCGCCTGCGAAATGCCGATGAAGGCGTTCATGATGCCCCAGACCGTGCCGAACAGGCCGACGAAAGGCGCGGTGGAGCCGATCGTCGCCAGCACGCCGGTGCCGCGCGACATGCGCCGCGACGCCGCCGCCTCGATGCGCGACAGGCGCGAGGTGACCCTTTCCTTCAGTCCGTCACCGCCGACATGGTCGAGCGCACCGGCCGAAAGCGCGGCCTCTTCCTCCGCCGCCCGCACCAGCAGCGCCCCGGGACCGCCGCTGCGGTCGAGCGCACGGCTCGCCTGCTTCAGCGTCGCGGCATCGCCGATCGCGCGGACGGCACGGCGGATGCGCAGCTTGCCGCCAAAAATCTCCAGCGATTTGGCCAGCCATATCGTCCAGGTGACCAGAGAGGCGAAGGCCAGTCCGATCATCACCGCCTTTACGATGATGTCGGCGGCCATGAACATGCCCCATGGCGACAGGTCGTGCGGCAGGTTCAGCTCCATCGGCGCCGAAGATGCTGCCCCGGCCGGCGCTGCCGTGCCCGGCTGGCCGGCTGGCTGCGCGGGCGACATGGTGGCCGGTGCTGCGGCCGCCGGTGTGGTGGGCTTCGATGTTGCGGGCGCTGGCGTGGCGGGCTCCGGTGCGGCAGGGGCCGCGATCGCCGGGGCAGCGCCGGCCGGTTGTTCCTGGGCCGTGGCGTTGCCGCCTGCCAGGATCACCGATGCGACCAACGCCGCCAACAAACTGGTTCTAGACAACAGCTTCTTCCTTGTTCCCACAGCGGCCAGCCGCTTCCGCCACCGCATCAAATCTCGTCACTGCACATAGCCGACGGGTTGGCCGGTGACCGGGTGCGCGAACACGCCCATCTCGACGCCGAAAATGCCTTTCAGCACGTCGCCCCGCATGATTTCGCCAGGCGTGCCGCGGGTCAAAAGCTTGCCGTCCTTGAGCGCGATCAGTTCGTCGCAGTAGCGCGCCGCCATGTTGGGGTCGTGCAGCACGACGACGACGCAGAGGTCGCGTTTGCGGCTGAGTTCCTTGACCAGCCCCAGCACCTCGACCTGATGGGCGATGTCGAGCGCCGAGATCGGCTCGTCGAGCAGCATGACGCCGGCATTCTGCGCCACCAGCATGGCAAGCCAGGCGCGCTGCCGCTCGCCGCCGGACAATTCGTCCACCAGCCGGTCGGCGAAACCGTCCATGTCGGTCAGCACAAGCGCCTCCTCGACATGCCGTCTGTCTTCCCCGCTGAACCGGCCAAGCGCGCCATGCCAGGGGTAGCGGCCGAGCGTCGCCAGTTCGCGCACCGTGAGGCCCGTTGCCGCCGGCGTCGTCTGCGGCAGATAGGCGAGCGCGCGGGCGAGCTCACGGGCGCCCCATTGCGGCAACGGCCGCCTGGCGAAGGTGATGGCGCCCGAGCTTGCCGGCTGCTGGCGGGCCAGCAGCTTGATCAGCGTCGACTTGCCCGAACCATTGTGGCCGATCAGCCCATAGACGCGCGAGCGCTGCAATTCGAGCGAGACCGGACCGAGCAGCGTCCGCTCGCCGACGGCAAACCGCACCGCGTCGATATGAAAGGCAGTCTCAGCTCCAGCCACGGTCATGGTTTTCTCCAGGTCGGCCGCCCGCATTTCCAATTTCTGGCCTCGGCAGTCCAATGCCCGGTTGACTATGAAACATGACCTTACTAGTCAACATTGAAGATGACTGCAACAATCAACAAATCGTCGTGGCGTGCCGACAACGGGTCGGTCCGCGACTGCGGCATCTGTCGGCGGCGACATGACACCCCGGCATCTTGCTTCGTCGCGTTGGCTGCCGCCTGGGTGGACGGCTGCAACTTGGCCGGTCAGGATGGGCCTCATGATCAGTGAGGAGAGAACCACCAATGATCAAGGCAACGCCCTTCGACTTCCCCTATGATGGCAGGCTGGTGCCGGAAAACACGGCGCTGGTCGTCATCGACCTGCAGCAGGACTTTCTGTCGACGACGGGATACTTCGCCAAACAGGGATATGATCCCTCGCCGCTGCGGGCGATCCTGCCCACCGTGAACCGGCTGATATCAGCCGCGCGCAGGGCCGACGTGAGGGTCATCCACACTAGGCAGGGCTACCGCGCCGACATGGCCGACATGACGCCCTACGAGAAATGGCGCCGCAAGCGCTCCGGTCTCGACGGCACCGACATCCTGCTGCGCTCGGGCGCCGGATTCCAGATTGTCCCGGAGATCGATGTCGCACCTGATGACATCATCGTCGACAAGACCTGCAACAGCGCCTTCACCTATACGGATTTCGAGCTTGTGCTGCGCGCCCAAGGCATCACGCATCTGATGTTTTCCGGATGCACGACCGATGTCTGCGTCCACACCACGCTGCGCGAGGCCTGCGACCGCAATTTCCAGTGCCTGACGGTCTCGGATGCCTGCGCCAGCGGCGACAGACGAGCCCACGAGGCGGCGCTGCACATGGTGACGGTGGAGGACGGCGTCTTCGGCGCGCTGGCCGATTCAGCCGCCGTCATCGACGGCCTGTCGCGGCTTGGCGACAGGCGTGACGCAACAGACGATTGATCGGGCCTCAGCCCGTTGCCCGCGTCTCCAACCCGGCGCGCGGCGCATAGGCCCCCGGCTGGAAAGCATCATGCTCGCGGCGCGCCAGGGAGTTGCGCAGCAAGGCGATCGTTTCCCGGCCGACTGTCGCGATTTCGCGCGCCGTATCGACGCCGACGATCATGAATTCATCGATCCCGAGCCCGGCATAGGCAAGCAGCGACAGAGCGACCTGAGCCGGCGGCCCGGACAGGTCGACCGCCTTTTGGCCCGTGGCGGCAGCGCCGCGGTGGATCCGGACCGGAAGCGCGAAGCGCAGCTTGCCGCTCCGGCCATGTTCGGCGGCAGCACCACGCACGCGCTCCATCAGCTGCCGGACCTCATCGATCGAGCCCGGCGCCAGTTCGAAGACATCCGCATGCCGGCCGGCCACTTTCAGTGCCGTTCCGGACTGTCCACCCATGCGGATGGTCAGGTCGGCGCCGTGCGGTCCCTTGCGCGGCACATAGCCGCCCTTGATGCTGTAGAACGCGCCTTCATGGTCGAAAGGCCGGTCGTTCGACCATAGCCGCTTGAGCAGTACCAGATATTCGTCGATACGCTGCCAGATGACCGTGTGCCCGACCGGGCGTGACTCTGCGTCGTCATCGTTCAACGGCTCGCTGATCATCCTGAGCGCCAGCCGTCCGCCGCTCTTTCGATCTATCGAAGCCAGCTGGCGGGCCGCCACGGTCGGTTCGACGACGCCCGCCCAGTGGGTCAGCACGACCTCCAGCGAGGCAGTACGATCCAGCACCTGGGCGGCAAGATCCATATTGGTCAGCAGACCGGCCGAATCGTCGACGACGATCTTCTGGAAGCCGCCGCCCTCGATCAGCCCGAGCTTGGTCGCCGTCTCGGCAAAGTCGTAGAAAAACGGAATGGCGGCATCGGCGGTCTTGCCGGGGACATGCGTGAATTCGATCGGCATTGTCATCTCCTCCATCGCTGGAATCATGGATGCGATAAACTTCGAACCACGGTCGCGCGCAAACGCACCGGGATCCGGTTCATTCAACTCCGATTGCCTGAAGACGGGGAAACTAACCCCTGTCGATCTGGTGACTTAGGGAATGAGCCCCAGGACGACGGCCCCGGTGAACACAAACGCAAGGGCAAAGACGAGATAGGCGAAAGCTCCGGCATAGGCCGGGCGAAAGGTCTGGGCATTGGCCAGCCTCTGGCCGCTGCTGTCAGTCTGAGCGTTCTGGATATAGGACATATCGACCTCCGTCTCGCCCGTTAATCTATAAAACTTGTAGACTTTGTCGATTGCTATTTTTAAGCGATAGGCAGAATAATTTTCTCATTTCGGATGTTAAGTTGGTCGTGAATTGCTGGGATCGCTCGTCACGCGATCTATCGGCAGGGCCATTGGCACTGCTCCAATCACGCCCGAATGGACCCTATGTCCTTGTTTCCGCGGCACCCATTCGTCCATTGGCTGCCTAGTGCGGACGCGGTAGCATCACCCAACAAGCAAACGCGAAATGGGTCGAACAGGGGAATAAAATGGGCGAAAGACTGGCCGGCAAGGTCGCCATCATTTCGGGCGGCGCGACGGGAATGGGCGGGGCGGCCTCGGAGCTGTTCGCCGCCGAAGGCGCCAAGGTGGCGATCATCGACCGCAACGGCGAGGCCGCCGCCGCAACCGCCGCGGCGATACGCGCGCGCGGCCATGTCGCCGAGCATTTTGTCGCCGACGTGTCCGACGAGGCGCAGGTCGAGGCGGCGGTGAGAGGGGCGACGGAAAAGCTCGGGCCGGTCACCGTGCTGTTCAACCATGCCGGCACCATCGTGATAAAGCCGTTCCTGGAGACGACGGTGCAGGAATGGGACTGGCTGCATGCCGTCAACGTCCGCTCGATGTTCCTGATGACGCGCGCGGTGCTGCCCGGCATGATCGCGGCCGGCGGCGGCTCGATCGTCTGCACCTCGTCGATCTCGGCTGTGGCGGCCACACCGATGGAAGTGCTCTACGATACCACCAAGGGCGCCTGCCACATGTTCGCGCGCGCCATCGCGGTCGAATTCCGCGACCGCAACATCCGCTGCAACGCCGTCTGCCCCGGTTTCATCCGCACACCGCACGGCCTGCGCGAGGTCGCCGATTTGGGCAAGCTCGGCGTCGATGTTTCCGACGCGGCATTGGCGGCACAGCAGGGGCGAATTGGCGAGCCGGAGGAGGTGGCGAAGGCCGCGCTGTATCTTGCCAGTGACGAGTCTAGCTTCGTCAACGGCGCGCACCTGTTCGTGGATAATGGTTTTACGGCGATGTGAAGCGTCCCAAGGTCCAGGTTCCTCGCCCCCACGAATGTGGGGGAGAGGTGGCTCGGCGAAGCCGAGACGGAGAGGGGGAATGGCTCGACCTCTACAGGTATCGGAGAAAGCTCGCCAGCGTCGCAGGCCCCCTCTCCGACCGCTTCGCGGCCACCTCTCCCCCGCCCATGGCGGGGGCGAGGAACCCAAGCCTTGCTAACGCTCCTCCCGCCGGAACGGCTTCAACAACGCCGACGGCGCCACCGCGTTGCGCGACATGATCGCCATCGCGACGATGGTGAAGATGAAGGGCAGCATCAGGAACGCTTCGTAGGGGATATGGCCGAGCCCGCTCGCCTGCATGCGCAGCTGCAAGGCATCGACAAAGGCAAACAGCAGCGCCGCACCCGCCGAGCGCCACGGATCCCAGCGCCCGAACACGACCAGCGCGATCGCCACCCAGCCGCGCCCGGAGACGACGCCGAAGGTGAAGGCGTTGAACTGCGCCATCGACAGGAAGGCGCCGGCGAGCCCCATCAATGCCCCGCCGAGGATGACGGCCTGGAATCGGGTGGCAATGACACTGACACCGGCGGAATCCGCCGCGCGCGGGTTCTCGCCGACCATGCGCACCGACAGGCCCCAGGGCGTGCGGTAGAGCACGAAGGCGGCGAGCGGGATGGCAATGATTGCCATGTAGACGAGCGCGAACTGGTTGAACACTGCCGGCCCAAGCACCGGAATGTCGGAGAGGACGGGGATCGGCAGTGTCTGAAACCCCTTGATAGCAGGCGGCACCGATTGCTGGCCAAAGATCAGCCGATAGAGGAAATAGGCGAGGCCCGACGAGAACAGCGTGACGCCAATGCCGCAGACATGCTGGCTGAGGCCGAGCGCTACCGTGAACAGCGCATGCAACGCGCCCATCAGCATGCCGGTCAGCACCGCCACCAACACGCCGAGCCAAAGGCTGCCGCTGAGGCTGGTCGCGGTGAAGCCGGTCATCGCGCAGAGCAGCATGATGCCTTCGATGCCGAGATTCAGCACTCCGGCCCGCTCGGAAAACATTTCGCCGAGCGTGGCAAAGGCCAAAGGCGTGGCGATACGGATGATGGCGGCCAGGAAGCCGACCTGAAAGATCTGTTCGAACACCGCGCTCATCGGGCAGCCCCGACGCGGCGGACGCGATAGGCGGTGAACAGCAGCGCCACCAGCATGGCAAGCAGCGCCGTGCCCTGGATCACATCACTGAGGAAGGCCGGGACGCCGGTGGCGCGCGACATCGCCTCCGCACCGGTCATGACGGCGGCCAGGAAGATCGCCGCCGGCACGACGCCGAGCGGGTTGAGCCGCGCCAGCATGGCAACGACGATGCCGGAATAGCCGTAGCCCGGCGAGATGTCGCTCATCACCTGGAAATGCACGCCGCCGACTTCGCCGACGCCGGCGAGCCCCGCCAGCGCGCCAGACAACAGCGCGGTCGAGATCAGCACGCGTTCGACATGGATGCCGCCATATCTGGCCGCCTCCGGGTTCTCGCCAGTGACCCTGATCCTGAAACCAAGCGTCGTGCGCGCGATGAGGAACCAGATCAAGGGTGCGGCGATCAGCGCCACGATGACACCAAGATGCAGCCGCGTGCCTTCGATGAGCACCGGGAAATTGGCCGAATCCTCGATCGGCGGCGAGATCGGATAGCCGCTGAAGCTATCCTTCCACGGCCCCTCGATCAGCGCCATCAGCGCGTAGTAGATGACCGAGTTGAGCAGCAGCGAACTGACGACGTCGTCCACCTTGAATTTCACCCGCAGCGTCGCCGGCACCAGCGCAACGGCGGCGCCGGCGGCGGCACCGGCGATTGCCATCAACGGCATGGCGAGCGGTCCCGGCATCGGGATCGCACCAACAAGGCAGCTGGCGACCGCACCGGCGAGCAGCTGCCCCTCGGCGCCAATGTTCCAGAATTTTGCCCGGAAGGCGACGGCGACCGCTAGCCCGGTGAAGATCATCGGTGCCGCGCGCACCAGCGTTTCGGTGATGGCGTAGCTGTCGCCGAGCGAAGCCGTGAACATGACGCCGTAGGATTCGAGCACACCGGCGCCAGCCAGAGCGATCAGGCCGCTGCACAGCACAAGCGTCGCCGCGATCGCCAGCAGTGGCAAAGCCAGGTTGAACCAGGCGGGCGTTGACGTCCGGACTTCCAGGCGAAACATCAGCCGTGCCCCTCCGCCCCGGTCATCAGCAGGCCGAGCCGCGCGATCGTCGCATCGGCGCTGTCGAGCGTGCCGACGATGCGGCCCTCATACATCACCGCGATGCGGTCGCAGAGCACCAGCAATTCTTCCAGATCCTCGCCAATGACGATGATGCCGCAGCCCTTGGCCCGCATATCGAGGAACTTTTCGTGGATGAAGCGCGCCGCACCGATGTCGAGGCCGCGCGTCGGCTGCGAGACGATCAAAACCTTCGGGTCGAAAGCGAGCTCGCGCGCCAAAAGCGCCTTCTGCAGATTGCCGCCGGACAGCGCGCCGGCACGGGTCATAGGCCCGGGACACCTGATGTCATAGGCCTTGATCTGTTGTTCGGCAAAGGCGCGGATCGCATCCGGCTTGAGCAGGCCCTTGCTGCTGAACGCGGCGGTGCCGATGCGCGGCAGCACCATGGAATCGGCGAGCGGCAAATTGGTGACCAGACCGGTGGTCATGCGGTCTTCCGGGATGCGGCCGAGGCCGAGCGCCTGCACCTCGCGCGGCGAAAACCGGATGACCTTCTGGCTCGCAATCGTCATCCGGCCGGCATCGGGTACGCGCACGCCGGAAATCACTTCGGCCAGCGCCCGTTGGCCATTGCCCGACACGCCGGCAATGCCGAGGATTTCGCCGGCGCGAACGGCAAGCGACACGTCGCGCAGCGCCGTGCCAGAATGGTGCGAGGTGGAAATGCCATCTAGCGTCAGCACATCAGCACCCGGCGTCGATGGCCCCCTTGCTGGCGGCACGATCTCGTGGCCGCACATCAGTTGCGCCATGGCGGCCGATGTCGTGTTGGCCGGGTCGTCGACGCGGCCGGCGACACGGCCAAGCCGCAGCACCGTGCAGCGATGGGTGAGCGCCCGCACCTCGTTGAGCTTGTGCGAGATGAAGATGATGCCGAGGCCCTGCGCGGCCATCGACCGCAACGCCGAGAACAGCCCGTCAACCTCGCTCGGCGCCAGCACCGCGGTCGGCTCGTCGAGGATCAAGAGTTTCGCGCCGCGAAACAGCGCCTTGACGATTTCGAGCCGCTGCTGTTCGCCGACCGACAACGCCGAGACCGGCAGGTCGGGATCGAGCGTCAGCCCATGCTGGCGGCTGATTTCCGCTAGCCGCGCCAGCCCGCCGGCGCGATCGATCCGCCCCGATTTGCCCGGGATGCCGATGAGCAGGTTCTCCAGCACCGTCAGCCGTGGTGCCAGATGAAAATGCTGGTGCACCATGCCGATACCGGCGGCCAGCGCATCGGCCGAACTGGTGATCCGCACGGTCCGCCCCTGGATGAGGATTTCGCCGGCATCCGGCGCATAGGCGCCGAACAGCACGTTCATCAGCGTCGTCTTGCCGGCGCCATTCTCGCCGAGCAGGCCGAGGATTTCGCCAGGCGCGACGCTGAGATCAACGGCTTCGTTCGCCTTGACGGCGCCAAAGCTCTTGGTGATGCCGCGCATTTCGATGAGTGGGGCGGACAATGGTCAGAATGCTCCGATGAGATGGCGCGTCTCTTACCCTCCCCCTTGTGGGGAGGGTCGGCTTATGATCGTAGCGAAGAAGATCGTGAGACGGGGTGGGGGTGCGGCGCCGACCCCACCCCGATCCGCTCCGCGGATCGACCCTCCCCACAAGGGGGAGGGTAAGCAAGCCTAGTCCGAAACGGGCGTGTTCTCATCCACGTCGACGCGGAAATTGCCCTCAAGAATCTCGGCCTTCTTCTTCTCGACCAGATCCTTGACATCCGCCGGCAGCGTCTTGTCGAACTTGTGGTAGGGGGCGAGATAGGAGCCGCCCTTGGCCATGCGCGAGAAATCGCCATAGTCCTGCGCCGTGTAGACGCCGGCCTTGACCAGTTTGATCGCCTGCTCGACCGTCGGATACATGTCCCAGACCGGGCCGGTGATGACCGTATCGGGGCCGAGGCTCGACTGGTCCGACATGTTAGAGATGGCGTAGATCTTCTTCTCGACCGCCGCCTCGATGACGCCGAAGCGCTCGGCATAGATGACGTCGACGCCAGCGTCGATCTGCGCCACCGCCGCTTCCTTGGCCTTGGGCGGATCGAAGAAGGAGCCGATGAAAGCGACCTTCTTCTTGATGTTCGGGTTGACCTCCTTGGCGCCGGCGAAGAAGGCGTTGACCAGCCGGTTCACTTCCGGAATGCCCATCGCCGCCACGGCGCCGACCGTGCCCGATTTCGACATTTTGCCGGCGATCATTCCCGAGAGATAGGCGGGCTCATGGATCCAGTTGTCGAAGACGCCGAAATTGGGTTCCGCCGGACCAGCGCCGGAGCCGAACAGCCAGGCTGTCTTCGGGAACTGTTTTGCCGTGCGGCGCGATTCACGTTCGGCGGCGAAGGCGTCGCCCAGCACCAGCTGATAGCCGCCTTGCGCATATTCGCGCATGACGCGGCTGAAGTCGGCGGTCTGCACTTTCTCCGACCATTTGTATTCGATGCCGAGTTCCTTCTCGGCCTTCTGCAAGGCGACATGGATCTGGTTGTCCCATGGCTCCTCGATCGGCGTGGCGAAGATCGCCGCCACTTTCAGCTTCTTGTCTTTGGCGAAGGCGGCGCCCGGCAGCATCGCGGCAGCCAGGCCAAGCGCGCCGAGTTCCAGCACATTGCGCCGCGAAAGCCCTTCGCGTGTCGATTGAAATTTGTTCTTCCGGTTTTCCATTGCGTGCCCCTCTGTTTGACAGCCGTGTCGAGCCGACCGTTCTAAAAATCAGACGGGGGGAACTATGGAACGGGTCTGGACTTTTGTCCACATGGTCAAATTTGCGATCGTATCCGCTCTGCTGGCTCAGCCAAGAGAGCGATTTGCTCAGGCCCGCTCGAGCGCGATGGCGATGCCCTGGCCGACGCCGATGCACATAGTGGCCAGCGCATAACGGCCGCCGCGTTCGCGCAGCTCCAGCGCCGCCGTACCGGAGATGCGCGCGCCCGACATGCCCAAGGGATGGCCGAGCGCGATGGCGCCGCCATTCGGGTTGACGTGCGGCGCATCCTCGGCAATGCCGAGCTGGCGCAGCACGGCGATGCCTTGCGAGGCAAAGGCTTCGTTGAGCTCGATGACATCGAACTGCTTTGGCGTCAGGCCAAGCCGCGCGCACAGTTTTTGCGTCGCCGGCGCCGGACCGATGCCCATGATGCGCGGCGCAACGCCGGCGGCGGCCCCGCCGAGGATGCGGGCGATCGGCGTCAGCCCGTATTTCTTCACCGCCGCTTCCGAAGCAACGATCAGCGCCGCCGCGCCGTCATTGACACCGGAGGCATTGCCGGCGGTCACCGTGCCGCCCTGGCGGAATGGCGTCGGCAGTTTGGCCAGTGCCTCGACCGTGGTGCCGGCGCGGGGATGCTCGTCCTTCGAGACGACGACCGCATCGCCCTTGCGTTGCGGGATCGTCACCGCCGTGATCTCCTTGGCTAGCCGGCCGTTGGCTTGCGCCGCGACCGCCTTGTCCTGGCTGCGCACGGCAAAGGCATCCTGGTCCGCGCGGGAGATGGCGAACTCTTCCGCCACGTTCTCGCCGGTTTCCGGCATCGAATCGACGCCATACTGCTTCTTCATCAGCGGGTTGACGAACCTCCAGCCGATGGTGGTGTCGTAAATCTCGGCATTGCGCGAGAAAGCCGTGTCGGCCTTGGGCATGACGAAGGGAGCGCGGCTCATCGATTCGACGCCGCCGGCGATCAGCAGTTCGGCCTCGCCGGCCTTGATGGCGCGCGCGGCGATGGTCAGCGCATCCATGCCGGAACCGCACAGGCGATTGACCGTCGAGCCCGGGATTTCCTTCGGCAGGCCGGCCAGCAGCAGCGCCATGCGCGCCACGTTGCGGTTGTCCTCGCCGGCCTGGTTGGCGCAGCCATAGACGACATCGTCGACCGCCTGCCAGTCGATGCCGGCATTGCGCTCGGCCAGCGCCTTCAGCGGTATGGCGCCGAGATCATCGGCACGTACCGAGGACAAGGAACCGCCAAAGCGGCCGATCGGCGTGCGGATGTAGTCGCAGATATAGGCCTCGGCCATGTTATGCAGCCTTTGCTTTTCCGGTCCCCTCATGCGCCGCCTTGGTGCGGGCCTGCAGGTCGCGCAATGTCTTGAGTTCGAGTTCGCTTGGCGCCGGTGTTTCGTCAAGCGCCTCGGCGAACTTAACCGCCCAGCCACAGCTGTCCTGCACCTGCTGGCGGGTGACGCCGGGGTGCATCGACACGACGGTGAATTCCTTGGTCACCGGATCCGGCTTCCAGATGGCGAGATCGGTGATCAGCAGCGTCGGCCCGGCGGTGTCGATGCCGAGGCGCTTCCGGTGGTCGCCGCCCTCGCCATGGCCGAAGGAGGTGAAGAAGTCGATCTTCTCGACCATGCCGCGCTTGGTCTGCGCCATGGTGATGTAAATCTCCTTCGACGAGGTCGCGATCTCCGGCGCACCGCCGCCGCCGGGCAGCCTGGTCTTGGGATGGAAGTAGTCGCCGATGACCGTGGTGTTGATGTTGCCGAACTTGTCGAGCTGTGCGGCACCCAGGAAACCGATCGAGATACGGCCGCCCTGCAGCCAGTAGCGGAACATTTCCGGCACCGCGACGGTGGTGACGGCGGTCTCGCACAATTCGCCATCGCCGATCGACAGCGGCAGCACGTCAGGTGCTGTACCGATCGTGCCGCTCTCATAGATCAGCGTGACATCAGGCGCATGCGTCAGCCGCGCCACATTGCAGGCGGCGGATGGCGCGCCAATGCCGACGAAACAGACATCGTCATTCCTCAGCGCACGGCTGGCGGCAATGGTCATCATCTCGTTGGGGGTGAAGCCCAAAGGGTTCTGATTGTCGCTCATGCCGCTTTCCTCAGATGGTCGACGCGTGCGGCGAAATCGTCAGCGCTCTTCTCGATGACATTCGCCTGCATCCACGCCTGGAATTTCTCGCGGTCGGCGGCGATGTCGTCCCATTCGAGATAGGCGGCGTTGTCGCGCGCGTAGTAGCCGTGCGCGTAGGAAGGGTGCGAGCCGCCGGGCACGACCGATATCGCTGCTATGGTCCAGCGCGGCAGCACGGTCAAATTGGGGTGCAGATCGTCGAAATTGTCGACCACTTCCTCCACCGTCACCACCGCGCGCCTGGCCGCCAGCACGGCTTCCTTCTGGATGCCGATAATGCCTTCGACCAGCACATTGCCTTGTCTGTCGGCCTTCTGCGCGTGGATGAAGGTGACGTCAGGCCGGATCGAAGGCACGGCCGCCAGCACCTCGCCGGTGAACGGACAAGAGATCGATTTGATGTTTGGATTGACCGTGGCCAAGCCTGCACCACGATAGCCGCGAAACACCGCGCAGGGCAGACCGGCCGCGCCCGCCTCATAGGCGTTGGCCATGCCGGCATGGCTGTGTTCCTCAACCTCGAGCGGTCGGGGAAAACCGTTCTCGATGGCGTCGCGGGCGCGCCGCAGCAGCCCGACGCCGGGATTGCCGACATAGGAGAAGACGATTTTCTTCGCCATGCCCATGCCGATCATCTGGTCGTAGATCAGGTCCGGCGTCATTCTGATCAGGGTCAGGTCGCGAAATCCCTGGCGGATCGCCTCATGCGCGGCCGCTGTCGGGATCAGATGGGTGAAGCCCTCGAAGGCGACGGAGTCGCCATTGTTCAAATTCTCGGCCACGGCCTGTTTGAGCGGCAGGAACTTGACCATCGATCGGGCTCCGGATTCAAAAAGTTCGTATTCCGAACAATTGTTTTACATAGGATACTTTCTAGGCTATCGTATGGCCCGGAGTCAATCCTGGCGACGATGTCGTTTGGCGGAAGGTGAGATGGACGAAGAAGCCGCTTCCCGTGACCATGTCGGCTCGCTCGAGCGCGGCCTTGCCGTCATGGAGATCCTGGCCCGCCATCCCACCGGCATGACGCTGACTGAAATGGCCGAGGAAGCCGGCCTGACCCGTGCCGGCGCCCGCCGCTTCCTGCTGACCCTTGTCGCCACCGGCTATGCCACTCAGGACGGCCGTAGTTTCTCGCTGTCGCCGCGCCTGCTGACCGTTGCCCGCACCTGGCTCGGTGGCGGCTCGCTGTGGAGCTTCACTGCGCCCATCATGCGGGCGGTCGCTGCACAGTTGAACGAGGCCTGTTCGGCGGCGATCCTGTCGGGCCAGGATGTCGTCTATGTCGCCCGCATTCCCGGCCGCCGCATCCTCAGCGTGTCGCTCGATGTCGGCACCAGGCTGCCCGCCTATTGCACCTCGATGGGGCGCATGCTGCTCGCCGGCCTGACGCCAGAAGAACTCGACAAATTTCTGCACCAGGCGGCCATCGAGAGACGGACGCCGAAGACGATCACCGACATCAAGCTCCTGGCCGGCGCAATCGGCAAGGCGAAGGTGGACGGTTTTGCCATCGTCGACGAGGAACTGGAACTCGGCCTGCGCTCCATCGCCGTGCCGATCCGCGACCGCTCGGGAAGCACGGTCGCGGCCATCAACGTCTCGACCCAGTCGGCGCGGTTCACCGTCGCCGAGATGGAGCGGGAAATCCTGCCGGCGCTGCTTGGGGCCAAGCAGCGCATCGAGGATTTTTTTGTGGTCTAGGAGTGCTCATCCAACCGTCAACGTCGGCGGGCCAGCACCCCCCTCTGGCCTACCGGCCATCTCCCCCGCAAGGAGGGAGATCAGCTGTCATCTCGGCTTTCGCCAATCTCCGCCGATATAGGGTGAGCGCGGCGCAGAAACTGCTAATCTCCC